>DAOUEM010000029.1:0-13983 GCA_034430555.1 Anaerolineae bacterium | reverse complement strand
GGCCGGCGGCTTGCGGCAGGTGGCGAAGATACGCGCCGACTCCTGCCCGGCCAGGGCCTTCACCAGCGCCAGCCCGATGCCCCGGTTCGCCCCGGTGATGAGATAACGTTGCATGGTGTCCTCCTCAATGATGACCTATGAGGCCGCAGCCTCTTGCGCCGCTTCGTCCACCGTCACGATCTGGCCCGGCGGCACGACTCGCTCCACCAGGGTGCGCACCGATACAAAAGCGCGTTCCAGCAAAATGAAGCGCCGCCGTCCGCCGTCCCTCAGGTAAAACTCCAGCCGGCCGCTGTTTTGGAAGGGCGCGGTCCAGCGGCTGGGCTGGCGGTACAGGGCTGCGTGGGCGATCTTTTGGGCGGGCAGGTGGAAGTTGCGCGGGTCGCTGCGCAAAAAATCCGGTCCGCGGACGTCCATGGCGGCGTAGCGGCGTTCGCGCTCGGCGCGGGTCTGCACGGCCAGGCGCGCGTAATAGGGCGCGACCAGCTTCACCTCTTCCGACCAGTAGCGGGCGACCTCGACGTTGTACAACTGCCCGGCCACCCAGGCCCCGTAAAAACCGTCCTCGGCCACAAAAATACGGTAGAAGCGATCAGGCCGCGTCCAGCTGGGCTGTAAGCCGTAAAAAAATGGCCAGTGCCCGCCGTCTGAATCGACCATGTGCCCCCTCCCCCTGGCTTTTTACGCACGACCTTTCCCGCAGGGCGCGTCCTGCCCCGCAAGTAAACGGGCTGGCGCGTTTATCGCCCCCCACGCCCCGCCTGACGATCATCAGCCGCCTCACCATTATAGCCTCCGACGCCGGTCCGCCGCCTGCCCCCCAGCGGCGCGAGGAAGCCGCGGCTTCCCCGATCCAACCGTCCGGTTACTCTCCCAGCGGCGCGAGAAAGCCGCCGTCGATGCGCTTGCGGCCGGATTCACTGAATTCGACGTCCACCTCTTCCGTGCTGCCGTAGCGCTTGGACTCGAGCACCACGCCTTCTCCAAAGACCGGATGGACCACCGACTGCCCCGTCCGGAAGCGCGGCGGCGGCGCTTCCGGATGAGCCTGGCCCGGCCCTCCCGCGGCTGAGGCCCGCTTGCGCCCGACCACGGTCGGCAGGTCGGCGGCCCAGGCCGTCATACGCTGGTAGGTCTCCTCGCGGCGGGCCTGCGCGGCGGCCAGCGGGGAACCTTCGCGCGCCTCCGCCGGCAGGTCATACAGGAAGCGGCTGGGCACCGCCGGCTCGAAGCCGTAGCGCGCCCGGCGGAAGGCATAACTCAGGTGCAGCCGATCTTTGGCCCGCGTCAGCCCGACGTACAACAGGCGGCGTTCTTCCGGCAGCGCCTCGGTGTCGCCGTTCTGGTCCGCCTCGACGCTGCGGCTGTGCGGCAGGGTGCCGTCCTCCAGCCCGGCGATGAACACCACCGGGAATTCCAGGCCCTTGGCGCTGTGCAGGGTCATCAGGGCGACGGCGTCTTCCTCGTCGGGGGTATCGGCGTCGCTCTTGAGGGCGGCGTCGGTCAGGAAGTCGGTCAGCGTCGTGAACTCGGGATCGGCGGTCTGGGCGCGCAGCTCCAGCACGTTCTCCCAGCGATCTTCGCCCTCCGGGTCGCCGGTGCGCAGGTAGCGCTCGTAGCCGATGTCGGTGATCACGGCATCCAGGACGGCCTGGGGCGGCTGCCCGGCCTCGACCAGCGCCTGCCACCCGGCCAGCAGATCGGCGAAACCCTCCAGGGCGCGGGCGGCGCGAGAATTGAAGGGACCTTCCGCCCCGGCCCGCAGGCTGAGCAGCGTCACGCCGGCCTGCAAGCCGCGCTCGGCAGCCCACTCGAACAGGGCTTGCAGCGTCTTGGCCCCGATGCCGCGCGGCGGCAGGTTGATCACCCGCTCCAGGGCAACGGTGTCGTTGGGGTTCTCCACCAGGCGCAGGAAGGCGGTCAGGTCCTTGATCTCCTTACGGTCGTAAAAACTGCGGCCCCGGTAAATGTGATAGGGAATGCCGGCGCTGCGGAAGGCCGTCTCCAGCCGCAGGGACTGGGCATTGGTGCGGTACATCACGGCGCACTCGCCGGGGTTGTAGAGGGCGTTTTCGTTCATCTCGTGGATGGCCCCCACGACGTAGTTGGCCTCGTCGTCCTCGTCATACGCCTCGTAGATCGCCAGCGATTCGCCCGCCCCCCGGTCGGTGAAGAGGCGCTTGGGCGTGCGGTTGGGGTTGCGGTTGATTACGGCCACCGCGGCGTCGAGGATGTTCTGGGTGGAGCGGTAGTTCTGTTCCAGCAGGATGGTGCGCGCCTCCGGGAAGTCGTGCTCGAAGCGCAGCACGTTACGATGGTCCGCCCCGCGGAAGGCGTAGATGCTCTGGTCGGGATCGCCCACCGCGAAGACGTTGTCCTGCGGCAGGGCCAGCGCCCGCACCAGCATGTACTGCGCGAAGTTGGTATCCTGGAACTCGTCCACCAGCACGTATTCGAAGCGCGCCTGGTACTTCTCGGCGACTTCCGGGCGGCGCTGGAACAGGTCGACCGTCTGCATCAGCAGGTCGTCGAAGTCCATGGCGTTGGCCTCGCGCAGGAGCTGCTGGTAGCGCCCGTAGACGCGGGCCGCCACTTCCCCGTAGTAGGTCTCCACCCGGTCGGCGTAGATTTCCGGGGTGAGCAGCTCGTTTTTCGCGCCGGAGATGGCGTTGAGCAGGCTGCGCGGCGTGAAGCGTTTGATGTCCACGCCCAGCTCGAGGGCGGCGCGCTTGCAGGCGTCGCGCTGGTCGCGCGTATCGTAGATCACGTAGTCGCGGCTGTAATGGCCGTGCTCGGCTTCGACGCGCAGGAAGCGGGCGCAGGTCGCGTGGAAGGTGCCGACCACCAGCCCGCTGTAGGACTCACTGAGGTCCTCGGAGGCCTCGCCCGCCGCGCTCAGCATGTGGTAGATGCGGCCCTTCATCTCGCGGGCGGCCTTGTTAGTGAAGGTCACGGCCATGATGTGGTAGGGGCGCACGCCCATCTCCCGGATCAGGTAGGCGACGCGGTGGGTGAGCACGCGCGTTTTGCCGCTGCCCGGCCCGGCCAGGATCAGGTGAGGGCCTTCCCCGGCGGCAACCGCCTGGCGCTGGGCCTCGTTGAGTCCGTCTAGGAGGGGCGAATCAGCCATGGCAAAGAGTCTTTCCGTGAGTCGGTCGGATGTTCGAATAGGGGCTATTGTAACGGGGTCCGGGCGGGAGAGGCAAGGAATGAAAAGCAACTACAGACTCACTCCATTGGTTTGAACATTTCATATTGTAGATTCGAGCAATTAAAATACTGCCCCTCGTATCCAAACATACCAAGTAAAATCTTGTCTACTAAATGTACTGCCTGACAATAACGCTCCCAAGCGCAATCACGATAGTTTTCAACTTCTTCTCGATCTCCGAAGTATGCCGTATGTACTAATGAATCGCGTGTTTTCTTGAACTCGTGAACTTCATTATTTTCCAGGGGTATTCTGAGAACCGAACACATTTTACTCAGGTTATGTTCGAAAGGTACGCGATTTAACCCTTTTATGTGTGCCAACATTTTTCGTTTAGCGTTTCGATTCATGTTTGGAAAGGTGTCTTCGATAACTTCTCTTAAACCACTTTCCAATTTGTCCTCGCTATTGATAAACTCATCATAGTCAATAATCCACTCCCGATCAGACTCACGAGCAAAGGTCCCAACCAAGTATTCTACGAGTTGTACTAAGCCTAACGCCCGAAATTCCATGGAACCGATATTGGAACGTGCATCTGCGTGTCTACGCGCAATCAGGTTGAGACTATACGATTTCGTGATTACGTCAAGGTGGTTATAAGCTGTCTCAATAAATGCCTTTGTGTCCATATGAGAACCACGTTCAATTACCTGCAACCCACTTGAAAAGGATGTGGTAACTGACGGTATATGCTCGGTATAGATAACATCTCCCTCAGAAGACAGTACATCAAAATACAACCAGGCAACAATTGTCCCCCTAGCAATGGTAAGTAATCTACATAATCTCTCAGCCAATAGTTTGGATTCGAGGGGATTATCCGTGACTAAAGATAGTTGACAGGTAACATCAACCCCACCCCGCGCGCGAAGCAGGTTGATCCGATCTTCATAATCATCTACTCGGCGAATCGTGACAGTTTGTCCATCCAAACTCAGATTCAACAGCCCTAACTTGGAATGGTAGGTTTCCATCTGCTGCCAGTTGTCAATTTCGTTGCCCACAAATTCAAAGTTGACCAACGCGAATCGAACCAGTACATTTTTATTCCATTGTGGAATTCCTACCCTAAAACCATGATCATCAGAGCTTGAACCATTCAAAAAGAAATACGCTTGACCAGGAACCGCTCTAGTACAGATTAACGGGCTTGCTATCAAGGGCACTCCATCCGTTGTTGTACCTTCCAATCTTGTGCGCCCTGATCCATCAGGTATCCAATTTTTACCCGGTGGAAACGTACATTCAAACCGCACTCTGCCATCAGAGAATTGCCCAATCATAAAACTACATGGCGTATCGCGTAGATCGGGGTGTTTAAGCACACCTTCTCCCACATATTTACGGATTGCATCGCCATATAGTTCGAATAAGCGTTCAGATTCCTCTGGCATTTTGATGCCTCGATATGATTACTCTGTCTTTGGAAAGATGTCCACCCTGCGCCCCGATCAGGCACCAGAGGGCAGCATGGCCGCCACGAAGGCCACCACTTCGCCGGGGTCGATGTCGTCGGCGCGCCACAGCCAGGCCGGGTCCACGGTAAAGCCGGGCAGCACGCCGCTGTGATAGTGTCCGTCCGCGTCGGGGGTCGCGCGCTGGTAGCGGCCCCTATCGTCCAGCCGGTAGACGTCCACGTTGGCGCGCAGGGGATCGGCCAGCCAGTATTCGCCGATGCCGGCAGTCTCGTACTCGGTGAACTTGTCGCCCCGGTCGCGGGCCTGGCTCTCCTCGGAGATCACCTCGACCACCAGGTCGGCGGGGCCGTCGACGTGAGTCTCGCGGTAGCGGTCCAGGTGATCGCCCAGCAGGACGAGCACGTCCGGCTCCCGCCCGGAAGGCTTCTCCGGCAGGCGCATCAGCATCGGCGCGGCCCACACGTTGCCCAGGTCCGTCAATTTGAGAAAACGCAGGAGCAGCATGTAAAACAAACCGGCGATCTTCTGATGGGTACCCGTATTGGGGGACATGATTTGCACCTCTCCATCGACCCACTCGGCGCGGACGTCCGTCTCCCAGGCGAGGAAGGCTTCCCAGGACAAACGCTCCGGGACGGCGGCGGCTTGTTCGGTTACGGGCTGTGCGGTGGACATGATCGGCCCTCACGCTCAATAAACGCTGCGATCATTATAACATGGCAGGCCGATCAGATGATGGGGCCACGCAGACTGATAGCTGACAGATGACCGCTGCGAAGCGCCCCTACCCCTTGAACATGAACAGCCAGGAGCCGACCGTCATGATGTCGCCGGCGCTGAGGCGGAAGCGCCCCTGCAACTGGCCGCCGTTGGCGAAGGTGCCGTTGGTGCTGCCCAGGTCCTCCAGGATCAGGTCGTCCTCCTCCCGCACGATGCGGCAGTGATGGGTGGAGACGTCCTCCTCCGGGATGACGATGTCGTTGTCGGCGGCGCGGCCAATGTGCACGTGATCGCGCGGGCTGAGGTCCATCTGCTCGCGCTTCCACGTCAGGAGGGAGGGCGTGTCGCCGCTGCGTTCCAGGGCGGCGCGGGACGCCTTGAGCCGTCCGTGCAGGGCGACGGTCTGGTCCATCGAATCGGCGGACGACGAGCGGCGGGAGGTGGTATAGAGCTTGGTGGTGCTGGTCTTGCGGCTGTAGGAATCGTAGCGGCGCGCGCCCATTTCCATGTCGACCGCTTCTTCGCGCAGCATGTCGTGCTGCTTCTGCAGGTCGTCGTCTTCCAGGACCGTGCCGTCGATGGCATCGGCGGCGTCGCCGAGAATTTCCGAGGCCCGCTGGAACTCGCCCTTGTCGGCGTACTGGATGGCCTCCTCGCGGGCGCGGGCGGCGCGCAGCATCAGGGCGGACTTGACCACCTCGGCGTTGGGGGCCTGGCCCTCGAAGTCGGCGTCGTCGACCGTATTGACCAGGATCGGCAGCTTCAGCGTCTGGTGGGAGACGTGCTCGCCGCCCAGCTCGTCGTAGTCGAAGCGCAGCTCGCCCACCTGGAAGCGGCCCAGCTCCCCCATGGCCGGGATGGCCAGTTCCAGCACCATGGTCTTGAGTTCGTCGGCGTACAGGTCGCCCAGGCGGAAAGTGATCTCGCGCCCTTTGATGGCCGCCGGATAGGCATTGAGCTGGCGGACCATGTTCACCTCTGGCTGCAAGGTCAGGGTGATGGTCAGGTTCTGGCCGACCACGTTCATCAGGTCTTGCAGCTCGCTGGTGAAAATCTGCGGGGCCTGGTCCGGGTTATCGATGAAATAAAAGGCGCCGCCGCCCTCGGTCGCCAGGCGGGTCAGCAGGTCTTCGTTGAAGTCCAGACCGACGCCCATGGTGGTGGTGGTGACGCCCTCCACCCGCTTCTGGTTGGCCATGGTGGCCAGCCGGTCGGCGTCGGTGACGCCTTCGTTGGCCAGGCCGTCGGTGAGCAGCAGCACGCGGTTGACCTGGCCCTCGACCAGGTTCTCGGCCACCAGGGTGCAGCCCTGCAGCCAGCCGCCGCTGAGATTGGTGGTACCCAACGCCCGGATGGCCTGGATCGCCTGGTTGATGGCGTCCTTCTGGAGGGCCGGGCCGGGCCGCAGGTTGACTTCCACCGCCTCGTTGTAGGTCACCAGGCTGAAGCGATCGTCCCCGCCCAGGCGCTGCACCAGGAACTGCGCCGCTTTTTTGACGTTGGCCAGTTTGTCGCCGGTCATGGAACTGCTGCGGTCCAGCACCACGCACAGGTTGAGCGGCCGCCGGTCGGCGTCGTGCGGCATCGGGCCGGCCTTGATGCGGGCCAGCAGGTAGAGGTGATGCTCGCGCGTCCGGGAGAGCACGTCGTAATCTAGGACATAATCCGCTTTCACAGGGTACCAGCCTCTCTGTTCGCCTCGAGTCGCCTCCAACCGTTAAATCATCATTCCCCTATTGTATCCGGAATCGGCGGAACGTTCATCCGACAGCCGGCACCGTGCCGGTCAGCGGCCTGTTTCACCCGGCTAAACAGTCGGGGCAGGCGCGCCTGCCGCAGCAGGCGCGCACCCACCCCGCTCTATCAAACCTCATCTCACCGGATCAGCGCGCCCGTTACTTGTTGCTGGCGCTGCTGGCGAGGTCCACCCGCAAGGAGAAGCTGCCCACCGACGAGCCGCCTTCCTGGAAGAAGCGCGTCGCCCGCACGGTATAGGTGCCGTTGTTGGGCGCGGTGAAGCCCACGATCTGCGAGTTAAGCACGCTCTCGCCGACCTGCTCCTCCGCGTCGTCATTGAAGGCCAGCTCGTTGCCGGCAGAGTCCAGGATCGCCAGGTAAGTGTCCAACCCCAGGTCCAACGCCTCCATGGTGATGGTGATACTCTGGCCGGACCGAAGCTGGAGGGTGTAATCCACCGCGTAGATCGTGTTGGTAATCTCGCCCGTCACGCTGCCGCCGTCAATACTGATGAAACCGCCCTGCTGGATACTGGCAGCCACGCCCGGCGTCACCTGAAGCTCGTAGCTGCCGGTGGAGTCGCCATCCGCAAGCTGGTAGCGCGTGACCCAGATGTAGTAGGTGCCGCTCACCGGGGTGGTATAACCCGTGATGGCGGAGTTGTAGGGCGTATCGCCGATCTGGACGGCGGCATCGTCGTTGTAAGCCGCCGCGTCGTTGTTCGTATCGTAAACGATGAGGAACGTGTCCAGGTCGCCGCTGGTGGCCACCACGGAGAGGGCGATGGTCTCGCCGGCGGCCAGGTCGATGCTGTACTCGACGGCGTACACCACGCCCTGGATGGTGCCGGTGCGGGACTCGCCCACCGCGACCGGGCCGCCCACCTGCACGCCATCGACCACCTCACCGCCGCCGGTGACCGGGGGCGTCGCCGTCGGGGGAGGGACCACGCCGGACGAGGCGGCCACGCGCAGCAGGTACTGCCCCACCGAGGAACCGGCCTGCTGGCCCAGGCGCGTCGCCCGGATGGTATAGGTGCCCGCCGCCGGGGGCGCGAAGTCCACGATCTGCGCGTTCAGCGGCGTGATGCCGACCTGGATGGCCGCGTCGTCGTTAAAGGCGACCTCCCGCCCGCTCGGGTCCAGGATGACCAGGTAAGCATCCAGCGTGCCGCCCTGGCGCTCCATGGTCACCGTGATCCGCTGCCCGGTTTGCAGCGCGATGGTGTAATCCGCCGCGTAGCGACTATCGGTGATCTCGCCGGTGAGGCTGTTGCCGACATTGATCGGCGCGACGGGGATCGGTTCCGGGCCGCCGCCCTGCTCCCCGCCCGTGACGGACAGCCGGAACTGCCCGGAAGAGGAGCCGTTCTCCTGGCGATAGCGCGTCGCCTGGATGGTGTAGGTGCCGTCCGCCGGGGCGGTGAAGTTGACGATCTGGGAGTTGAAGGAGTTGTCGCCGACCATTGCCGCGGCGTCGTCGTTGTAGGCCAGCTCCCGGCCATCGACGGCATTGATTTGCAGGTAGGTGTCCAGGTTGCCGGATAACGCCTCCATGGTGACGGTGATGATCTGCCCTGCCGAGAGCGCGATCGTGTAGTCCACCGTATGAACGCCCTCGGCGATTTCGCCGGTCACGCTGCTGCCGATGGCGATCGGGTTGGACGGGGCTTGGCCGCCGCCCTCCGCCACGCTCAGCTCAAAATTGCCGACGGTCGGCCCGTTCGCCTCGCGGAAGCGCGTGGCCCGGATGGTATACACCCCGTCCGCCGGGGCGGTGAAGTCCACGATCTGGGCGTTGACGAAGCTGCCGCCGACCGTCACTTCGGCGTCGTCGTTGCGGGCCAGTTCGGCGCCGGTCGGGCTGAAGACGTACAACAGCGGGTCCAGTTCGTTGCTGGCCCGCTGCATGGTGATGGTGACCACCTGCCCGGCCTGGAGCGTCAGGGCGTACTCGACGGCGTAATTGTCGTCATCGATGCGCCCCGTGACCATCTGGCCCACGGCGATCGCGGTCGGCTGTTCGCCGCCGCCGATGGTCACGCCGCCGTCGCCGCCGTCGCCGTCGCCGACCGTGCCGCCGGCCGGCTGCCAGGCCGCTTCGCACAGGTCCAGCATGGCCTCACCGCTGTAAAGCGTCTGCGGGATGGTGGTGGGATTGGCCAGCGGGAGCGCCAGCAGCGTATCGCCTGCCGCGCTCGTGTACAGCAGCCAGTTATTATCCGGGGTGAAGCGCACGCAGGAATCGAAGGCCAGCCGCGCGCCGGTGGCCGTCGCCGAGACAAAACCCGGCCCGGAGAGAAAGGCGTTGCTGAAACCGAACTCGCCGGGCTGCGCCGCCACGATCACCGCCCGGGAGCCGTCCTCGCTCCAGCTGACGCGCTGCGCCTCGCCGATGGCGCTCAGGGCGTGGGGCCGGACCTGGGCCGTGGGGCGCGGGCTGGCGTCGGTGGTGGCCGGCCAGAAGTCGGGCGTTTGCAGCGGCACGGTGTACACGCCGTTGAGGTCCTTGGGGTTGACGCGGCCCACCAGGGCCAGCCCCGACACCGTCGACAGGCTGGCATCGACGACGATCTCATCGCCGTCGCCGGCGGCCAGCAGGTCGATCGGCCCGCTGACCGTGCCGCCGGCCAGGTCGACCATCACCAGGGCATCGGCAGGGGCGCCAGTGTAAAAATAGGCGCGGCTGCCGTTCCAACCGGCCAGCTCCGCCCCGACCACCGCCCCGCCGCCGATATCAAACGTGCTGCGCAGGGCCATGCCGGTGGAGTCATACACCCGCAGGTCGAGGAAAGGCGCGATATTGGGCGCGTTGTGCGGCCAGCTCATCACGCCGCCGCCGTCCGGGGTGAGCCGGTAACTGCGGTCCAGGTCCAGGTCGGTGCCCAGCACCTGCTCGCCGCCGCCGGCCGGATCGAAGCGCACCATGTCGTAGCTCATCCCGTCGCCGGCGCCGCGCACGACCAGCAGGTTGTCGGCATCCCGCCAGCCGACGATGTGGGCCGCCGCCCCGCCCGTCACGACCGTAGTCGCCGTCACCGCGCTGTCCGAGGGCGACAGCAGGAGCACGTCCGCCGTTTGGCCGCTGGTATCGCCCGGCGTGGTCCGCCGGATGGCCAGGGCCGTGTTAAAACTGCCGTCAAGCGCGCCCGATGGAGCCGCGCCGATCCCGCCGGCGCTGACGCCCACCTGGACGAGCAGAGCCGCCAATAGCATCCCTACCAATAAACGTCGCCGTCCGTTTTTCATACTATCCCCCTGGCCTTCAGCCATTCCAGATGTTTTTAGAACCGGTCCATCTAGAGGTATTATATACTGAACCGCCCACCGGGAGAATAACGGCCGACCAGGCCGCCCGAAGATACCAGGAGCACTCCATGGACGAACGTTTCCCTTCAACACGGCGCGGCCCCGATAACCGGCCGTGGTACGTGGTCGCCACCGCCTATGGCGAAGCAGAAGCGGCCATCGTGGCCGGCCTCCTCAAAACGGCCGGCATTCCGACCTGGGTCTACTGGGAGTCGGCGGGGCGCGCGCTGGGCCTGACCATGGGCGTGCTGGGCACGACCGACATCCTCACCCCGGAGGAATACTACGAAGAGGCGATGGTCTTACTGGAAGGCGACGACGTGGACCTGCTGGAAAGCGGTTCGGCGCTGGACGACGCCGATTTCTCGGCCGATTTCTCGGCCGATTACCCAGGCGATTTTACGGTGGATGGCAGCGCCACCGGCCCGGACGACGAGGGCGAAGACCCCGCCTGAGGCTGCCCGCGCGGCGCGGGCGACTTCTGGCGGAACTAGGCGCCAGTTACTATTCACCAAAGGATAAAGGCACAATGTTGATTCGCGAGGCAACCGCCGACGATCTGCCGGCCATCACCCACCTGATCCGGCTGCTGGACGGCACCGACCGCGCGCTGCCGCCTGACCGGGCGCTGGCTGCCTTCCAGGAAATCCAGCAGCAGCCCAATCACCACCTGTTCGTGGCCGAAATCGAGGGCGAGATCGTCGGCACCTATGCGCTGGTTTTCGTGCAGCAATTGTCGCATGGCGGGCGGTGCTCGGCCATCGTCGAAGACGTGGTGGTCCACCAGGATACACAGGGCGAGGGCATCGGCCGGGTGCTGATGGGGCACGCCTCCGAGCAGGCACGGGCGCGCGGCTGTTACAAAATCGTGCTCTCCAGCGGCTATGCGCGGCAGCATGCCCACCAGTTCTACCGGCGGCTAGGCTTCCAGGAACACGGCTTCAGCTTCCTGCTGCCGCTGGACCGGTGAGGCGGCTCAGTCTTCCGGCATGCCGATGTCGTCCTGGAGGATGGAGAGCATGCCCTGTTCCGCGCGGTGGCTGCTGGCCAGCGCGTGCAGCACCTCCTTGAGGGCCAGTCCCGGCCCGAGGTCTTTGTAACGCGCCGCCGCCTCGATCTCGCGTTTGATGGACTCGGGGCCGTGTTGTTGCAGCAGTTCCTTCAGCCGCGCCTGTAAAAAAGCCAGGTACTGAATCTCGCCCAGCGACTCCCACCAGTCATCGCCCAGGTGATGGTCATCCACCGCGCTGGCCCGGGCCGCGCGATCATGCCGCTGCCGGGCCTTGCCGTAGCGCAGGCGCAGGGCGAGGTCAAGCGCGACGGGGTCGGCGGCGTGCTCGGCCAGGTCGAACAGGATTATGCGGTTGCGCTGCTCGATGGCCAGCAGGGCGCGCTGCCCATCGGCGCGCTCCGATTGCGGGGGGTAGCGGGTCAGGCTGCCTTCCAGGCGAGCGATGTTGCGGCGAAGGCGGATCAGCTCCCGCACAAAAAAGGCTTTCGTGATCGACATAGTCGTTTGGGTCTGCCCATGATCGAATCCCCCAGGCCGTCGTTTGGCGCTGGGGGCGGACAATAACATACACGACTACCATACCACGAACCCGGCGACATGCCACCCTTATTATGGGGAGGATGCCGCCGGTTCTACGGCAGCACGTACAGGATATCCTCGGCCGGGGGCACGGGGGTCAGCAGGTAAACGTCCACCCAGGAGTACCACAGTTCGAGGTCGTCGTCGCCGTAGCCCAGGTCGATGCGCCGCCCGTTGATCGCGCCGCCGCTGTCCGCCGCCAGCCCTTCCCCGTAGCCGGCCACGTACACCCGCGTGAAGTAGGGGATCACGTCCGGGTCGACGGCCACGATGCCCCGCGCCACCGGGATGCCCGTCCCGGAGAGGCCGTAGCTGGGCGCGTCGGGCGGCTTGGAGGAGGTGGCCGGGCTGTAGCTGGTGGCCAACATCCGGATCACGCGCCAGTAGGCCAGCGGGCCGCCGGGCGTTTCCAGGGTGCGGATCACGATCTGCGTGCCGTAGGCCACGATCTCGTCCTGGGAGGGCTGGGCGATGCGCAGCGGCTCCACCACCTGGCTGACCTCGACCTCGTCCTCGTAGCGGATGCGCGTGCGGCGCTCCTGGATGCCCGCCGTCCCGGGTCGCAGGACGCGCAACTCGTCCAGCGCCATGGTCTCGTCGGGGCGGTACAGGGTCGCGTAGGGGATTTCGCCGCGCTCGATCAGCAGGTCCTCGCGGACGCGCACTACGCGGATCAGGCCGTCGGGCGGCAGGGGCGCTTCCGGCGGCGGGATGCTGTAATCTTCCCCGACCAGGGCCAGGCCGGTCTCGGCCAGGGCCGCGCCGACCGTATCGGCCAGCGTGCGGGTGCGGACGGTCGTCTCGGCGGTGGTCACGGTAACCGGCTGTGAGCGGCGGATGGTGATCGTCAGGCCGTCGGTGATGGGCGCGCTCACGTCGGGCGTGATCTGGTCAGCCAGGTAGAGGGTCAGCCCGGCAGCGTGCAGCGCCCCGCCGATGGTGGCTTCCGTGGTGAAGATAGGGATGAGTTGGCCGTCGTCGTCGATGGTGACCGAGACGGCGCGCACCACCTGCACGTAAGCCGGGGCCTGGTCGATCAGCTGGGTGGGGTCCCAGGCGATCACGCCGTCCACGATCACCAGGTCGTAGCGGCCCAGCGGCACCCCGGCCTCGGAGAGCAGGGCCAGCGGCACCCGCTGCAAGGATTGCAGCTCGATCAGGCGGCCATCGGCCTCGACCAGCACCGCCTGCGCCCGCCGCACACGGATCACGGCCCCGTTCTCCAGCGGATCGTCCTGGCCGGGGCTGAGGGTATCCTGCGGGGCCAGGGACAGGCCGATCTCGTCCAGGGCCGCGCCGACGGTCGACTGGTGGGTGCGGAAAGTGACCACCTGCCCGTCAATGTCCAGGGCCACGGTCTTTTGCGTCAGCAGGAAAAACAGGCCAGCCAGCAATAACACGCCGAGCGCCAGGGCCAGCAGAATCACACCTGTCGGGGCCGCACGGTGGGAGCGATAGGGTACCAGACGGGGGGGACGGGCCTGATTGGGCGAAGAGTCAAATGCCACGAAGCCACCTTTCGCGCCGGCTTGACACCCGGCCAGCGTGGGCCGGGTAGTTGTGCGTGAGGGTGTTGTGTGCAAGGGGCTCAGGCCAGGCAACCCTGCGGCACCCAGAGTAAACTCCTTAGTGCTGCTACCTTCCGGTCCTGACACGATTCGAAGGCTCTGCCGCGCAGGACCCAGCCCGAGCCTCTTACACACAATACCAGCGGGCGGCGTGGAAGTGGATTACGAGTCTACCGTCCTGGGGGAGGCTTGTCAATCGTGGCGAGGGGCGACCGGCGGCAGCACAGGTGCACAAATCGGCGGCGCGCGCTATAATGCCCGCCTGTTGCCCCGGACCATTGTTAGCTGCCGGCGCTCTTCAGGAATGGACTCGTGATCAACATCATCCTCGTCGGCATCGGCGGCTTCATCGGTGCAGTGCTGCGCTACCTGACCAGCGATCTCGTCCAGCGGATGGCCAACGGCCACCCTTTCCCCTACGGCACCC
>DAOUEM010000028.1:0-5266 GCA_034430555.1 Anaerolineae bacterium | reverse complement strand
TTGACCTGGCAATCCGCAACCTGGAGCGCAGCTGGAAATCACACGACGATTACAAGCGCATCGTAAAAACTTATGACCAGGATATCCCGCTGGCCCAAGGCGATAAGCGCGGCATTGCCCAGGTGCTGCAAGTGCTGCTGGATAACGCGTTGAAGTTCAGCCCGGGCGGCGGCCTGATCGAAGTGATCATCACCCCCTTGGCAGATGAACGCGTCTGGATCGGGGTGCGCGACCACGGCATTGGCATCCCCAAGAACAAGCTGGATCGTATTTTCGAATCCTTCTACCAGGTCGAATCTTCCAGCACCCGGCGCTTCAGCGGCGTTGGCGTCGGTCTCACCCTGGCCAGCTTCATACTCGATCAACTCGGCAGCAGCATTCGAGTGGACAGCGATCCCGGTAAAGGGAGCACGTTTTCGTTCGTCTTGGCCCAGGAACACCTGCCGCTAGAGGACGATTCTGATGCCGAACACGAACCTGTCAGGCGATCACGGTCCGTTCTACCCAGCGAGACCGAAGACGAAGACCTTGATATTCTCCAACCGGCGGAATCGCTCCCGGTAGACGAAATCCAGGACCCTTTGCTCTAAACCACGAAACTCCATATTGTTTCCACCACCGTCCTGCCTTATAATGCATCCTGACGCGGGGGAGTGGCGGAACTGGCAGACGCGCATGACTTAGGATCATGTGGAGCAATCCGTGTGGGTTCGAGTCCCACCTTCCCCATCAGCACCCGCAAGCGCCGTGTCAGGCGCTTCTTTGCTGTATTAGATCGGTGTAAGAGTTAACCGCCGGTCTGGCAGCCGCCTGATCGAGGTGCTATAATTCGCATCTGCTATAGCAGAATTCTCACGCTGAGGAAGCTCCGTTGAACGTACAAACTGAACTCCTGGAAAACCGTATTGCCCACCTCAAGGTCGCCATCGAGGATGCCGAGCTGGACAAGGCCAAACGACAGGCCGCACGGCGCCTCGCCCAGCGCGTCAACATCCCCGGCTTTCGGAAGGGCAAGGCGCCTTATGATATTATCATCCGCTACCTCGGCGAAGGCGCAGTCCTGGAAGAAGCGATCGACAAGCTTGGCCCGGAAATCTACCGTGAGGCCCTGGAAAACTCGGAGCTTGAGCCGTATGGACCCGGTCAGTTGGAAAATATCGAGGATGAAGGTGATCTCACCTTCGTTTTTAGCGTCCCGCTGATTCCCACCGTCGATCTCGGCGATTATCGCGCGGTCCGGTGCGATTACGAACCGCAGGAAGCCACCGACGAGATGGTCGACACCGTGCTCAAGGCGCTGCAAGATCGTAAAGCCGTCATCGAACCGAAAGACGGGCCGGCCGCCGACGGCGATCAGGTCGTGCTGGACATCCACGGCACCCTTGTTCCCGAGGAAGCCGAGCCGGAACAGCCGTCAGCCGAGGACGCTGAAGAATCCAGCGACACGGAAGAACCACAAGAACAGCAGGAGACTGAGGACGAGGTCCTGTTTAATCAAAAGGGCTGGCGATTTGTCCTGGGCGACGAAGACGGCGACCTGATGCCGGGCTTTTCGGCCGCCATTACCGGGATAACAGCCGAGGAAGAACGCCCCTTTGAACTGACCTTCCCGGCAGAAGACGAGGACCTGGATGAAACCATGTTGGGTCGAACGGTGCGCTTCACCGTCACGGCCCAGGAAATCTCGGCCCGGCACATCCCCTCGATCAATGACGACTTCGCTCAGCAGTTGGACGACTACGAGGTGGAGACACTGCTGGACCTGCGCCTGAAACTCCGAGAAGACCTCCAGGCGCGGCTGGACGAACAAACCGCCAGCGAGTACGCCGACAAAGCCCTGACTCAGATAGTCGAAGGCACCACCATTGAGTACCCAGAATTGATGGTGGATGAGTACATTGATGGTATGATTGAGAACTTCCAGGAGCAGCTGCGCCAGCAGAATCTGACCCTGCAAGACTTCCTGAACTTCAACCAGATGGAGATGGACGCCCTGCGGGAGCAGTACCGCGAGCCGGCCATCGAGCGGTTGAAGCGCTCGCTGGTTATGGGCAAACTGGTAGAGGTCGAAGAACTCGACGTGGATGAGGCGTTGATCAACCGCGAGATTAAAGCGCGCAGCGCCCAGCTCAGCCAAGGCAACCCCGAAATGCAGGGCTTTTTTGAGCAGTACTTCAGCGCCGAACGGGGACGGCGCGACCTGGCCATTAACCTGCTGACCCAGCATACCATGACGCGTCTGGTCGCAATTGCCAAAGGCGAAAATCCGCCGGTTGGTCTGCCGCCTGTCGAAGATGAGCCTGAGATGGAACCTGAGCCCGCTGAGGCTTCAACTGAACGTGCTGAAAGCGAAGTGAGTGACGACCAGACTCCGGTCGAGGCCGATGAACCGGTCGAGGCCGGCGAAATGGGAGAAGCAGCCCCAGACATGGATAGTGAGGCTGCTTCTTAGCGCAGCGTAGTGTTTGCTGATTTACTGTTACATGCCGGTGCGCGCCATATCGCGCACAGGTCAAGGAGAATTCATTCCATGAATCCACTTAACATGATCCCCATGGTTATCGAAACCAGCGGCCGTGGCGAGCGCGCCTACGATATCTACTCATTGCTGCTCAAAGAGCGCATCGTGTTCGTGGGCACGCCGATCAACGACCAGATCGCCAACGTGATCGTCGCCCAACTGCTTTACCTCAACCGGGAAGATGATGAAAAAGAAATCCAGATGTTCATCAATTCTCCCGGCGGCGCAATTTATGCAGGCCTGGCCATTTACGACACGATCCAGCAGATCCCGGCCCCGGTCAGCACGGTCGCCGTCGGCGTGACGGCCAGCTTCGGCACGGTCTTGCTGACGGCCGGCTCCGCTGGCCGGCGGTTTGCGTTGCCCAACGCCACCGTCCACATGCACCAGCCGCTTGGCGGCGCGCAGGGACAGGCGACGGACGTGGTCATCCAGGCCAACGAGATGATCCGGTTGAAGAACCGCCTTAACGAGATTTTTGTTCTCCACACCGGGCAGGACCTCGAAACCATCGAACGGGATACAGACCGCGACTTTTATATGAGCGCGGCCCAGGCCGTCGGATACGGCCTGATCGATGCCGTGCTGGAACCATCCAAAGCTTCCGTCGCGCCGAAAAACGGAGATGAGAAGTGACCCGTTTCACCACCGGGGAGCAGCGCTGCTCCTTTTGCCGCCGCGCCAAGGAAGAAGTGCAGCACCTGATCGCAGGTCCGGAGGGGGTGTTCATCTGCAACGAATGCATCCATCTGAGCCTGCAGCTCCTGGAGCAAGAGACGCCGCCAGTGGACAGCGAATCGGAGTTCACTATCGACCACGTGCCTGCTCCGAAAGAGCTGCTGGCCTTCCTGGATGAATACGTGATCGACCAGGAACGGGCCAAGCGCGTCTTGAGCGTCGCCGTACACAATCATTACAAGCGGGTGATGTCCGGCGGCAAAATCGAGGATGTTGAGATCGACAAAACCAATATCATGCTGATCGGTCCCACCGGCTGTGGTAAGACGCTGCTGGCCCAAACGCTGGCACGCGTGCTGGACGTGCCCTTTTGCATCGCTGATGCCACGGCGCTCACCGAGGCGGGTTACGTTGGTGAAGACGTGGAGAATATTCTGCTGCGCCTGATCCAGGCCGCCGACTTCGATATCAAGCGGGCGGAAAAGGGCATCATCTACATCGACGAAATCGACAAGATCGCCCGCAAGAGCGGCGACAACCCGTCAATCACCCGCGATGTCAGCGGCGAAGGTGTCCAGCAGGCGCTGCTGAAGATCGTGGAAGGCACGGTTGCCAATGTGCCGCCGCAGGGTGGACGTAAACACCCGCACCAGGAATTCATCCAGATCGATACCAGCGACATCCTATTCATCTGCGGCGGGATGTTTAACGGCATCGAAGACATCATCGCCAACCGGGTCGGCGTGAAGGGTTACATGGGTTTCCACGGCAAAAGCCTGGAAGAAGCCTCCCAGGCGAGCCTGCTGGCCCAGATCAGCACCGATGACCTGATCAAGTACGGGCTTATCCCGGAACTGGTCGGTCGCATCCCGGTGGTGGCGACAGTCGATCCGCTGGACACGGAGGCGCTGGTCCGCATCCTGGTCGAGCCTCGCAACGCGCTGACCAGACAGTATCAACTGCTCTTCGGATTGGATAACGTCGAATTATCCTTCACCGAAGACGGGCTGGCCGCCGCCGCCGAAGCGGCCATGCGCCGCGAGATCGGGGCGCGCGGCTTGCGTGGTATCATCGAAAATGTGCTGCTGGACGTGATGTTTGAAATTCCAGGGCGCAGTGATATCCGGCGCGTGGTGATCAACCGTGACGTGATCGAGCAACGCGTCAAGCCGTTGATCCTGACCGAGGATGACACCACGATCGACTGGGCCGAGGATGGCACGCTGGAAAGCGCTGCCTGAGACAACCTGGCTTTATTACCAACAAAAGAGGCCTGCGGGGAAACGCTCCCGGCAGGCCTTTATCGTTGTCAGCGGTTACTCTATACGGCGGCAACCTGGCCGGGGATAATCACGTCTGCCAGATCGCCCACCGCCGCCTGAAAAGCCTTCACGTCCAGCATACTACCGCCGGCATCGGCGTTGGTATGATTGGGGATCACCCAGCGCGGCTTCAAGGTGGCGACAACCTCGACCAGTTCGTCAATACCGGAAAGGCTGTTACGCCGGCTGCCCACCGGCAGGATGGCAATATCCGGTCGTAAATGCCGCGCCTCCGGTAATAACTGGCGGCTGCCCGCGTAATAAATGTCGTAGTAATCCAGCGAGATCAGATAACCCAGGGCCTGCCCCCGATACGCATCCGGTTGATCGGCAGGCACCGCCGTGACCCGGACGCGGCCATAGTTCATACTGTGCCATGGCCGGAGGACCTCAACCCGGACCGGCGCCAGCGCCTCGGCGACTTCGCTATTGCCGATCACCATCGTATTCGGCCCTAACAACTTGCGGATATCGGCCGGGGAAAAGTGATCAAAACTGGGCTGGCTGACCAGGATCAGATCCGCCAAAAACGCATTGCGGGCGATACGTACCGGATCGATGTAAATCAGTGGCGGGCCTTGCAGGCAAAAACTACCGCGACCGAGCCACTGGATACGCTCAATCATGACATAACCTCTTCGATAACAGGGTCCCGCTATTCTATCACCAATGCTGACGATCCTCAACCTGTCGTAATCTCTCAAGGCAAATGCGACTCAGCGAATTGAGCAGGCGTCATCATATC
>DAOUEM010000027.1:0-16216 GCA_034430555.1 Anaerolineae bacterium | reverse complement strand
CCATGACGCAGGAGGCGGTGAACATCTACGTCGCCATCACTGCCCAGGTCATCCGGGAACTGGCGCTGCTGGGGGCGCTGCTGTGCCTGATGACCTTGATTCCGGCATGGCTGCTGCGCGGCGGGCGGGCCAGCGATTTTGCCTCAGAAGCGGCCCCTACCGAAAGCAGCGAGCCAGACCCGGCCCCCCAGCCTTCCAGTGACTGAAACACCGACCCGGTTGAAGCCGTCATCAAAACGCGGCACAATTGGGCCGGTCAAAGCTGATTACCCACGGAAAGCCGCCTGATGACTCTGGCCGTCCACCTGCTGCATACACCTGACCCACCGTACCTGGATGCTTTGCAGGCTGGACACTGAACGACCAGCTACGATCCCAATGCCTAACGATAAACGACCAGAAAAAGAGACCATGACAGACGAACTCATCCCTAAACTAACCGGCAACTGCCAATGGACCGTGACGGAAGCGATGACCGCCGCCCAGGTCGGCAGCGGCCTGGTGCCCGTCTTTTCCACGCCGATGCTCGTCGCCCTGATGGAAAACGCAGCCGTCAACGCTCTGGACAACAGGCTGGCCGAAGGGCAAACCTCGGTAGGTGTGCGGATCGATGTGGAGCATCTGGCAGCCACGCCGGTCGGGGACACCGTGCGCGCCACGGCCACGCTGCAAGAAGTCGAAGGCCGTCGGCTGACATTTGAGATCGAAGCCTGGGACCAAACCGAAAAAATCGACCAGGCGCGCCACGAGCGATTTATCGTGGACCGTGACCGGTTCGAGTCACGGGTGGCCGACAAACGCTGAACCAGTCGATACAATGAGGATGGAACCGCTTGCTTTATATCGCTTACACGCGTGAAGATGCCTTACTTGCCGTGCAACTGGTCGAGGACCTGGCTGATCTCGGCGTACAGGTCTGGCTGGACCTGAACCAGATCGGGCCGGGCGTTGACTGGGAGGCCGCCCAGCGGGCTGCCATTGAAGCCTGCGAAGGGTTGATTGTCGTCCTTTCGCCGGAAGCTTTGCAGCGCCAGCACATGCGGCGCGAAGTCAACCAGGCGTTGACGCACGACAAGCCGATCTACCTGGCAGCCGCGCGCCCCTCCCCCTGGCAGGACTGGATGCAGCATTCGCCGGTCGCCGACTTCACCGCCGACTACGAGGCAGGTCTCGACGCCCTGCTGCTGCTGGTGATGGGCGATACGATCAGTACCGATGCGACGCAAAACCTGGACCCGGCAGACGCCTTCCTGCGCGAAGCCGAAACAGGGCAGCGCTCGAATCCCACGCAACGCCGACGGGAAGATCGGCCTGAGACATCGATCTTTTTCCGGCTGCGGCGGCGTCCCTGATCCGGGGAAAACCGACCTCAGCAGCCAAACGGAATGCTGATATTGGGCACCTCGCCGAGATCGATCGCATCGTAGCGGATGAACAACTGACCGCTGACCAGCGGTTCGCCGTCGAACAACTGCACAGCGGACAGATCCACGTTGGCATAATACCGCGTGACGGCATTCAAATGGGGAGTTACCCACAACTCCCCGGTGACGGCCAGCGCGCTGTCTTCCAACAGCCTCACCAGCGGCAGCAGGCTGTTCTGAGCGGAGACATCATAGCGGTAGGCCTGCACGCCGTTGAGCACGGCCTGAGTGCCGCTGTACGGCGTGGTCGCGATCCCGCCAATCAGCGATCCCACGTCAAACCCGGCCACCGCCCGGGCAACTTCCTCAGCATTAATCAGACAACGGCCGTTTTCATCCAGCACATAATAGGCCTCGCCGATACGGACGGCTTCAAACCGCTGGGGTTCCGTCGCGAACACCTCGCCCTCAGCATCCAGCACCACGCGCCGGGCCGGGGCCACGCTGTCCCACCAGACCTCAGCGCGAATATGGGCGGACGCTGACCGGAGATCGGCATCGAACACCCCCGTAAATCGCACGTCGACAGTGTAATGGTAGCCCGGCAGCACTTCTAGCCCGGCATCCACCAGCGGGACCTCCAACGACTCAAAACCGGGCGGCGGCGCATTTTCCGTCAGCGCGACTGAGGTCGCCAGCGACTCGACGCTGTGGGCTGGCGGCGGCGGGGTTTGACCCAGGCCCCGGCAGCCCGCCAGAAGAATCATCAACAGGGCAGCGGCGGCTGTTTTTCTCACGGGCATATCAATGTCCAAACCTACTCATGTGCTTCGTCGGCAAGGGTGAAGCGCCACGCACAGTATTGTTCACCCACCAGGTCCGGCGGGCAGGCCAAGCACGTCACCTGAATGCGCGGGTCGATCGTCTGGGTAAAACTCGTGTACTCAATCAAACCGACAGACTTACAGGGAAAGTCGGCCAGCCCTTTGCGGCGGCGCGCCTCTTGAACGCGGCAGGCGATCATCTCGTAACGCAGCGAGCCATCTGCTTCCCAGGTCATCGTCTGCTCGTTGACTGCCGAGTACAGCCGGTAGCGGAGCGCCTTCACCAGCGCCGCCAATCCGCCGCCCTCAGGGATGTCAAACGCACGCATGATGCGGCGGGCCTCGGCGGGAGAAAACCGCGCCCAGGATAATTCATCTAGCTTGATTGCCGCTTCTAGCCCGTAAGTTTCCTCGGCAGCCAGGAACCAGCACCCGTCGTGAGCCAACCAGTTTTTGGCGTAGACCTCCAGCAGCCAGATCAACTCCTCGCGCGACAGATCATCCCATGTAGTCATGGCGGTTTCTCCTTCAGGCCGACCGGTCCGCATCACCCCCCGTACTGTGCATCCCACTCACCCATGATTTTTACCGTCTGGGTCGCGCCGAAGCGCGTGACACCGACCGCGCGTACTTCCAGGGCGGTCGCCAGGCTGCGGACCCCGTGTGCCGCTTTCACCTGCAGCTTGTCGCTAACCTCGGCACGCATCAGCTTGAGGGCTTCGAGGGTATAACCGGAGGGCGCAAACCCGGTGCTGGTTTTAACGAAGTGCGCACCGGCCCCTTCACATAGCTGGCAGGCGCGCACGATCTGCGTATTGTTCAGGTAGGCGATCTCGAAGATCACTTTAACCGTCGCCCCGGCAGCCGCTTCAACCACCGCGGCGATGTCATCGCCCACCAGGTCAAACTCGCCGCCCAACAAAGCGCCGATGTTCAGTACCATATCGATCTCTTGCGCGCCCTGTTCGATCGCCTGCCGCGTCTGGAAGGCTTTCGCTTGCATCGTCTCATCACCATGCGGAAAACCCACCACAGTGTTCACCAGCACGTCACTGCCTTGCAGCAGCTCCGAGGCCAGCGTCACGTAACATGGCTTGACGGTGGCGGCCGCCACATTGTAAGCCTGCGCGATCTGGAGACCCTCGACTGTGTCGGCCCGTGTCACCACCGGTTTGAGCATCGAGTGGTCGATCATCTTCGCCAGTTCCTCACGTGTGAGGGGTGAGCGTGAAGCCATATCGCTCATGTATTTTCTCCTAATGCGATGGAAGCCGCGGTTACCCAGGGCAACTTTGCTTCCAGGTCGCCAACCATCAGGCACACTTCATTCACGACGAACTGAAAAGGCTCAAATACCGGGCGCGGCGCGGCTTTGAAGGCCGGCTCATCGGCAAAGACAGCGAGCGTCATGTGGGGCCGCAGCTCGCCAAACTGCCCTTCGTACGGCGAATACTCCGGAAACTCGGCCAGGATGCGGTGGTGTAAGGCCAGGATGGGGGCCGGTTCCTGGGGGGCGAGGTACAACACGCCAGGAAACTCGCCGTAACGATCAAGCGTCACCACAAACGGCGCAACCGTCTTACAGATGGCGCGCAGCCGGACCGCCAACTGCGCCACCACGACCGGGTCCGCCCCGGCAGTTACTGTCCCAGGTGAAACAAACGGCCACATCACCGTGATGTGGGGCACCACCGGGTAAAGGACTTCGGTTGCACATGCCTCCCGATATGCGGCCGTAAATGCGGCAACTGGCGATGGCATTTGAATAACGACCGCCGTATCCAGCCTGCGATCGGTATCCAGTTCCATAGCACTCCCTCTCAGCAGAGAACCGGGTCACCATCCCGATTAGAACACGCCAACCGGCACAGCCGGAGTTACCTCAACGATCTGTAACGGGTTGGGCACAAATACCAGCACAAACACCACCAACGCCAGGAGTCCCAGCGCCCGGCGGCGGCCATCGAGCGGCGTGATCATGTCCAGCGGGGTGGCGTAGGCACGGCCGAAAATCAGCAGCAAAAACACCCATAAATACCATGCTTCAGAAACGGTGATCGCCAGCACAAACATGAGGAACACCGCCGGCAGGTAAAACGTCCGCGCGCGGCTGCCAAACAAGGTGAAAACCACGTGTCCGCCGTCCAGCTGGCCTACGGGTATCAGGTTCAGGCCGGTCACAAAAAGGCCCGTCCATCCCGCCTGCGTCAGCTGGTTGAGGAAGACGTCCATTTGCCCATCCGGCAAAAACCGACCAAAGGTGACGATCTTGGCCAGGGCGTACAGGATGGAATTCCCTTCCAACAAGTAAACGCCCTCCGTCGGCAGATGTTGCACCGGTGCCGTCGCCAGACCGATCAGGAGGATGGGCACGGCAAACACCATACCGGCTAAGGGGCCGGAAACGCCAACGTCCAGCAGCATCTTGCGATTGCGAATCGGCGCGCGCAGCTGGATGAATGCGCCCAGTGTGCCGAAAAAACCAAAAGGCAGCGGGATAAAATACGGCAGTGTGACCGGGATGTTGTGACGGCGGGCCGCAAAATAGTGGCCCAACTCATGGGCACCGAGGATCAGGATCAGACTCAGGGCGTAGGGCCAGCCGCGCCAGAACTCCGACAGCTGACGCCCGGGGTCGTCTAACAGCGCTTCACCCAGTGCGATCCCGGCGCCCGTATACAGCAGGCTCAAGACGGTAAGGATCAGCAAGACGGCATTCGGCCACCAGGCGCGCGGCTCGGGATCAACCCGCCCTGGCACCACCTGAATGACCTGCTCCCCCAACTGCTCCCGGAACAGCGCCATGTACGCCAGCGGTTCGAGCCGTGAATCGAGCTGTTCGTATGCTTCTTCGGAATCCATTACCAGGGAGCCGGTGAAGAGGACCATTACTCCTTCAACAGGGTTAAGTGTTTCATGCTCGATCAGGAAGACTTCCGCCACGGCCTCGCGGATACTATCGATCACCTTATCTTCCCTGGCAGGCGCTTCCAGATCGGCGGGGAATTCATCTGCCCCGGATGGGGACATTTCATCAAGCATGTATCAATAAACCTTTGCTAACGCCTGGCTCACAGGCTACCCTATGAACTATACCGCTACTCCGGGCTTTTGTCCCCCACCCAGCCAGTCTTAGCGTCACCCGGGATAATTCAATCCCTGGGCACCGTGTGGTGTTCCCGGCAGCGGGCCTCATAGACTTCGGAAGCGCCGACCATGATGACCGGATCGTCGTGATGGGCCGGCTGACCGTTCACCAGGCGCTGTGTGCGGCTGGCCGCCTCACCGCAAACCACGCAAATCGCGTGCAGCTTGGTAACCTCTTCGGCCCGGGCCATCAGGTCGGGAATGACGCCGAAAGGCTCGCCGCGAAAGTCCATGTCCAGCCCGGCCAGTACAACACGCCGTCCCTGCGCGGCCAGTTCGTCCACCACTTCCGGCAGACCCACATCGAAGAACTGCGCCTCATCCACACCAACGACGGTCGTATCCGGCTCGACCGCCGCCAGCATCGCCGCCGCCGACTCGACCGCCTGGGCTTCCAAACCCTGCCCATCATGGGAGACAACTTTTTCTTCGGCGTAGCGGTTATCCAGCGCCGGCTTAAACACCTGGACCTTTTGCCGGGCAATTCTGGCGCGCCGTAAACGACGGATCAGCTCTTCTGTTTTGCCGCTGAACATGCTGCCGCAAATCACTTCTACCCGACCGCTGTAATGTATCATCCGTAAAATCCCCTCCCGAGTTTTCAGCACAAGCGTAACATAAAAACAGGGCAGGCATATGTTAAACGCCTGCCCTGCCAGACTGCTACCGTTAAGGTTATTCGACGGCCTCCGGGGTGGGAAGCTCGTAACCACGCTCACGAAGCCGCTTCTTCAGGTCGGCCAGCGCCTTGCGGCCAAATCCTTGCAGCTCCAGCAAGCCCTCATCACCAGATTTGGCCAGCCGGATCAACACATCACCTGCGACAACAAACTTATTCTCTTTCAAGATGTTCAGGTACCGTGTGCCGAGACCCAGTTCATCCAGGTTGAGATCAGGTGAGGTACGCGCTGCGTCACGCTCCTCCGCTTCCGACTGGATAGTGTCACGCATCTGCAAACGCTTGTAGAAGCGGTCAACCTGACCTTCGGTGTCAACGATGCGCCGCTCACCGGTGAAAAAGGGGTGGCAAGCCGAGCAAACGTCCACGCGAATGTCAGGAACGGTGGCGCCGGTCGTCCAGGAATTTCCACAGGCGCAGGTCACCGTCGCTTCCGGATACCATTCGGGGTGAATGCCTTCTTTCATGTCGCTCTAATATCCTTCCACGCCACGGACCGCGATGGGCTAGCGTAGCGTTCTATGCTTGAGCAGAGAAAAGAACGCAGAATCAGGCCAAACGACCTGACCTGCGCAAACAGTTTATGCTTCCGCTTTTTCGTGGGCGTGGGGACTTTCCTCATACACGCTGATGCGCTTGCGCCCACGCGTGACCGGCTCAAAATAAACGTAGCCGGGCTGAGTCGCAAAAATGGTGTAGTCGCGGCCCATGCCGACATTCTCGCCGGGATGGAACCTGGTGCCGCGCTGGCGAACGATGATATTGCCGGGGATCACGTATTCGCCGCCGAAGCGCTTGACTCCCAGACGCTTGGATTCGCTGTCACGCCCGTTACGGCTGGAACCGCCGCCTTTCTTATGCGCCATGGTGAAATCTCCTTAACTCCTACGCCGTGACAATCTCGTCAATGCGCAGACGGGTGTAGTACTGGCGATGGCCCTTCTTGCGACGATAACGCTGCTTGGGCCGGTATTTCCAGACGATGATCTTACGGTCACGATACTGGTTTACCACGGTCGCTTTGACCTTCGCGCCCTCGACCAGCGGTGTGCCGACGGTCGCCTGGTCGCCATCGGCCAGCAGCAACACTTCGTCGATCTCAAATGACTCGCCAACTTCGATGGGCAGCCGCTCAACGTCGATCTCTGCGCCTACTTCGGCGCGGTACTGACGGCCACCGGTGCGGATAATTGCGTACATGAAACATGCTCCAATCTTCACTTTGCCGCCGTGAACGCTGCCCGCAGACGCGCGCACGGGGAAAATTGGGATAGGTGGGTAGGTCTACGGTAAACAACCCCAGCATCGCCGGGGTTGAGTCATTATACCGGCACAGGTAAGGACCGTCAATGCTTTTTCTCGCGCGGTCTGTCATACCGAGGCGCGCACGGGCCTCGAACTTACCCGTAAATTCGAACACCCCCCGCCCCGCCTGCACAATTTGCCTCAGATATGAAGCCGGTTAGAGCTTGCTTCGAATATCGGCTGCGCTGGCATGAACCACCTAATGGGCGTATAAAATGGAATAAAATGCGTACAACATAGTTATTCCCTGGTGCATATCATGCTTGCTGAACAAAAATATCGGGCTGCAATCATTGCTTTACGGGATGGACAGTGGGAACAGGCCGCCAAGCATCTACTGGAGTTGATGACCGATGCGCCCGGGTACCGCAACGTACCGCAGGTGTTGATGACGCTGGAGGAGACGCGCGCGCAAGCCTATTGGCGGGCGGCCTTCACTTTTGCCATTGAACGTGGCGCGCTTGATCACGCCCACCTGGCCATAGAAAAGCTCAGCAAGCTGGCGCCGGACATGTCCGATTTACCTCGTCTTCTGGAGATGCTCCAGGCCAACCGGGAAGCTGGCTGGCAGCCCGCACACCCGCTACCATCGCCGGCAGAACCTGCCGTGGAAACCGATACGCTACCCGGCGATGAGACTGCGGCCAGCTGGTTGACAACAGACGAGTTCAAGCAGGAGATGGCGCTGGCCATGGCCGACCTGCCAACTGCCGATGGCCCGGCGCTCCCGGCAGAAACAACGGCATCACCACCGTCGGAGATGCCGCCAACACCTGCGCCTGATGAACCGGCGAGCGAGCAACTACCCCGCGTGCTTAAAAGCGCCATGTTCAACGATTCCCAGCCGGATATGAACATCACCCCCGGCCCGGTCTACAATGCCCTGGGTGAGCCTCGTGCACTCAAATCTGCAACCTTCCTGGAAGAGACTATCCCCCATGTGCCAGACGATACAGACCGTCCGCTAACCACCACCTACGAGACCAAGCCGCATGCCCTCCCCGAACATGCCGCCGCCCAACCACCCGCCCGCACCGACGAGGATACCCGCCCGGTACCGATCTCGTCAGACGAGTGGCCGGAAGCATCTGCTCTGGCCGCCCGGCAGGCGTCCAGGCAGCCGGCGCCAATCGAAGTCTCCCCGGAAGACCTGATCGACGACGAGTTAAGCGCCCTCAGAGAAGCCGTACGGGCGCGTCCGCGGCGACGCCTGGATCGGCTCGTCATCGGCCTGGTCGGCATCCTGGTGGTCGTGATCCTGGCCGGAGCCGTGATCCTCGGCGGCCAATCCGGCGCAGGCGGCCTGATCGACGTCTTTGGCGGCGTACAGGGCGGCGCCTCATCCGATACAACCTCTTCAGCGGATAACCTCCAAGCGTTGATCCGCGCCATTGATACCCAGCTTCGGCGATCGGTTGTACCTAGAAGCGCAGATACAGCCCTTGCGACCCTACGCAATGTCACGCTGGATGCGACCGAAGAGGCCAGCGACTTGCAGCAGGCGCTGCTGGACTGGATCGCTGTTGGCCGGGAAATGCTGGCCGCGACCGCCGAGGTCAATCAGCTTTGTGTGGAAGGGCAGCGCGAATCTAGAGCCTGCCAGGACGCCCTTGATGCCCTGGAAACGCTGCAAGAAGCGGTGACAGCCGCCCGTGACGAGGTATGCTCGCTGCTGAGTACGTGTCCTGGCAGCTGACGAGAGTCCCACAGCTTTCAGTCGCATGAAGCAATGATACGGGCTAACTGCTGTATCATCGTCCGCAGTGCATCGGCATCGGGCTTGATGTATTCCAGGGTGACGGCGCGGGGGTTGGTGCGCGCCAGCGTCCAATCCAGCAGGTCGTAGTCTTCAGCCGTCAGCGGCTCGTGTGCATCGCCCAACCGCCCGTTTACCATCCTGGGCCCGCTGAGATGAATTTCCACCACCCGCTCCAATGGCAGCGCAGCCAGATATTCTACCACCGGCATCACCAGGGCGGCTGCACTGACCCGGGCATGGGCCAGGTCCAGCAGCAGTGGCGCATCGGCCCGTTCCAAAACAGCCCGGATAAATGAAGGCCGGGCCGCCTCGTGGGGTAAATCGTGCGGCCAGTGGGGCATGTTCTCCAGCAGTAAGGGAACCGGTAGCCCGGCACTCAGCAACCGGGCAGCCGTGCAATTCCGGGTAATGGCCGCTTCGACATCGATGTCGTGCTGTGGGACAACCCCCTCCCTGAACACCGGCAGGATTTCCTGCCAGGAAACCTGATCGATATGCCCGGAGAGCCAGGGGCTGTGAAAGCGCGCCAACGCCTCCTGTAACAGTGGAAGCGCGCCGTCTGGAGGCTGGTCCGGCGTGTTGTACAGGTGCCAGTGATGGAACAACAGCACGCGCTCCGGGTAGGCGGCCCGTATGTCAGCTTCCAACGAGTCATCGACCCAGTCGCCGACTTTGATGCCGTCCACCAACGGTCGCAGCTCCGCGGCCAGGACCAAAAATGTAGGCGACGTATTCACCGCCAGCCACGGGCGCCGGACGCGGACCTCTGCTCCAGGTTCACCCCGATCAGTCAAGCCGCACCTCCCATACCGGAACATCTGCGCTGGTATTCGTGAAACCAAAACGCCGGTACAAATGCTGCGAAGCCAGATTGCTGGCCTGCGTATTCACCGTCATCACGTGGAACCCTCGCGTCATGCAACGTTTCAGCGCTGCCCGAAGCAAACTGCCGCCGACACCCTGCCCCTGCATGTCGGGCACCGTTGCCAGCCGGGCCAGATGTACGGCTGCGCCATTGGGTACCGTTAACTCGTAGCCAACGGCTTCGCTACCAACCTCGGCCAGGAAAAACGAAACTGCCTCACCCATACCCATCTGGAAATCCGGCAGATGCATCCTCCATCCCGGAACGAAAGCGGCGTGATCGACGGCCAGGATCGACGGTAGATCGGCCGGCTTTACGGGCCGCAGGACCAGGCCATGTTCTGAACCGGTTCCCACCCGGCGCAGCAAAGTCAAACCCGTTCGCTTTAAGGAAACGACATCGTCGACGTGGTAAAAATCGATCGAGGCGAGCGCCCGTTCCAGCCAGGCACTGTGCAGCAGCACGGCGACACGCCTGACACCGGCATCACGCATAGCCGGCTGGAGACCCGCCCACAACCTGCGTACGGTCGACCCGACCGACACGCCACCGGTCAGCGCGACCACACGCAGCCAGCTTATGCCCTGGTGCGGTGGTGAAACGGCCATTACACCCACCGGTTGGTCCTGCTGCCAGGCCAGGCAGCCGAGGACCGCCGGATCATGGAACCAGTCCAGAACATCCTGCCAGTCTATGTGCACATGCGACCGGTCAGGGCGTTCCAGCAGATCGCGCAGCAGGGGATAATGAGTCGATTGATACAAGCCTATCGTCAACGGAGAAGTGAACATCTTACCTGGACGACGTTGTCCGTTAGCCGTCGTCACCATACACAAGCGGCGAAAGTAAACCGGCCAACAGTTATTCACCCTCTGACGCAGCAGACGGCTGCAAAGCCGACAGTGCCTCACGGGCCGGTGTGAAGTTCGGGTTGATACGTAATGCCTGCTGGTAGTTGGAAACCGCCCGGTCGATCTCACCAAGGGCTGCACGGGCCAGGCCGGCGTAATAGTAGGTTTCCTCGATCGGATGCTCGTCGACCGTTGTCGCCAAATTCACCTGGGCCAGGGCGATCACGTCTTCATAGCGCCCGGTTTCATAGTAGGCTTCAAACATACCGAATTGATACCACAGCATGCGCCAGGGCAGGCCCGGACCGACGTTACGCGCCTGGTCGAAGGCCACGGCGGCCTCTTCGTACTGCCCTAACAAGGCATAACTGGTGCCCATGTTGAACCAACCAAAGGGGTCCTCATTATCTGCCACAACTTCCTGGCGCGCCGTCTCCAGGGCGAGTGCGGCATTGGCGCTCGAATCGGCATTGTCGCCCAGAAGCGCCAGCAGTTCGCCCTCACGTTCGGGCTGGTAGATCACGAGGTAAACCCGGTTGAAATGGCGCCAGTAACCATCTATCTCGCTTTCCGCATAGTTCGTGTCCGGCCCCAGAAAAGAGTCCTGCGTAAGAAAAGTACCGGCCTGACGATCGTAACCCATGACGAGCAGGTAGTGCCCCATCCAATCGTAACCATCCGGTTCATACCCGGCAGCGATGATGACCGGGAAGTCCGCGACAATCAAGCGGTGCAGCAGGTCCAGGTCACCGCCGTAACGCACCAGGGCGCGCTGTGGTGTCTGCGTGTTAACATACTCGGCCATTTGCCAGGCGCTGACGTTTTTGTCGTTTGGATCGGGCTTGAGCCAGCTAGCGGCCACGTACTGGTCGTGCTCCCAGCCAAAATGAGACAGGGCCGTCGTCAGCGTCGCCGGGCCGCAGTTGTTCCAACCCTGGAATTCATGCCGAAAACCGGTCATTTGCGCAGCATCAGGCAGGGTTTCACTACCCGTCCCCCCCTGCCCCCAGGCCGGAATCCCGTTAACCAGCAGCACCATCACCAGCAACAATGCACTTGTACGACGCATGGCAGGTCTCCTCATCATCTCCGAGTCTTGCCCAGTATGGCATATCGCAGGCGATTCTACTGGACGCGATCCTGACGCGTATCCTACGATAAGGGTATGGATGGCCTCGATTCGCCACCCTCACAGGGCCGTCTTGGGTTACAATCAGGTTGCTGATAGCACCCACTCGACATCCTACGTACGCGTAATTCTACACCGGAATGCGTTGAATATGACATCCACCCAGGCCGTAGACCTGCTGATCACCAACGCCAGACAGCTATGTACCATTCCGCCGCTCAATGACGGCCCGCAGCGCGGCCACGCGCTTGGCCACCTGGGGCTGATCAAAGCTGGTGGAATAGCCGTGCGCAATGGCCGAATCGTGGCAATCGGGCCAGAGGCCATTCTCTGCGCCGCCTATACCGCGCAGACCTCGATCGACGCCGGTGGCAGGGTGATCACCCCGGGCTTGATCGACCCGCACACCCACCTGGTCTGGGCCGGAGACCGCGCCGGCGAATTCGAAAGGCGGATCGCCGGCACCACGTATCAGGAGATCATGGCGGAGGGCGGCGGCATCACCCGCACGATGCAGGCCACCCGCGCGGCCAGCCTGGATACCCTGGTGAGCCTGGCCAAACGGCGTCTCGATACGGCGGTGGCCCACGGCACGACGACCATCGAAATCAAAACTGGTTATGGGCTAGATACGGAGTCAGAAATCAAGCTGCTGAAGGTCATCGCCCGCCTGGCTGCCGAGCATCCGGCCCGCATCGTTCCGACCTTTCTGGGCGCGCATGCACTGCCGCCCGAATTCGCCGCCGATCCGGAAGGTTACGTCAGGCTGGTCATCGACGAGATGCTGCCTGCCGTGCTGGCCTGGAAAGAAGCGGAATGGCCGGGCGACCTGTTCTGCGACGTGTTCTGCGAAGAAGGGGCGTTCTCGCTGGACCAGACGCGCCGCATCCTGACCGCGGCCCGTGCCGCCGGCTTGAAGCTCAAGATACACGTGGATGAATTTAAAGCACTGGGCGGCACGAGGCTGGGCGTCGAAATGGGCGCGACCTCGCTCGATCACCTCGACGTCACGCCGCCCGAAGAAATCGCCCTGCTCGGCAGCAGCAACACGGTCGCCGTGGCCCTGCCGACCACACCTTTTGGCCTGGGACTGCCGCATTACACGCCGGCCCGGGCGCTGTTGGATGCGGGGGCCATCCTGGCGCTGGCGACGGACTGTAATCCCGGCACGGCCTGGACCGAGAATATGCAGTTCGTGCTGGCGCTCGCCAACCGGGCCCTCCAATTAACACAGGGCCAGGCCCTGGCCGCCGCCACGCTCAATGCCGCCTATGCACTCGACCTGGGACAGACCATCGGCAGCCTGCAACCGGGCCGCGCCGCCGACCTGGTGATCTGGGATACAGACGACTACCGCGAACTGGGCTATCATTTCGGCGTGAACCTGGCTGCCCAGACCATCATTGGCGGGCAGGTCGTTTATGATGCTGGGCGATCCGTCTCATGACAAACGATGCCGCACTGCCGGGTCGATGCTGCCAGCACGCCGCCACCATCCACCGGTTTACCCGGCCAGCGGACACTGCTTGCGTTTAAGCGATCATCCACCGGAGAGGGAGACATTGCAATGAGCAACCGTACGCCCATGATACGCCAGAGTTCCTGGCTGATGAGCATCCCCCAGTTTTTGTTGTTGGGTGCGGCCATCGCCATTGCCGTTTCCGTGACCGAATCCGCCTCCACTGGCATGGTCATCGGCGCAGGAATAACGCTTGCTTACTCGTTTGGCTCGCGGTTGATCCTGGCCGGCGCCCATCAACGCGCCATGCGCCTGATCAAACAGCAGCAGTACGAAGCGGCCATCACGGAGTTCGAGGCCAGCTACGCCTTTTTCGAGCGCTTCCCCTGGCTGGACCGGCTGCGCGCTTTCGTGATGATGATGCCTTCTCCGGCGGGTTACCGGGAAATGGCGCTGCTGAATACGGCTTACTGCTACAGCCAGCTGGATGACTGGCCGACGGCGCGTGTCTACTACGAGCGAGTGATCGATGACTTTGGGGATACCAGCGGCATCGCGGCCCTGACGTTGAAGATGCTCGATACGGCGGAGCGCACATTCTGATCGCATGACAAGGCTGCCCCCAGACCATAAAGGTAACGCCGGGCCGGAAAACGCATCAAAATCAATACCCGACGTCATGGCTCACCCGCGAAGGAATCACCATGCTCAACACCGTTCGCACCTTCGTCCGTCAGCACCCCGACCTGATACTGCTGCTGGTACTCCTGGCAATCCTGGGGCTGGCCCACCTGCTGCTGGATACCCATCCGACGCCGCTGGAATCGCCGGAAGCGCTCCAGGCACGCCTGACCGACGGCCAACCAGTCGTGGTCGAGTTCTATTCCAACTACTGAACGCAGTGCCTGATCGCCAAGCCCATCGTAGCTGGGATGGAAGCTGAACTGACCGGGCAGGTCGACGTGATTCGCCTTGACCTGTTAAGCGAGGGAGGACGGGCGGCGGCTGGCCGTTATGGGGTGCGCGCCATCCCGAGCACGCTGGTCCTGGACGGCGCGGGCAACGTGGTCCTGAGCACATTCGGCATCCCCAACGCAGGAATCATCCGTGAAACGGCTTTATCCATCCAGACCACAGGCGATGAATAGGTGATATTGGGGGGGGCCACGCGCTACGTGCAATCATATTGATTCTGCTGGATATTTATGCGATCTTCTGGCTAGTACATCCGGAGTTTTGTATATGGCTGTACTTATTGAGGAATCAATTCAAGAACGCACAAACAGGAAGACCTTTGACTTCAAATAGCGTTCAATTTACACCCAATCGTCTCGTTCCGTTTCTTGCCCTGTGTTCTGCACCTTGAAGTTGTCACCTTGAATGTACGTTTTCGTTCTGTTTTCTCAATTAGTTCTGCCACAAACGGCGCAGCGTGACCCAGTCGTCGCGCTGAATGACACCAACCGCCGTCAGCCAGGCGGGCCAGAGCAGCAGCAAACCCGCTTTGAGGAGCAGGGTCAAGCCGAACGATATGCCCGGCGGCCAGATCGCGCCGATAATGGCCAGCGCCAGCGTCGATACCGCCAGTCCGACCAGCCGCCGCCAGGGAAACGATATCGCATACACGCGCCGCACCAGCACGGTCAGCGCAATGGCGGAAACAGCCTGCCCGATCGCCATGGCCCAGGCAGCCCCGGCAGCCTTTAACGGCGATACAAGCACCAGGGTGAGCAGCAGAGTCATCCCGGCGCCGGTCATCGTTGCTGCGCTGATGCGCCATGTCTGCCGCGTGACGCGCGCCCCGATACCGAGAATCACGTTCATTCCCCCTAGCGCATTGCCGAGAGCCACCAGGGCCGCTACGGAAGCCGCAGCAGCATATTCCGGCGGCGCAAGAACTGCCGTAAGTTCCCGCGCCAACAGCCCCACGCCGCCCGCGATTCCCCCGGCCAGCACGGCGTAAAGCAGGGCACTGCGCGCATACAGGCGGGGCGCATCCGGCTGCCGCGTGATCGACAAGGCAAACGGCAGCCAGGCCAATTCAAATGCCTGAGCGACCACCAGCACTAACAACCCCACCCGGTATCCTATGCCGAAAATTCCTGCCGCGCCCAGCAGGCCAAATAGAGCGAACACCAGGCGGTTGGCGGCATTCATCACCCAGCGGACCAGCGCCTCCGGCATCAGTGGCAGGCCGTAAGCTAACAAACGCCGCAGTAACGGCCACGACATCCGCCTGGCTAGCGTGCGCCTGACCAACCACAACCCGACCAAGGCGAAGGTAATCTGCGCGATCAGACCCGCGCGCAGGATACCCGGCACCCCCTGCCCTAATCCGACGGCCAGCACCGTGCCCAGCACCGCCTGAACCACCGCCCCTCCCAGGACCATCCCCGCGTAGCGCCAGGGCCGCTGCACGATCCGTAACATGCCAGCGGCATGATCCTGCACCAGGAAAAAGGGCAGCGCCCATATCGCCAGCCGGAAGGCCTCCGTATAAGACGGCAGGCCGGTCAGGGCATGGCTGAGCACCGGCGCGCTCACCTGCCCGGCCAGCGCCAAGCCGATGCCTGCAACCACTTGCATCACCAGGGCGGAAGTATTGGCCACCTGAGGATCGGCGTCTTCAAACCAGAACTGCTTGACAGCGGCTCCCAGACCCAGGGCGCCCAACGGCATGAGCACACTCTGTACCGCCAGCGTCACATCCAGCAGGCCGAACCCCGCCGGTAGAATGGCGCGGGCATACACGGCGACCACCACCATCGCCACCAGCCGCACCAGGACCTGCGCACCGGTGTAGATCACCGTCTCCTGGCCAAACTGCCGGACTC
>DAOUEM010000026.1:0-13844 GCA_034430555.1 Anaerolineae bacterium | reverse complement strand
CGAGAACAACCCTATCGAGCGGTATACGATCCTCTGGACCCTGCTGGCCGGGGTGGGCGTGACGGCTTTTTTACTGGGCGATGAGCCGTTGTTTGGGGAGGTCAAGGTCAACGATCTCCTGTGGGGCAGCGCTTTCGGGGTGATGCTGGGCGCGCCGCTGCTACTGGTGGGAGCGGGTATCCTGGCGTTGGCTTCCGACAAAATCTTTTTTGGCCTGCCGGATGGCGCGGTCTTTCAGTCGGTGGTGTTTGTGATGTCGTCGGCGGAAACGCTGTTTTTCCGGGGCATCTTACAGCGGGCGCAGCCCTGGCTGGTCACGGCTGTAATGGCCGCCAGCTGGTCGATCCTCATGTTTTTCCCGGCGGTGGCGGGGTTCCTCTATCCGGCGCTGGTGATCAGCACATTCATGGTGATGCTGAGCGTCCTCTACAGCTACGTGCGGCAGCGCAACGGACTGGCGGCCGCCTGGGTGTGCCAGATTGTGGTGAGCGTGTTGTGGCTGTTTGTGCCGCGCTTACTCGCGTGAGCCGGCGGCTTTATGGGCTGCCCGGATCGGCTCCGGTAGCCGGTAGCGTGACGTACAGGCCATCACCAACCTGTGTGCCGAGTCCAGGTCGCACAGATGCCCTGCTGAGACATAGACCGGCTTCACGTGGGATCGTGTGCGCAGCACCACGCCGATGGTATCGCCTTCCGGCGCGATGAGTGTTGCGTAGTCTCCTTTTTCCCTGCCAACCTCACCAAAGGAGCCGATCAGCCATGATTTAGCGCAGCCCGTGGTAGGCCGTTCGATCCACAGGCCGATGTGCGCCGCGATGCCCAACCGGCGGGGATGCGCCTGCCCCTGTCCGTCGAAGATCAAGATGTCCGGCGTCTGGTGAAGCTTTTCATAGGCTGCCAGGATCACCGCGCCTTCGCGAAAGCTCAGCAGCCCCGGGATGTAGGGAAGAGGGGTAGGCCTGCTGGCTTTGGCGGTTTCCAGGACTTCCAGGCCGGGGAAGGAAAGAATGACGATCGCCGCCTGCGACAGCCCTTCCTTGACGCTGACGTCTACTCCTGCTACCGTGCGGACTGCTGCCAGGTCCAGCGGTTGATCGCTGATCAGCCTGGCGGCCAGTTGTCGTTGCAGCACAATGGCCTGGCTGGGGGCGAGGTCCCAACGGTGCAGGGTTGGGTGGGGGAGGGCGGGCATGGTCGAATTCCTTCCGGCAAAATCGTTGGTGTACTAATTTAGCAGAATACGACAAATTCTGGCAAAATACGACCCGTGGTTAATCCGGACGTTTCGGGGGGCAGCCTGGAGTGTATGTCATGGTACGGCGTAGTGTTTGTGTAGTGATGCTGGTTTGTCTGTTTGCAGTTGGTAACCTGGTCGTGGCCCAGGGTGGCGCTCAACCGGTTGGGCCTGACCTGTACCCGGAAGGAGTCAATCCCTTAACTGGCCTGCTGCTCGAAGACGAAAGCGCGCTGGAGCGACGGCCGCTGCTGGTCAAAATCAGCAATTGGCCGCCCGTCGTTCGCCCGCAGTCAGGGCTGAGCCAGGCGGACCACGTGTGGGAGATACTGGTCGAGGGGGGCGTGACGCGCTTTGCCACGGTCTTCCTGGGTTATGAGGTCGATCACCTGGGGCCGGTGCGCAGCGCGCGTCTGGCCGATCTGTCCCTGGTGCATCTCTACCACGCCATTTACGGGTATTCCGGCGCGGCGACGGGCACTTTGGATCGTATTCGTGCCGACCTTGTCGTGGCGGACAATGCCATCGGCGGAGGACCGTGTCCCCCTTACTGCCGGTTCCCGCAGCCTGGCCTGGCCTTCGAGCACACACTCTACACCACCACGGAAGACCTGCACCAGGCGGCAGCCGAAGAAGGCATCGCCGATCAAGCTGTTGCTCTGAGCGGGTTGGTGTTCAGCGAAGCCGTGCCAGAAGGCGGTGCCAATACCCCATCCTTTGACCTTCATTACCGGAACACGGCTGTGAACTGGACCTACGAACCGGCCAGTGGGCGCTGGTTGCGCAGCCAGGACGAAGCACGCCAGTTTGACGCGAATACCGGCGAACAGCTCAGTGCGGCTAACGTCGTGTTGTTTGAAGCCGATCATATCGAACAGGACCCGGTGCGAGACGGCTACTGGGGCACCGCCAACTACGCCTTCGAGATCAACCTGACCGGCCAGGGGCGCGCCGTGCTCTTCCGGGATGGCTTTTATTTTGAGGGGTGGTGGCTGCGGCCCACCGAGACTGACCACCTGTTATTTGTGGATGCCGCCGGCAACAGCCTGCCCTTCAAACCGGGCAATACCTGGTTCCAGCTGGTGCCTGCCACCTGGTTCAACGGCTTTCAGTTGATCATCGATCGCCCCAATGCCCCGACGGCGGTCGTAACGATCCCCAGCTTGAACTTACGTTACGGACCCGGCACCGGGTTCAATGTCGTAAGCACGGCGCGCGGCGGCGATGTGCTTCGCTTGTTAGGCCGTGATGACGACGGTGCCTGGGTCGTGGCCCGTACGGAGGCAGGCAGCCTGGTATGGGCCGCTGCAAACTTCCTGGATGCCGGGATTTTGGATCTGAACTTGCTGCCGGTTGCCATCCACAACTGAGATGCCGCGAGTTTTAAAGTGTAGGCCTTTACGGATTCGGGAAATGAGGGTATGCTTTATTGTAAGTAGTTGCAATAACGGAGTGGCATGTGAGGTGTTGTGATGCAGATTTTAATCCCGATGTTGGCTTTGCATATTCCCGATGGTTTTCTCAGCCTGTCTGTTTCGGTGATTGGCTGGGTGCTGACCGTTCTCATGGTGGCGGTAGCCCTGCGTCAGACTCGTGACCAGCTCGGCGAACGACAGATACCGTTGATGGGCATCCTGGCAGCGTTTATTTTTGCCGCGCAGATGATCAACTTCCCGGTGGCCGGAGGGACTTCCGGTCACCTGCTGGGCGGGGCGCTGGCGGCCATTCTGTTGGGGCCCTGGGCGGCGGTACTGGTGATGACCAGTGTGGTTGGCGTGCAGGCGCTCCTCTTTCAGGACGGCGGCCTGCTGGCGCTGGGCTTCAATACGGTTAACATGGGGGTCATCACGGCCTTTGTCGGTTATGGGATATATCGCTGGGTACGATCGGCAGCCGGCGATTCCCGCAGCGGCCGGCTGCTTGGCGCGGCGGCAGGGGCCTGGCTGGGCGTAGAAGCAGCGGCCATCGCAACGGTGTTGGAGCTGGCTGCTTCGGGCACGTCGCCGCTGGGCGTGGCTTTTCCGGCGATGGTTGGCGTCCACGCCTTGATCGGCATCGGCGAAGCGTTGATCACGGTCGGCGCACTGGCTTTTATCCAGCAGGCGCGCCCGGACCTGCTCGGCGAGCCGGACACCTCGGTCACGCGTGGATCGTCGTGGATCGCCGTGGGTCTGCTGTTGGCATTGGCCGTGGCTTTGCTCTCACCACTCGCCAGCCCTGACCCCGATGGGTTAGAGCGGGTGGCCGAAGAACAGGGTTTTATCGAAGTAGCGGAAGATGCCCCCTACGAAATCCTTCCGGATTACACCGTGCCGTTCATCGAGGATGAGGCGCTCACCACCATTGCCGCCGGCGTGGTCGGCGTGTTGATTGTAGCCGGAATCGGATTTGGCGTCGCCCGGTCGTCCGGTCGTCGTCGCGTCACCGAAGTCGAGCATACCGCCTGACGCTGCGGGCACAACCACATACACTGAAAGGGGTAGGTGGCCGGCCGGTCACCTGCCCCGCTTTTTTCGTTATAATTGGGCCTTTATCGGGAGAGTATGATGTCGCCAACATTGCAAGAACGCTACCAGGCCGGCAACAGCCCGCTCCACCACCTCGATCCGCGTGTAAAAGTCGTGATGACGGTTATGCTCATTGTAGGCATTGTGCTCACCCCGGACGGCGCATGGCCGACTTTTCCATTGTTGTGGGCCGTGGTCGGCGGCCTGGCGGTGGTCGGCGGTCTGGGGGCCTGGCGGGTAGCCCGCGCGTCGTTCATCGCTTTGCCTTTTGCGCTGGCGGCGATCACGCTGCTCTTTACGGTGCCGGGGCAGCCTGTCGGACAGGTGTTGGGCCTGACGATCACCGATGCCGGACTGGTCCGTTTTGTCTCGATCATGCTCAAGAGCTGGTTGGCCGTGCAGGCGGCCCTTCTGTTGGCGATGAGCACTGAGTTTACCGATTTACTGTGGGCGTTGGGCAGCCTGCGACTGCCGGGTACGCTGGTCGCGATCATTTCGTTTATGTATCGTTATCTCTTTACGCTCAAGGATGAAGCCGAACGCCTGATCCGGGCGCGTGCCGCGCGGAGCGGATCGCTGCCTGGCTACAAATCCGGCGGGGGGCTGCGCTGGCGCGCGCAGGTTGCGGGCGGTATGATTGGCAATCTTTTTTTGCGCAGCTACGAACGCAGCGAACGGGTCTATGCCGCGATGCTGGCCCGTGGTTATGCCGGTCAGTTGCGCGCCCTGAGCCCACCTGCGCTCACCTGGGGCGCGGTCTGGCGCGGAGCCGTACCGGTCCTCGCGATGATCGCTGTTGAAATCCTTGCATTCTGGCTTTGGAAATAGTCGATGAGTCATCATACGATCGAAGTTGATAATCTTTCCTTTCGCTATCCGGATGGTCACCAGGCGCTTTTTGATATTTCTCTCCGTGTAGCACCGAACGAAAAGGTCGCCCTGGTCGGGCCGAACGGTGCCGGCAAATCAACCCTGATGCTCCTGCTCAACGGCGTGTTGCGGGGTTCGAGCGGCGATATCTGCGTGGGCGGGTTACCCCTCATCGATGATAACCTGGGCCAGATTCGCGCCTGGGTCGGCCTGGTCTTCCAGAATCCCGATGACCAGTTGTTTTCCCCCCGCGTTTTCCAGGATGTGGCCTTTGGACCGCTGCATATGGGCCTGCCTGAAGACGACGTCTACGAGCGGGTAGACCGGGCTTTGGCTGCTGTCGGTATGAAACAGTACGCCGACCGGGTGAGTTTCCACCTGAGCGGTGGTGAGCGCAAACGGGTTGCCATCGCCACCGTGCTGAGCATGGACCCCCGCATCCTGGTCTTGGACGAACCGACGGCCGGGCTTGATCCGTTTGCTGCAAGACCTGGACCAGCAAACCATGTTGATCAGCACCCATGACATGCGCCTGGTCCAGGAGCTTTGTAAGCGCACCATCATCCTGGATGGTGGCCGGGTGGCGGCCGATGGCCTGACCGAATCCATTCTCAGCGATGTTTCGCTCCTGGAAGCGCACGGCCTGGAGGCTCCCTAGTTCTTTACCGAGGCCTGTTTGCCATACGCTTCTTATTATCTGCGGGGTAGCCGGGCGCAGGCAGTTGGTAGTAGGCATGGTCCTGCATGACGCGAATTTAGCAATTGTTCGCTAGAATAGGGACGGTTGGCGGCGGTCTTTCGTGAGGTGATCGGTATGAGACGAGTTGGCGTGGTCGGGGGGGTAGTGCTGTTGTTGGTGCTGGCCGGGTGTAGTTTTGACCAGCCGGCGCCCGAGCCTACGGTCGTGTTGCTGCAGCCGACTCTGACGCCGCTGGTAATTACGGCTACGCCGGAGACGTTGGTGTTGTCGCCAACCGTTACCGCGCTGTCACTGCCATCGGCGACTCCTGAGGCTTCACCGACTATCACGACAACCCCAAGGTTGCTGCCTACCTCCGATAACCTGGGCATTTTGCCGAGCCTGACGCCGACCGTGACGCCGACACGTACGGCGACTCCGCTGCCCACCGTCACCCCGCTGGTGCTGCCGACCAATCCCCCTCTGCCAACGGCGACCGTTCCACCGGTGACGGCTACTCCTCGTGCGGAAGTGTGCACGACCTGCGGCGGCTTGCGCCTGCGGGATGGCCCTGGCGGTGCAGGGAACGTCGTGACAATGCTGGCCGCTAATACTCCCCTGAACATCATCGGGCGTACGGCGGATAACGCCTGGGTGCAGGTGATCATCCCGGACGGCACCATCGGCTGGGTTGCCGCTGAATACGTCACCTTTAACGTGGATGTCAGTCTGGTCAACGTGTCCGGGGTGGCGGTTGAGCCATCTCCAACCTCGCAGCCGGTGGTGGTGGCCCAGGTACCGCAGGCGGATGCTTCACTGGACGTGATCAATGTGGTCACCGGGATCACGTCTCGTTCCCGCCAGATTTTCCTGGACGGGCAGGCCAGGGGCAATCTGCCCAACGTATTCACCCAGGTGGGGGACAGCATCACGGTGGCCGGGCAGTTTCTCACTCAGATCGGCAATGGCAATTATAACCTGGGCACCTACAGCCGCTACAGCGGCGTGATCAGCTATTTTTCCGGGCCAAATGGGCGGGGTCATAATCCCTTCGATCCACCGCTGCTGGCGGCAGGTAACGGATGGAGCACCTTTGACGTGCTCGATCCGGATTTTACCAACGGGGCCTTCTGCCGGCCCGGCGAATCCCCGTTACGTTGTGAATACCGGCTGGTGCGGCCGTCGGTCGCGCTGATCATGCTCGGCACCAATGACGCTGGCGGAGTCACGACCACGGATTACACCGCTAACCTGCACCGCATCGTCGAGGTCTCGATTGAGATGGGCGTGATTCCGGTGCTGAGTACGCTGCCGCCCCGGCAGGTTGACGTGGCTTTTCCCGGCATCATCGACCAGTACAACCGGATCATTGTTAGTACGGCGCGTTCCTACGACATTCCATTGTGGAATTACTGGCAGGCTTTACAGGGGCTGCCCAACCGGGGCCTGAGTGCGGACGGGGTCCACCCTTCGACGCCGCCCGATAACCTGAACGCGCACTTCGATGACGAGCACTTGCAGTACGGTTTTCCAGTGCGCAACCTGACGGCGCTTCAGGTGCTCGATCAGTTGTGGCGGCACGTGTTGTATGATGGCGGTCAGGTGGCCTCCGGTTCTGCGGGCAACTCGACTGGCAGTGCTGCCGATCCGCCGCGGCCTGCCCCCACCAATCCGCCACCTGCAGCGGATGCAGGTGGGTATTCCTGTCCGGGTGCGCCGCCGCCGCGGCTTGTGGTGGGGCAGCCCGGGCGGGTGACTCCGGGATTGCCCAACAAGATACGCAGCCAACCGTCCTTGAGCGCTGCCGAGGTTGGCAGTGCGCCTGGTGAGGCGGCATTCACGGTGGTCGGCGGGCCGATCTGTGCCGATGGTTTTACCTGGTGGCAGATTGATTACAACGGCACGGTGGGCTGGACGGCCAGCGGCTCCTCCGCCGAATACTGGGTGGAGCCTGCCGGCGGTTGAGCAAGCGCCGGTGACGGCCTGGATCGTGTACAATAGGACAGTTGTTGAGCATGTGAGTGGGCTGCCTGGGGGCCTATCGGGCGGCATCGTGATTATCCTGTATGGGGCAGGATCAAGGTGTGGGGGCGCATGACTATCGCGCTGGTGTTTAAGGCGGCGAGTCGATGCCTGAGATACTGGAATCCCTGGTACCGTTTCTGGTCGGCGGTTTGTCGCTGCTGGCCGCTTTACTGTTTGTGGTTGCCCTGTGGTACTTTCGACGCGGTCGGCGCGAGCCTTACTGGCGGATGCGGCGCTCTGCCAGCCTGCACGGCTGGGAATTGTTCCTCGTTTCGTTAACGATGGCTTTCGTGGCCGCTGCGATCTGCCTGTTCAGCGGGTTTGCCCAGGCGATCCTGGAGGGACCTGACGTAACGAACGATACGACGGAGACGACGGTCCCCAGCCTGACCCCACTGGTCATCACGGCCACGGCCGAACCGGCCACCGCGACACCTGCCGCTGTCACGACAACCATCCAGTCTCGCCTTTCCGCGACGCCAACGCCAACGCTAACACCTGCAACTGACGAATCCCCGACGCCTGCCCCGAGCGTTCAGCCTGCGGAAACGGTCACCTCGTCTTCGCCCAGCCCGACGGCCAGCCCGTCGTCCACCCCATCACCCACGGAGCCGGTCGTGCATCCGCTCGAATCGCGCATCACGCCACTGCCCGAAGCCGTGCTTGAAATCACGGCGGTGGACAGCGCGGTAACCGGCGATCTCCAACCGGTAAACCGGGAAACGCCAGCGGATTCGGGAATCACCCGCATTTACTTCTGGGTGCGTTATAGCGGCCTGACCGACGGCGTCGCCTGGGAACGACTCCTGTTGTCAGAAGGGATCGTCGTTCAGGGTGGGGCGTACTTATGGAGCGGTGGGGAAGCCGGGGAGAACGTATTCTTTTTCGGAGAGGCTGACGGTTTTGGGCCGGGTACCTATGAAATCCGGCTGTCGCTGGGCGGGGATGGCGTCGCCAGCCAGGTGTTTACCCTGGAGTAAACACGGCATTTAGCAGCGTTGTCATTCAAGCCAGAACCAGCGACGGATGGCGGCGGCGGATGGCGGCAGCAGATGGCCGCTTATTCGCCGTTTCTCCGCTTGAAGCCCAGGACCTTGTACATGGTACGCGGCTCGGCTTCTCCGCGGAGGGGGCGGGCAATGCGTTCCACGTCGAACCGTTCATGGACGCGCTCATACGTTGCTTCTGAGATGATGATCTCACCCGGCTCTGCCGCTTCCTGGAGCCTTTTTGCGTAGTTGACCGGCTGGCCCAGAGCGGTGAACTCTTTCCGATCCTCGCTGCCTACATTGCCCAACACGGCTGCGCCGGTATCGATGCCGACGCCAAACCACAGGCGAAAGGGCTTGGGAAGTGTTTCGTGCAGCGCCTGGATATCATAACTCATGCTCATCGCCGCACGGACGGCACGCAGGGCATGATCGTCATCCTGCGGGTTGAGTTGGGTGTTGTAGATGCCGACGACGGCGTCCCCCATGTATTTGTCGATAATGCCTTCATAGAGATGGACGGCGTCGCTGCTGACGGAGAGGTAGCGATTGATGATCGTCATCAGCTCTTCCGGCTCCAGGCTCTCGGAAAAGGTGGTGAAGCCGCGCACGTCGGCAAACACGACGCTGATCTCGCGCTCTTCGCCGCCCAGTTCGATCGTGTCGATTGTCCGGATGTTTTCCACCATGGCCGGGGGCAGGTAACGCTCCACTTCTTTGAGCGTTTCCTCACGGCGGCGCATCTCTGTCAGGTCGTCTATCAGGATGGTCACGCCTTGCGTGGTCTGTTCGTGCGTTTTGAGCGGACTGAGCCGCATATCCAGGTAAACCTGACCGCGCCCGTTGATAGTTGGCGCCAGTTCGATTTCCTGGTTGCTGCCCTCCTGGTGAACGGCCTTAAATCTCTCGTAAAATTCGTCGCCCAGCGGGGGGAGCGCGGTGTCCAAAGGCATGTTTAAGGCTTGGTCGAACGGTATGCTAAAAATGTTTTCCGCCGCCTGGTTATAGATAATGATATTATCGTGGAGATCGGTGGTGATGACGCCGCTGGCCACCGATGCAAAGGTGTTCTCCAGCAGCTCTTGCTGCTCCGTGACTTCGCGCAGGGTGGCGCGGACACCCTCGGTCCGCCGGGCGTTTTCGATGGCGATCGCTGCCTGGTTGGCGAAGGCATACAGGAGTTCCAGTTCGCTTTCGGCGAACAGGCCGGCCCGGATGCTGTTGTCCGCATAGACGACGCCCGTCACCGTGTCTTTTACTTTGAGCGGTACACACAGGATGCTCAACAGGGAATAGGAGAGCACGCTCTCATGGTTGGCGAAGCGCGGGTCGTCCTGGGCGTTGGTGGTCAGCACGGGGGCGCCGGTCTCAGCCACCTTGTTGACCACGCTCTGGCTGACGATGAACGAGCCTTTTTCGATGGTCTCCTGGTTGAGGTTGCGGGCGATGCGGAAGACCATCTCGCCTGTCTCTTCATCGCGCAGCATGATATACCCGCGCTCGGCGCCCGTCAGGCGGATCACGGTATCTATCACGCTGTTGAGCACTTCGTCCAGGCCCAGGGAGCTGTTGATCAGGGCGGATGTTTCGGCCAGCGCTCGCAGCCGGTTGACCTCAATGTGCCGTCCTTGCAGGCGCAGGCCAATGTCGTCCATGGCCTGGCGGATTTCCGCCAGCTTTTGCAACGCACCCAGCGGCAGCGTCATGCCCCGCTGTCTCAGGATATCGCGTTGGGCGCGGAGAAGATTCTCGATCTCGCCCAGGAGTGCGCCGATAGCCTCAGCCTCGTTGGCATATACGCTCTGCATGGGGTTGGTTTCAATATTGGACATAGTGAGTACTACGTCTCCCGCTGCAATTGATACAACCGGACAGTCTGCTTGCGGCCGCGAATCTCGATCTTACCACGGTCCGCGACCACGATTTTTTTATCTGAGTGTTCCAGGTACGGAGCGCACGGTGCATATACATTCTCGCTGACCAGGATTTCGCCTCGTTTGGCCATATCGACCAGCCGGTGCGCCAGGTTGACTGTGTCGCCGATGGCCGTAAACTCGCGGCGACTGGTGCTGCCGACATTGCCCATCGTGGCAATGCCGCAGTGAATGCCGATGCGATAATAAACGTTGCCAGGCTCTTCTCCCTGTTCGGCGTACAGCACCAGGAAGTTATCTACCATATCCAAAGCTGCTTGGACGGCGTCCCAGCTGTGCGTATCGCTGGGATTGAGCTGCGTGTTAAACAGGGCCATGACTTCGGTGCCCATGTATTTGTCGATCACGCCGCCATGCCGGTGAATGGGATCACTGGAGACGGCCAGGTAGCGGTTGAGCGCGGCCATCTGCTCTTTAGGGGCCATGTCCGGCGGCAGCGTATAAACCGGGCGCACGTCGATGTACATCACCGTGATGTCGCGTCGAACCCCGCCTAATCCGAGTTGCGAGATGCTCTGGATGTTATCGACCATGGCCGGGGGCAGGTAGCGTCGGACGACATTCAACTGGGCTTCCCGCTGCCGCAGGTCCGTCATATCGTCCAGGACGACGGCCACACCTTCGATCTGCTGGTCGACGTTGCGCAAAGGGCTGAGCTTCAAATTCAGGTTGCGAGGCCCACGCTCGTCCAATGTCGCGGTCAACTCAATCGTGCTGCGTCGATTTTCCGTGCGTACCGCCTCCAGCAAGCGGGATAATCCTTCCGACAGGGCAGGCACGGTTTCGTTGATCGTGCGTCCCACGGCATCTTCCAGGCGGAGGTTGAGTATCGCACCGGCCGCCTCGTTGAACGTCTCGATGGCATTGCGCCCATCGGTCACGATCACGCCGCTGGGAATCGAAGCGAACACATCAGCCATCAGGTCTTTGAGTTCGCTGATCTCGACCAGGGTGGCGCGGATTCTTTCAAAGAGGCGCGCGTTCTCGATGGCGATGGCCGCTTGGTTGGCAAAGGCATTGAGCAGGCCCAGTTCGTTTTCCTGGAACAGGCCCGACCGTATCCGGTTATCCGCGTAGATAACGCCGGTCACTTCGTCCTTCAGCTTTAGCGGCGTGCACAGGATGCTGCGCAGCGCAAACGAGACAATGCTCTCCTGGGAGGCAAACCGCGGGTCGTCCTGGGCGTTGGTGGTGACGACCGGTTCGCCCGTTTCGGCGACACGGTTGACCACGCTGCGGCTGACGGTGAAGGCGCTTTGTTCGATGGTTTCCATATCGAGGTTGCGGGCCAGGCGATATTCCATCTCGCCGGTCTGTTCGTTGCGCAGCATGAGGTAACCACGCTCGGCGCCCGTCAGTTGGATCACGGTGTCCATTGTTTTGTTCAGGACCGTATCCAGGTCGAGCGAGCTGTTGATCAGCGCCGTCGTTTCGGCCAGTGCTTGGAGCTGCCGCATCGTGATGTCTTCGGTTTTCATATCATTCATCAGGTTCTGCAGGCGAATCTGCACGTCCTGCAGGCCGGTCAGGGCGCCGGGCGGCAGGCTCATCCCGCGCTGCCGGAGCAGATCGCGCTGATTACGCAGCACGCCCTCAAGATCGTGTATGGCACGAATCAGTTGCTGGGCGGCTTCTCTGATGGATACTTCTATCTGGTTTGACGAGGTCGTCATCATGCTAAGTAGGCCTGCAATACATGAAGCGTCTATTGTTTTTCAGCGTCATTTGATCCATGGTTATTATCGCATTATACCCAGCGACTTCGGTGGCGCAAACTTCTGCCCCGGCGCGGACCCGCAGGCCGTCCGCTTCCAACACGGTGCGCCCCAGGGATAACGATAGGGCGGTGTGCTCGCACGTGGTACAATTGGGCCGTAGCGAGCGGAATTCATGCCAGGACAATGCCTTAGGTGACCAAGCGCACGAATGAACAATGGCTCCATGATTTGCAGGCGGCGGACGCTCCTCAGCAATCGGCTGCACTGGAAGATCTCCGGGTTCGGCTGCAACGGGGCATCTATTATTACCTCAGCCGGGAACGCAGCGATCTTGCTAGCCGCGCCCATAGTGAGTTGGCGTAAATGGCCGAGGATTTTACCCAGGAGGCGACATTGCGCGTCCTCAAAAACCTGCATTCCTTCCGGGGAGACAGCCAGTTCACCACCTGGGCGACCAAGGTTGCCGTGCGCGTGGCCATCAGCGAGCTGCGGCGCGCCCGTTATCGCGACTTCAGCCTGGAAGAGCTGACCATCGACGGCGAGTTGATGCCTGACATCAGCGCTGCCGCCACCACTACGGGACCTATTGGCCCGGAGAAGTCCACCGAGCGGGCCGACGTCATGGCCAAGATCGGGGAGGCGCTCCGTGAGTCATTGACCGAACGCCAGCGTTTGGCCCTGGAAGCGGTTGGGCTGAGGGGCGTGCCGCTCGAAATCGTGGCGGCGCAGATGGATACCAATCGTAACGCGCTGTATAAACTCCTGCATGATGCCCGCCTCAAGTTGCGGGCTGCTATGGAGGGTCAAGGGCTGTCGATGGATTACATCCAGAACCTGTTCCAATGAACAGGCCTGTTCCAATGAACTGGGGAGGGGTAAGATCGCCTCGGATGACTTCGTCCGAAGTTGCAGGTTTAGAGGATTAGAAACATGGCATTTAATCAACTGTTGGCAATGGTAGAAGCCATCTTCGCAGCCCATGAAGGCGAGATCGATTGTGACGGCTGTGATCAAGAAATGGCGCACATGGTAGAGTTGATCAATGCCGGCGAAGACCCGGCGCTGCTCTTGCCGGCTGTTCAGGAGCACCTGGATTTTTGCGGTGACTGTCGTGAAGAATTCGAGGCGCTGTTGGCGATTGTCCGGGCGGAGAACGCCGGTTTGCTCAGCGAGTAAACCTGAACGTCGGATGGCTGATTAGCCGCCATCCAAAGGTATACCAGAGGGGGGGGCAGGCTGATGATGCAGCAAATCCCCTTAAGATGTGATAGGCATCAGCAACGATTTAGCGATATGGTATCCGGTATCTGTTATACTATGCTCGGCCTTTCCTGATAACCGGTTCTACAACCGGGGATGAGCGCTGCGGAGTGCAGATGCCGTTTGAGGAGTACGACACATCATGCAGAGAGAACAAGCCATCATCATAGGGTCTGGTCCGGCTGGCTTGACTGCGGCGCTGTATACTGCCCGCGCCAATCTAAACCCTCTGGTGTTTGCCGGCGATTTGCTCGGCGGTCAGATATCTCTGACCAGCGAAGTTGAAAACTATCCCGGCTTTCCGGAGGGACTGACCGGCCCGGAATTGGTCGAATTGATGCGGCAGCAGGCAGAGCGCTTTGGCGCCCGCATCGAGTATGACACGGTAGCCGAGGTCGATTTTACCAGGGAACGGCCCTTTTACCTCAAGACCGCGAACGGCGTCGAATACGAGGCGGATGCCGTGATCGTCACCGTGGGCGCCACCCCTCGCAAGCTGCAGGTTCCCGGCGAGGACGAATTGGTCGGGCGGGGAGTCAGCTACTGCGGTACGTGCGACGGTTTTTTCTTCCGCGAGAAGGAAATCGTCGTCGTGGGCGGCGGCGACAGCGCCCTGGAGGAGGGCATC
>DAOUEM010000025.1:0-8619 GCA_034430555.1 Anaerolineae bacterium | reverse complement strand
AAACGATCCCGGCGTCAGCGTGTATCGTGTTCAGCCAGCCGTTTTTGTGCGAGACGCGAGTCCCGGCCGGCACGCCGCCCTGAATCAGCCGCAGCAGGTCGTTGCCGCTCATGATCTCCAGCATCTGCTGACACTCGGTCTGGGTGTATTCGCCTTCCGGATAAGCCACGCGCAGCCCGCTGTCATACCTGGCGCAGTCATAGATGAGCATCAGCAGCGTGCCCAGGTCCTCGGCGGTGGTCTGGTTAAACGGATCGGGATCGGTATCAAACCGAGGGTTGGGGTTGGTCTGCGGAATGGGATTCGAGCGCAGTTCCTGGCCTTCGATACCCAGGTCAAAAGGCGCGGTGATATAGGTATTCGAGGCGCCAACCTGAGCGAGAGTCTCAGTGACATAATCCAGGCCAGCCCAGGTGTCGCCCTGCCCCATGGTATCCAGCAGGAAATTGGAGGAGGAGTTGTTACTGCACAGCAGCGAATTGACCATTAACCAGGCGATATCTTCCGACGGCGCAAAGGACAGGAAACGATAGGTGCTCAACAAGATGGGCAGCTTCATCGTGCTGGCCGCCGAGAAGGCCACATCACCATTCAGGTTGATCTCTTCTCCGGTCGTCAGGTCCATGATGTAAACCGAGGCAACCGTGGTCTGCCCATCGTAGATGAAACCCTGCGAATCCAGGTAGGCGATGATCAGATTACTCAGCGCTTCCAATCCGCTGTCCGCGGGATCACGCTCGGCGACAGGCAGCTCGACAAAGCGGTCAAAGGGATCGCGCAGCGCCCGGTCCACCAGCGCCAGGGTAACCTCAATATCGAACGTATAACCCGCCGAACCCGCCTGGAAGGTGAGCGTATCCAGCACTGGCTCCGGCAGTCCAGGCGGACGGTCATAACGCGCGGCGATATTCTCCAGGTATTGACGGACCAGGGTCGTCTGGTAATCGGCATCGAGAGGTACGTTTATGGGCTGCACCGGTCTTCGCCACAGGTAATTCCAGAACGCCAGCCAGAAGCTCGACTCACTGGCGCTCTCCGCCAGAGATTGTGCCAGCATGACCTCGCTGTTGGGCTGGAAGCCGACCGAGGCGGGGTCTAGCAGGATCGGGCTGCCCCGGTAGCTCAACTCAACAGGCTGTGCGTAGGCCACCTCCCAACGCGCCCGCGCCTCGGCCGGCGACAGCCCGCCAACCGTGATACCGGCGACGGTGATGTCTGCCTGCAACCGATCGCGCTGCAGGCTAAAGCTCACCAGTTCCAGCACAAACAGCAGCAGCGCCACCAGCAGCAAGCCAGCCGAGATCAGCTCTAGCAGCGGCAGGCGAAAGCGCCGTCTACCCGTGCCAAGTCCAGCCACGCTCACAACACAACCTCCCGCACGCGCAGCGCCTGCTCCACCGCCCGGCGCTGCGTGATATATAACTCCGGCAGTTCCGACGGCCAACACCAGCGGTGATCGATGATTTCGCCGCTCAAGCGTGTGTCGCCGCCGACAAGCTCACCCAGGAACGCCAGGTCGAGGTGACCGGGCCATAAGCCAAGCTCGACCAATAACGGAGAACCGACCAGGATATCAAGTCCTGTTTCTTCTCGCAGCTCGCGCCGCAGCCCGGCAGCCGGGTCTTCGTGACGCTCGATCCACCCGCCCGGCAATCCCCAGGGATAACGCGTGCGGTAGACATGGTGCAACAGTAAAATGCGGCCCCGGTCATCAAAGATAACACCGACCACGCCCACCGTGTAGCGCGCCTGCCCCAGCCGCCAGATGCGCTGCCCCACCACGCCTAACCACGGGAACCGTCGAAACAGGGAAGCAATCTGGGTTTTGTAGCGCGCCAGCAGCATCTCTCGCCCCTTAATGCAAATAAGAGGGTCCGGTTCCATCGGCACCGTCCCCCCAACCAGCCACAGTCTAGCGCGGTGGCCGGTATCCGTCAAAGTGCCCGTCTGGCCGCCCGGCCCGTGACCAGGTGCGCTAACCAGATCCTATCTACATCCCACGTGCAAAACAACACGCTGTGCTATACTTGCAAAGGAACATATGGGATAAACCAACACCTGGAGGACACACCCGGTGGCAGATTTCCTGAACCTGTTTGTTGCTCCCCCCGGCAGCCTGTTATATTTCCTGGTCGTGATCGCCATCAGCCAAGCGGCCCTGTTTATCGCGTTAGAACAACGCCTGCGCGGCACAGACGAGCAAGCGGCCGGTCGTTATACCCTGGCGTCGTTGGGGATTCTCCTGGCGTGGTTTGGGCTGGTTGTAGGGGCCGCCCTGGCCCTGGTGAACGACCAGCCAACCGACCTGATTCTGCCACCACTGGAGCGAGCGATTAATGCGGCGGTCATTGTGCTGGTCGGCTGGTCATTTTTGACAGCGGAAAACCGGGCGCGCAGCCGGCAGTTGACGGTGGGCGCACTGGCCCTGTTAGCCCTGATCACGCTGGCGTACGCTTACACCGCGAGTGAATGGTATCCGCAGGCGCTTCAAGGAGCGATCGATTTTAACGCCACGCGGTACGCGCTGGCCTGGACCTTCATCCCAGCGGTATTGGCCCTTCTGGGCCTGATCCTGCTGCTGGTCCGCTTCCGTGACACCCCAAACGCCCCGCTCAAGCTGTCCTTTTTCGCGATCATCGTCATCGGCTACGGCGCGACCACCGTCAATATCGCCACTGAAAACCTGCGGGGCGACTACGCCGGCGCCGTCCGCGGCACATTCCTGCTGGCTATGCCGATATTTGCCATCATCGTGTACCGCCTGGTGGTGGAACGCTTGAGCCTCGGCGTGCGCGCCCCGGGAGTACCGGCGACAATACCGGCGGAAAAAACGGTCGCCGCCCCGGCCAAGCCACCTGCCGCTCCGCCACCGGCGGGGCCGTCCCCCACGCCCATGGAGCGCGAATCGATTCACCTGCTGCGGGCCATGGGTGAAATGCTGCGGACGACATCGCCGCAGGACCTGCCGGTCAACATCGCAGCCGCCACCGCCCAAACCCTCAAAGCCGACCTGGTCGCGCTGGGCATGGTGAAAGATACCAACTGGGTCGAGTTGGTGGCCGTGTACGACAACATCCGGCAGAAGCCGATGCAGGGTATGATCCTCAACCTGGACGAGCAGCCAACCATGGCCAACGCCATCGAACGCCGCCGCCAGCGGCCGCTCTACACAGATCGTAACAGCGAAGAACTGACCGACCTCTATACCCGGCTGGACGTGACACAATCCAGCCCGCTGGGGCCAGCTTACATCCAACCCCTGCACAAAAACAACAACGTCTTTGCCCTGCTGATCGTCACTTTCCCCTATACCGGGCGCGAGTTACGCGCCGAGGAAGATACGCTGCTGGCCGGACTGGCGCCCATCGCCAGCAAACTGCTCTGCCTGAGCTGGGAGGCCCACCAGGGGGTCGACGAAACGGGTATCGGCCCGCTGCCGACCATACCCATGATGCCCGAAACGGCTATCGCTGATATCGACTTCCAGGCCGGCGCCCAGGTGCGCCAGGAGATGCAGCGCAGCGTCGAGCTGGCCCGCGACCAGATCGAACAGCTCAGCAACCTGGTCCGCGATCTGAAGATCGAAATGGAATATGAGCGGAACCGGATCACCGAAATCCTGGCCAATGATGAAGAAACGCTTTCCATCTCGCAGCAGATTGCCGCCCTCAGCCAGGAGAGCACCGAGATTCAGCGCGAACGCGACTCGCTCGCCGGCGAACTGCAAGAGGCGCGCACCACGCTGGCCGGGGCAACCGCCCTCAGCAACAACGACCTGTACCAGACCATGATCGAGGCGCTCAACCGAGAACAGCGCAACCTGCAAGCGCAGCGTGAAGAACTCGAAAACCAGTTGGAGGCCATGCGTGAGCAAACCAGCGACATGTTCCTGGTGCCGGCTTCGATCCAGCAAACGCTGACCACCCTGACCGAGGAAAAATCACGGCTGGCGGTGGAGCGTGATGCCATCTCCGCCGAATTGCAGGATGTAAGGAGCGAGCTGGAACTGCTGGGCATCGAAGGCGGCGTAGCCGGGTTGGCCCTGGTCCTGGGGCAGCTCTACGAAGAACGCGACCAACTCCGCGCTCAACTCAGCAGGTCCGGGCCGGAGCGCACCGCCATCACCCAGGAAGCCGTACAATACGAGGACCGGATCAAGACACTGGAAGCGGAACTGGTACGCCTGGCCTCGGATCGCGAAGCCGCCGTCAAACAGCGGGATTCGCTGCGCCAGGAACAGACCGTCTGGCAGGAGCAGCGTCAGCGGCTGGGACAGCAAATCGCCGGCATTCAGAAAGAGATCAACAGCCTGGGGCAGCAGCGCGAGCAGGCGCTGGAAGAACGTAACCGGCTGGCACAGGAACGCTCCGATCTTATCAAGGAACGTGACCGGTTACTCGCCTCCGAACAGGCGCTGCAAACCGAACGCGATCAACTGCTGGCCCGGCTGGAAGGCGACCGCGGGCTATTGGAGCAGTTGGGCGCGGATGGCGTTGGCGCGCTGAAGGCCATGATCGACCAGCTGACCGATGAACGCAGCGACCTGGAACACCAGCTGCTGCAGACCCAGGCTGACCTTGACTTGCTGGAAAGTAAGCTGCAAGCCTATGAACAGGCAGCCGTCCGCGAAAGCGAAAGCAAAGGCCCGGTCGCGGCCGCCGTAGAAAACCCGGAAGTCATCCTGTCGGTGGCGCAGGAACTGCGCACTCCGATGAGTTCGATCATCGGCTATACCGACCTGCTGCTGGGCGAATCGGTCGGCATCCTGGGCGCGCTGCAGCGCAAGTTCCTACAGCGGGTGAAAGCCAATATCGAACGCCTGGGTAGCCTGATCGAAGACCTGGTGAGCGTGATCGCCCTGGATTCGGGACAGGTCAGCTTGCAACCGGAAGCGGTCGATATGATCGAATTACTGGATGACGCCATCACCAGCGCCAGCACCCAGTTCCGTGAGAAAGGCACCACGCTCGACCTGGACATCGAAGAGAACATACCCCGCATTCAGGTCGACCGCGACGCCATGCAGCAGGTGATCACCCAGCTGCTCAGCAACGCTTACCTGGTCTCGCCGACCGATGGTCAGGTCAGCATCACCGCACAGCGGCAGGTTCTGCCGATGAAAAACAGCAGCGGCGGCAAAACCGAAACCGAGGTCCTGTACGTATCCGTACAGGACCAGGGCGGCGGCATTCCGGAGGTCGACCAGCGGCGCGTGTTCACGCGGCTGTACCGGGCCGATAACCCGCTCATTCAAGGCGTCGGCGATACGGGCGTGGGCCTGTCGATTGCCAAGGCGTTGATCGAAGCACATGGCGGCAGTATCTGGGTTGAGAGTGAAATCGGTGTAGGGTCGCGCTTCATCCTCGCCATACCCTTCACCACAGTGCCGGAGTAAACGTAAAATATGGATTCACCGAGTCGCAACATCAGGCGCGAACTCCTTGTCGCGCTGGTCGCCCTGGTCACCCTGGCTATCGGCGTGACCTTTGCCGTCGTGCTGACGGCCGACACCTTTCAGGATTCGATCGATCAGACGGCCACTATAGCGGCCGCCCTGGTCAATGAAACCGTCGAGAGCATGTCACCGACGAAAGGCCCTACCCCGGAAGCGACCGGGCCGACCGCCCTCGAAGCAACCACCACTACGGCGTCAATCACGCAGCAACCCGCAGCGACGGCCACGCCGACGCCCATATTAGTATCGACCGATTCGCCGTTGCCCCCAGCGACCGACGATAACTCGACGCCAACCCCCAGCGCGCCGCCGCCCAGTCCTACACCCACCTCACCCACCAATAATCGCCAACCGTCGCCCACCAACACCCTGCGACCAAGCGCCACCCGCACACCACAGCCGCCAACGGCCACGCGACGCCCGGCCACCGCGACGGCAACCATCGTATTGTCCACGCCAATGACGCCCTCGCCCTCGGCGGAAGAGTCCACGCCCGGGACGTGCAGCCACCCGGCTGGCTGGCGGGCCTACACCGTGCGAAGCGGCGACAACCTCTTCCGCATCTCGATACAGGCGGGGGTTTCCCTGGCCGCTATCCAGGAAGCCAACTGCATCACCGATGCGGCGGAACTCGTCGCCGGCACGTCCATCTATGTACCGGCCAGTTTCTTCAACAACGCGTCGACCGATCCCGCACCGACCGCCGATATAAGCGCCTCCCAGATTCCCCGACAGACCGGCTGCACCATCCCGCTGGCCTCGATCAGCGCTCCGGCCCCGGACACGACCCTATCGAACCGCTTCACGGTGCGCGGCACAGCCATGCTGGACGAAAGCGGCACGTTTAACTTTTATAAAGTAGAAATCCGCCGGGAAGACCAGAGCGTTTTCCGCAACGTCAGTCAATCCAGTGTCTCCGCCCCAGGCCCTAATTCCGACCTGGCCGTGCTCAACCCGGCCGACTTCGGTCCGGGCATCTACCAGATCGTGCTGACGGTGGTGGATAACACCGGCAACTACCCAGAACCCTGTGCCATCCGGGTGACTTTCCGTTAGTTTGCGGTTAGCAGGAACGGCGGGCATTTGTTACACTGTCCGCCGTTGTCGGCACAATCCGTTAGTGGAGGGATCATGTCTAATACACCGTCGCGGCGGCTACGCTTCTGGCGGCGCCTGCTGCTTGTCGCCCTCGGCCTGGCAGTTGTGGGCGGCGTGGCCTGGGGAATCAGCGCGCTGGTCAACCAGACCACGGCCCAGCAGGAAGCTGCCACCCGCAGCGTGGCCTTTGCGCAGACCGCTACGGCTATCGTCCCGACCCTGACCGCCACGCCAACCGAGACACTCACGCCGACCCTGACGGAAACGCCGACCCATACCCTCACATCGACCGCGACGCCGACCGCTACGCCAACCGCCACCGCGACGCCTTCAGCGACGGCCACCCCGTCCGCGACGGCGACCCGCACGCCCACGGAAACGTTCACTCCGTCGGCGACATTCACGCTGGATGCCACCTATACGGCCACCGCCATCCCGACCAATACCCCCAGCTTTACGCCAACGCTGACGCCTTCGGCCACGCCAACCGCCACCCAGACGCCCACGCCGACCAGCACGCCCACCAGCACGCCCACCGAAACACCGACGCCGACTTTCACCTTTACGCCCAGCCGGACGCCTTTCCCAACCAACACGTTGATTCCAACCAACACCCCGCCGTCGACGGTGACGCCGCGGCCGACGGCCACCGCCACCATCACGCCGCGCCCGCTGCCGACTATCTTAAGGCCGAACAACGAGCCGCTGTCACCGCCGGTGACCGCCATACCGCCGCAGGCGCCGCTGGCCAACCGCCGCGGTTACGACATCATGAATATCGTCCTGCTGGGCGTGGATGACGACGTCCAACCAGGCGATCCCAGCTACCGCACCGACACCATGATCGTGGTCTCCATCAACCGCACCACGGGCACGGTCAACATGCTGAACCTGCCGCGCGACCTGTTCGTCTTCATACCTGGCTGGACGATGGCCCGCCTCAACTTGGCCTACCAGCGCGGCGAACTGGTCGGGTGGGACGACGGCGGTTTTGGCTTGCTGCGGCAGACGATCTTCTATAACTTCGGGTTCAACGTGCACTATTACGCCCGGATCAATTTCACCGGCTTCGAGCGGATCATCGATTCGCTGGGCGGGGTCGATATCGCCGTCGACTGTGCGATCCAGGACTGGCGCTTCCAGGGTTATGATGAATGGGGCGAGCCGGAATACGACCTGGAGACGCTGCCCGTCGGCCTGCACCACCTGGACAGCGACTGGGCGCTGTGGTACGCCCGGTCCCGCCGCAACAGTGATGACTTCGATCGCGGTCGCCGGCAAATGCAGCTGCTGCTCGCGATCTGGCGGGAAGCCAAGGAACAGGGGCTGCTCGGCCAGGCGCTGGAATTATGGCCGCAGCTCGAAGAGATCGTGGATACCAACCTGACCCTGCCGGATATCATCGGCCTGCTGCCCATCGCCCTGAGCCTTGATCCGAGCAATATCGAAACGCACAACTTCATACGCACCTACCATACGACTCCCTGGCAGCCACCTGATGGGCAGTTTGTGCAGCTTCCCGTAGCGGAAGCCGTCACCCAGCTCATCGACAACTTTTACCTGCCACCCACAGAAAACAGGCTGGTGCAGGAAGGGGCGCGCATCGAAGTCCTAAACGGAACGCCCAATGAGGGGTGGGCCTGGGTCGCCGCCGACCGCCTGGCCTGGGAGGGTTTTGTGCCGGTCGTCAACCCGGAGGTGGACAGGACCGATTACGCCGAGACGGTCATCATCGACTACACGGGGCGAACCAAGGGCAGCAGCCTGACTACCATTGTCAGGGCCTTAAACGCCAATTCCAACGCCGTACAGGTGCAGCCGGTGGCCAATAGCGATGTCGACTTCCGGGTGATTCTCGGCGCGAACTACGATTCGTGCACGTTTGGCGTGCTGGATCCGATGCCAACGCCGACGCCGTCAGCTACGCCCAGAAGTTAGCAGCCTACGCCCAAAAGGACAGGCTCCGACCGGCGGGTTGGAGCCTGTTTTGTTTCGGCCAAACGTCTGGCAAACTTTTCAGCAGCTAGGTTTCATCCAGGCGGAGAAACCGGTAAACTGGGCCATCA
>DAOUEM010000024.1:0-4324 GCA_034430555.1 Anaerolineae bacterium | reverse complement strand
CCCCGGCGACGCGGAAACCCCGGCACTGGAATCGATGCTGGCCGCGCAGGCCATCGCCAAATACGCCGGTTTTGTCGTGTTGGATACCTTCACGCCGGAAATGATTTACGCGCTGCTGGTCCTGCGGCAGAACATCTATACCGACCCGCAGAAGCCGATCCAGGTGCAGCCCGGCGTGTACGAGATCAACGATCCGAAACCGGATGACCCGGTGCTGGTCACCACCAATTTCAGCATCACGTACTTCAGCGTAGCGAACGAGGTGGAAAGCTCCGGCCTGCCCGCCTGGCTGGTGGTGTGCGATGCCGAAGGGATGAGCGTGCTCACGGCCTGGTCGGCGGGCAAGTTCGACGCCGAGCGGATCGCGAAGGATGTCAAGCGGTTCGGAGTCGAGGACAAGGTCAGCAAGAAACAAATCGTCCTGCCCGGCCACGTGGCCGTGCTCTCCGGCGAACTCGAGGAAGAGCTGCCCGGCTGGCTGATCCGTGTCGGTCCCCGCGAAGCGGTCGATATCCCGGCCTTCTTGAAGGAAGCACTTTAGTCATTCACCTGGCAACTTGCGCTGGTCAGCCAGTAAGGGAACAGTTATGAACAACACCCAACCCGACTTCAAATACGAACTGCACAGCCGGGCGAGCGCTTACCAGTGCCGCACCTGTCCACCGGGCCGCGTCTGCGCCCAGAACTGCATCCAGGGCGCCAGCGTGGCCGATATCATTGTCGGAGCCAGCCTGGCGTTAGGCAGCAGCACTCACGCCGCGGAGATGGAACAGGCGGGAACCCGTCAGGCGCTTTGGAATCTCTATAACAGGGTCGCCGCAGGTTAAGGAACCCATGGCCGAACATACTGTCACGTTTAACATCGCTGCCCGACCAATCACCGTACCAACCGGCACTCTGCTGGCGGAAGCAGCCAGCCAGGCTGGAATCGACTTGCAGCAACCCTGCGGCGGCCAGGGTCGCTGCGGACGCTGCGCCGTCCTCATCACCGAGGGCGACGTGCGACGCCGCAGCACGCTCCGCTTGACTCCGGAGGACGTCAGGGCCGGTTATGCCCTGGCCTGCCAGTCCGTGGTCGAGGGCGACGTCTCCATCGATGTACCGCCGCAAGAAAAAATCGAGCGGCGGCTGACCACCGACCGGACGGCAGCCGAGGTTACCGTACCGGAAGGGTACGATCCGGCCGTGGTCCAGACCGTACGCCGGATCAACCTGACCCTCAGCCCGCCCTCCATGGATGACCAGACGGACGACTGGGGCCGCCTGCAGACCGCGCTTCGCCAGCAGGCGGGGATCACCGACTTGCAAGCGTCGCTGGACCAGATCCGACAGATGGGTGGCGTGCTGCGGGCCGGCGACTGGCAGGTCAGCGCCGTGCTGGATACCGACGCCTGGGACCAACCAACCTGCCCAGCTCGCCTGATCGCGCTCGAGGCCGGTTTTACTGCTGAGGACGACCCTCTGTGGGGAGTGGCCATCGATATCGGCACGACCACAGTAACCGTCTGGCTGGTCGACCTGCTGTCGGGCCAGGTGGCGGCGCAGGTCGCCGAATACAACGGCCAGATCGCACGCGGCGAGGACGTGATCTCACGGATCATCTACGAGAGCAAACACGCCGGTGGCGAACTCCGCCAGCGCGTTCTGGAGACGATCAACACCCTGATCGGTTCCGCCTGCAAACGCACACAGACCCAGCCCGAGACGATCGTCAAGGCAACTATCGCCGGGAACAGCATCATGATGCACCTGCTGCTGGGCATCCCGGCGGAAAGCATCCGGCTCAGCCCCTTCGTCACAGCCGTCAACCACATCCCGCTGCTGACCGCCAACGAGGTTGGCCTGTCAATACACCCCTCCGGAAGCGTCGACTGCCTGCCAGGCGTGGCCAGTTACGTCGGCGCGGATATCAGCGCGGGGGTGCTGTCCGCCGGGGTGGACAATGCCGAAGTGATCACGCTGTTTCTCGACGTGGGCACCAACGGCGAAACCGCCCTGGGCAACAATGAGTGGCTGGTGACCTGCGCCTGTTCCGCCGGCCCGGCCTTTGAGGGAGCCGGCGTAGTGCACGGGATGCGGGCCACCAGGGGCGCCATCGAAGAAGTCTGGATCAACGGCGACACCTACGATCCGACATACCGGGTGATCGGCAACGTGAAACCGGTTGGCCTGTGCGGCAGCGGCCTGATCTCCCTGCTGGCCGAGATGTTCCTCACCGGCGTGGTGGACAAAGGCGGGCACATCAACCTGACCCTGCCCACCCCGCGCGTCCGCAGCGGCGATCATGGACCGGAGTACGTGATCACCTGGGCCGAAGACAGCGCAGAGGGACACGACATTGTCATCACCCACGTCGACATCGACAACCTGCTGCGCGCCAAGGCCGCCATCTTCGCCGGCTTTACCGTGCTGGCGGAGAGCGTGGGCATCCAGCTCGAAATGGTCGAACAGGTGCTGGTTGGCGGCTCGTTCGGCAAGTACATCAATGTGGAGAAAGCCATCGAGATCGGTCTGCTGCCCGATATGCCCTGGGATCGCTTTGATTTCCTGGGCAACACATCGGTCCGCGGCGCATACCTGGCGTTACTGGACAACAATGCCCGGATTCGCATCAAGGACATCGCGTCCCGCATGACCTACATCGAGCTTTCTGCCGATAACACCTTTTACGATGCTTTTACTTCAGCGCTGTTTTTGCCCCACACAGACCTCTCACGCTTCCCCACGGTGCAAGCAGCGATAGCCCCATAAGGCAAGGAACAGTGCACATGTATATCATAGGCGAGAACATTCACATCATCTCCCAATCCGTCAAAGATGGCTTGAAGGCACAGGACGCCAAGTTCTTCCAGGAACTGGCCGTCAAGCAGGTGGAAGCTGGAGCCCAGGCCCTTGACCTTAACCTTGGTCCCCGCAAAAAAGACTGGGAGGAAGTCTTCCCCTGGATGGCCAAGACGGTGGAGGCCGTGGTCGATGTGCCGCTGGTGTTCGACAGCACCAATCTCAACGGCATCGAAGCCGGTCTGAAGGTCATCACCAAAGCGCAGCCGATGATCAACTCGGCTTCCGCCGAGCAAGAACGCCTGGCGGCCGTGCCGCTGGTCGCTAAGAAGTACAATGCCCGCCTGGTCGCCCTGACCATGGGCAAGAGCGGCATCCCGGTAGGCGCGGACGAGCGCGTCAGCATCGCCCTCGAGAAGCTCATCCCTCGCTGGATGGAGCTCGACATGCCGATCGAAGACCTGATCATCGACCCGCTGGTGCTGACCGTCTCCGGCTGCCAGGAATACTGCCCGGAGCTGATCGAAGCAGTGCGCACGCTGGAATTCGCCTGGGACCCGCCGCCCTCGATCTCGGTGGGCCTGTCCAACGTGTCGAATGCTGTGCCACGCGAGAACCGCCCGCTCATCAACCGCGTTTACCTAACGATGCTCATGGGCTCGGGCTTGAAGATGATGATTGCCGACCCGCTGGACGCAGAACAAAACGAGGTCATCCGCATCATCGAAGAGCGCGACGACAGCACGCCGGTCGGCCGGCTGTACCTCAGCCTGTATGATCGGGTGGCTGCCATGGAAGAACCCACGGTTGACGACGTCGACATGAGCGACCCCGCCCAGGCGGCGATCTGGAAGACAGTGCAGATTCTTTTGAACAAAGTGATCTACGCCGACTCGTACCTGCAGCAGTAGAGACCGGTCTGAATTCATCAGACTCGTGACATTCTTCACTAGCAAGAACTGTATTCCTGCTCTGGTTAATGCCCGATTCTGGGCTAAAATAGTCCACAAGCAGGAATGTAGCCGAGTTTGAGAGGGTGAAGCACCTGCCTTCACCAGAGAGGTATTGTAAATGCCTGGCTTCACACCTGGACGCCGCTGGCAACCACCGTTTTACCCGTTCAAGCGTGAGTCGTTTGGCAACCGCTTGCTGGCGACCGTTGAGCGTATGGTCAAAGGACCGATGTTTGGTTGCCGCATGTGTGGCAACTGCCTGCTGCAAGAAACTGCATTTATCTGCCCCATGGAATGCCCAAAAGGTATCCGCAACGGTCCTTGCGGCGGGTCCACGGCTGAACATTGTTATGTGGATAAAACGCGGCCGTGCATCTGGTATAAGATCTACGATCGATCTTTCGCGATGGGCCGCGAAGAGAAGCTGTTGGAGGTTCTGCCTCCGCTGGATTGGGACAAGGTCGGGACGGAAACCTGGGGGGATGTGGTCGTCAAAGTGCGCGAGATCGGCGTGGGTAAGGTCACGAAAGGTGTGCTTTCGCCCAACGCCCAGCGTCGCGCTGAAACCTGGGACTCAGTATTCCGCCCGG
>DAOUEM010000023.1:0-23026 GCA_034430555.1 Anaerolineae bacterium | reverse complement strand
CCGCGCTAGGGATTGCTTCCCTGGTGGGGATCGTAAGCGGTTCAGAAGCCGCCTGGCGGCGCAGTTCCCTGCTGGACAAAACCCTGGTAACGGCCAGCATCATCGCCAGCAACGCGCCGGTCTTTTTCACCGGCATGATCTTACTCATCATCTTCGGTGTGAAGTTGGACTGGCTGCCGCTGGCGGGTGGACGGACGTCATTTGCGCGTTATGACACCACCTGGGATGCCGTTCAGGATTACGGCGAACACCTGGTTTTGCCTGCCCTGACGCTGGCTCTGGCCCTGATCGGCAGCAAGTTTCTGCTGGTACGCAATACCATGATCGGCGTGCTGGGTGAGGATTATATGTTCGTCGCGCGCGCTAAAGGACTCCCGGCGAGACGTATCAAGCACCGCCATGCACTGCGTAACGCTATTCTGCCATTTATCCACCACCTGGCGGCGCACGCTAGTTTCGCCCTGACGGGGGCGTTGTTCATCGAAACGCTGTTCAACTATCCCGGTATGGGCCGCCTGATTTTCGAATCGGTGGTGGCACGCGATTACCCGGTCATCCAGGGCGTATTTCTGGTGGTATCCGTGCTGGTCTTGAGTGCGAACCTGCTGGCGGATTGGCTGACCTATCGCCTCGATCCACGTATCCGGGAGGCGTGAGCCATGCAGCAACCCCTTCCTCAACAAATGGTGGTGAACAAGCCAGCGCGTATTCCGGCGCGGCATATAACCACTGTGCTAGGCATCGAGGGCATTGTTGGGCTGCTGCTGCTCACACTACTGGTCGCTGCCGCCGCGTTTGCTCCGATCCTGGCCCCCTATGACCCGGATGAATTTGCGGGCAGGCCGCTCGAACGGCCCAGCGCCGCGCATCGCCTGGGTACCAACGACGTCGGACAGGACATTCTAAGCGAACTCATTTACGGGGCGCGTGTGTCGCTAACTGTCGCGGTGGGCGCGGCTACCGGCACCGTGATCCTGGCCGTGATCATCGGCGGCGCGGCGGGTTATACGGGCGGCTGGATTGATATGCTGTTGATGCGGCTGGTAGACCTGCTGATGGCCCTGCCCCGGCTGCCGCTCCTGATCCTGGTCAATGCCTTACTCGGCGCGGGCTTGGGCCAGATGATCCTGACTATCGTACTGCTGTTCTGGCCGGGCACGGCACGCATTATCCGCGCCCAGGTGATGAGTGTGCGCCAGCGCGGTTATGTCAAGATGGCGCGCAGCTTCGGTGGCGGCCCGGTCTACATCTTTGTACGGCATATTCTACCGCAGATTGCACCACTCATCGTCTTCGGGCTGGTGACCGCCGCCGGGCGAGCGGTAGCACTCGAAGCGGGATTAGCCTTCCTGGGATTGGGCGATCCGACCGCCAAAAGCTGGGGGCTGATCATGCGTTACGCGTTGAACCTGCCCGGCTTGTTTCTGACCGATCGCTGGTTGTGGTGGCTGCTGCCGCCCGGCATCTGCATCACGCTGCTGATCCTCGCCCTGACGTTTATCGGCATCGGGGTGGAAAGTCAACTGGACACGAGGCTGCGCCAGCGATGACCACCCCTTTGCTTGCCATACAGGACTTGCGAGTCACCTTCACGTCAACTGCACCCAACGGTCTTGCCGTCCGCGCCGTGGACGGTGTTTCGTTTGAACTCGAAGCAGGTGCATCGCTTGCCATTGTGGGCGAAACCGGCTCCGGCAAAACGACGTTGGCGCGGGCGCTGCTGGGCCTGCACCCGTCGGGCAGTATCAGCGGCAGCATCCGCTGGCATGATGAGGAACTGACCAGCCTGGATGAAAACGGGTGGCGTGCCATCCGGTGGCAGCGGATCGCATTGTCCGTACAAAACGCGGGTACTGCCTTTGATCCCGTCTACCGTGTGGGCGAACAGATCGTGGAACCGATCCGGGAACACCTGCGACTGTCCAACGCGGACGCCTGGACGCGCGCCGCCGCGCTGGTGGAACAGGTTGGGCTGGCCGGACGTCACTTGCGTGCCTATCCGCACCAACTCAGCGGCGGCGAAAAACAGCGGCTCATGCTGGCAATGGCGCTGAGCTGCGATCCCGATCTGCTGATCGTCGATGAACCGACCAACGGGCAGGATATGCTCTCGCGGGCGCAGATCATCGCGCTGCTGGACCGCATTCGCCAGGAAACCGGTACCAGCCTCCTGATCATCTCGCATGATCTGGCAGCGGTGGCCCAACTGGCGGAACAGGTCGCCGTGCTCTATGCCGGGAAGCTGGCCGAACTCGGTACTGCGCGGGATGTGCTCACTACCCCGCGCCATCCATACTCGTGGGGACTGCTCAATGCCTATCCCAATATGACCACCGCGCGCGACCTGAGTGGGATACGCGGCCAGATGCCGGACCCAACCTGCCTGCCGATTGGCTGCCGTTTTCACCCGCGCTGCACGCAGGCGGTCGAGTTGTGCCGCACGACCGAGCCACTGCTGGAAAACCACCACAACCGGCTGGTCGCCTGTCACCTGGGCGGACTGCAAACGCTGCTCAAGGCGGGCGATCTGCGCAAAACCTTCTCCACCAACGGGCATCATGGCCCGGCTGAAGTGATCCAGGCAGTACACGGCGTATCGTTGGAAGTACTGGAGGGCGAAGTGGTGGGCGTGGTCGGTGAAACCGGCAGCGGCAAAACCACGTTGGGCAAACTGCTGGTCGGTTTGCTCGAACCAGACGTCGGGACGATTCAGTTTGAGGGTCACACGCTTAATGGCAAAACGCCAAAACACCAGCGCCGCCGCATCCAGGTAATTCCTCAGGACCCGTTCGACAGCGTCAACCCGCATTTGTCGGTGCTGAACATCGTGCGTGAGCCGCTCGACGTGCAGGGTATCGGCACCCGAGCTGAACGCGATTCGGAAGTCTATCGCGCCCTGGCTGCCGCGAGTCTACCCACCAGCGACGATTTCCTCGCCCGCCGCCCGCACGAATTGAGCGGCGGCCAGCTTCAGCGCGTGGTGATTGCCCGAGCACTGGTGCTGCATCCCAAGCTGATCGTCGCTGACGAACCGGTCTCAATGCTGGATGCCAGCGAACAGGCCAAGCTGATCACCCTGCTCAAGGCCATCCAGAACGAGCGCGGCATGGGCCTGCTGCTGATCTCACACGATTTGGCGCTGGTGCGCAAAGTAGCCGACCGTATCCTGGTCATGCGCGAGGGGCAGATCGTTGAAGAAGGCCCCACCAGCCAGATCGTCACCCATCCGCAGCATGACTATACCCGCGCGCTCTTGGGCGCTGCTCCGGCGTTCGATTGGTTTTCTGAGAACGGGAGCACGCCCTGAGTGCCTGCATTTGGTTGATCGTTTTTCGCATATCTTGGAGGAGTGAAGGCATGTTCAAATCACCGTTTTTTCGTGCGGGTTTGGCAATTGTGCTGCTGCTGACCGGGTTAGTGCCGTTTAGCGCCGCTCATCATGCCGGTGCCACCCCACTGCCGGAGCGCGTCGACGTGCTGCGGCTGCCCGGCGGCGGCTATTGGGGACATCCGTCACCGTTTGGCTTCAATCGCGGGCCGGGTTATATGCGCGCCTCACTGGTCTTCGATACGCTGGTCTGGCGCGACTCAAGCGGCGAAACCATCCCCTGGCTGGCGACGGATTGGAACCTGTCTGAGGATGGGCTGACCTGGACGTTCACCCTGCGCGAGGGCGTCCAATGGCAGGATGGTGAGCCGTTCACTGCCGATGACGTGGCCTTCTCGATCCAATACTACCTGGACAACCCCGGCACGGCCTGGTTTATGTCCCAGGTGGACCAGATCGCGTCGGCAGAAAAAGTGAGCGACACTGAGGTTGCGCTCACGCTCAAACAGCCGTTTGCCCCCTTCATCCAAATCACCGCCGAATCGCTGCTGATCTTCCCGCAGCACGTCTGGGAAGGTGTGGACGATCCCAAGACTTACGCCGAACCGGACGCCTTCATCGGCACCGGCGCATACCACATGGTGGAATACAGCGAAGCCGAGGGAACTTATTTGTTCGAAGCCAACCCGGACTTTTTCCTGGGTGAGCCGTATGTCCAGCGCATCGAGTTCGTGCCCACCAGCGATAATTACCTGGCCCTGATCAATGGCGATATTGCCGCGTTTGACCAGTTTGGCGGCGTGACGGATGAAATGCTGGAACCGTTCCAGAGCGATCCGTTTGAAGTCTGCACCGCGCCCGGCGAATGGGGCATGTTCCTGTTTTTTAACCTGCAAGCCGAAGGCCCGCTGCAAGATGTGCGCGTCCGGCAGGCGATTGCGCACGCGATAGACCGGCAGGCGATCCTTGAGCGCGTTCTATTTGGTTTCGGTGAGGCGGGCAGCATGGGCTTTTTGCCCCCGGCCAACCCGTTCTTCAACCCGGACCTGATCGATTACGTCTACGACGTAGAACAAGCGCGGGCGCTGCTGGAAGAAGCCGGGTACGATGGCACGCCGGTCAAGTTGTCCTATTCAACCGACTGGATCATGGCCTCGCCGCGCGTGGTGGAGATCATTGAGGCCGGGCTGGACGCCGTTGGCATCCCGGTCGAACATGTCGTGATGGACCAGGCGTCCATCGATGCGGCGGCGGTCGAGGGCAGCTATGAGATAGGCGTGTTTGGCTTCGGCGGTCTGGGCGGTGATCCGGACCAACTACGTCGCAGCTTTGCCAGCGAGAGCCAGGTGCGCGGTTTTTCGCGCGCGTTGGGCTACAGCAATCCCGAATTTGATGCCTTAGCAGGCGCACAGTTGAGTATGACCGACCCGGCAGCCCGCCTGGACGCGATCTTCGAAATGCAGCGTATCCTGGCCGATGACCTACCGGTGCTGCCGCTGTACTACACGGCGCGCGTGGTGGTCTTCAACGCAGACGTGTTCGATAACTGGTACTACACGCCCGGCGGCTGGGCCGGCGGCATCCCCATGCCGTATAACAAACATCAGTTCATTGTGGGCCAGCCCACCGGCCTGGAAATCCGCGAATAACACCGTTTTGTAAACAGGCGCATCCCCCATCCGCAAACGATGGGGGATGCGGTCGAAAGGTTGGGTTTATGATAAACGCAATACGCGACTACTTTGAGAGCCGCGCGCCGACCTGGAACAGCATGATGCCCGATCATCTCGATGAGGCGCTGCGCCGGATGGTGACTCCCTTTACTGAAGCCTTGAGCGCGGCGCGGGCGGTGCTGGAAATCGGGACCGGAACCGGCGCACTCATCCCGCATCTGGTGAACTGCGCGCTGAACACCCGGGTAGTGTCCATCGATCTCGCGCACGGCATGTTATTGCAGGCGCGCGAGCGCTGCCCGGCTGCGCATCTGGCGGAAGCCGACGCGCACTGGCTGCCATTTGCATCGGGACAACAATCGTGGTTTGATGTCGTGGTATGTCACAACAGCTTCCCACACTTTGCCGATAGATCGCGCGCATTGGGGGAAATCCAGCGGGTGCTGCGCCCCGGCGGCCAGCTTTTCATTCTACACAACAATCCGCGCGAGCGTGTGAATGCCATTCACTCTCAGGCGGGCGGTCCCATTGCGCGCGATCTGCTGCCACCCGGCGAAGACCTGCGCCAGCTGTTGGTTCAGGCCGGATATATCAACGTCTGGGTTGATGATACCAGCGAGCACTATGTGGCACGGGCGTGGTGCCCGTAGTTCGAGGGGCGGTTGAACCACCCACGAGGTTTTCAGAAAGATGACGTCATGCAGACGAAACAGGAAATAGTGGACCATATCAAACAATTGGGTGAACGTATCACAATGCCCCGCCAGGCTGTGATCCAGGGGCTTTGTGAATTAGGTGGGCACCAGACGACTCAAAACATCCAGCAGTATCTTGACACACAACATATTCCAATTCCGGAACCAACCGTTTACCGTGTCCTTCAATGGCTCAAAGAGCTGGCTCTCGTTTCCCAAACCGATTTGGGCCAATCCGGAACCATCTACGAACTGCTGTCCACCCCACCGCATCATCACCTGGTTTGCCTAACGTGTGGGCATGTCCAGAATCTGGATGATGCCGCTATGGTTCCCCTACGTGCGCATTTGCAGGAAACGTATGGTTTCGAACCTCGCATTGATCACATGGCGATTTTTGGGCTTTGTCAGACTTGCCGGGAGCACATGACGCCTTCTACAAGGACCAGATAATCATCGCAGTTTGGTTGGGCATGTTCCTCCGCCAAACTACTGGCAACCTTAACAGAAAACGAGTGGAAATCGGCCCTGTTGTCGAAACAATTATCACCGTCGCCGAAGGTGAAGGGGCAGACCTGATTGCCATGGCAAGTCATGGGCGCACGGGGTTATCGCGCGTGTTTTATGGCAGTATAGCGGCGGGGGTTCTTCAGCGCGTGGATCGCCCCCTGCTGCTCATCCGTTCATAAAGGGTGGCTTTGGAGTGAACTTGTGACTATAGACCGCATCCAGCGTGAAGAACTCGCAATGAAAGAGGCGTTGGTCTACGACAAGTTGTCAAATGATGTGGTGCGCTGCGATCTGTGCGTGCACCACTGCCGTATTGCGCCTGGCAAATTCGGCATCTGCCGCGTACGAAAGAACATCGACGGTACGCTCTATACGCTGGTCTATGATCGTATCATCAGCCAGGGCGTAGACCCGGTAGAGAAAAAGCCGCTCTTTCACTTTTACCCTGGATCACCGGCTTACTCCATCGCAACGCCAGGCTGCAACTTCAGATGCGCGTGGTGCCAGAACTGGCAGATCGCCCAGATGCCGCGCGAACGGCACCTGATTGACGGGCGTAAAGTCACCCCGGAGGAAATCGTAGCTGCTGCGAAAGCCAGCGGCAGTCACAGTATCGCCTACACCTATACGGAACCAACCGTATTTTTCGAACTTGCCTATGACACCGCACAACTCGCGCACGCCACCGGTTTGGCCAATATCTACGTAACGAACGGCTACATGACCGAAGCCATGCTGACCATGTTCGCGCCTTACCTGGACGCGGCCAACGTCGATTTGAAGGCATTCAACGATGCAACGTATAAGCGGTATGTGGGGGCCCGTCTGCAACCGGTGCTAGACAGCATGAAAACAATGAAGCGCCTGGGGATCTGGCTCGAGGTGACGACGTTGGTAATCCCTGGTCTGAACGATGATCCGGCTGAAATCCGGGACGCAGCGGCCTTTGTCGCCCAGGAGTTAGGACCTGAAACACCCTGGCACATCAGCCGCTTCTACCCTGCTTACAAAATGCTCGATCGGCCACCCACCCCAGTCGAGACTCTCAATCACGCAAAAGAAATCGGCCTGTCAGAAGGGCTTAAGTTCATTTACGTCGGCAACGCGCCGGACGCAGGTACTCATGATACGGTCTGTCCAGAATGCGGGCACGTGTTGATCCGGCGGCATGGTTTTGGCGTGCTTGCCAATCATGTGCGGGATGGGCACTGTCCCGATTGTGGGGCCCCTGTCGCTGGTATTGGAATGGATTGGAAGGTGAAGGATGGAAAAGCACCTCACTGAGATTGCAGAATCGGCGAAACGGATTCTGGACACTGTTCCGCCCTGGGTGACCGTCGTCGCAGCGGTCAAGGGACGCACCGCACCTGAGATTGAGGCAGTCATTGCGGCTGGGATAACCTGCGTTGGGCACAACTATGTGCAGGAAGCCCAGGTCACGGTTCCGTCTCTTCGCACCAAGGCGCATTGGCACATGATCGGACACCTGCAGCGCAACAAGATCAACAAAGCCATCCGGATGTTCGACATGATCGAAACGTTGGATTCGATCCGGCTGGCAAAGGCACTCAATGAGCAATGTGCAGCGCTCGACACTGTTATGCCGGCATTGATCGAGATCAACAGTGGACGGGAACCAGCCAAGACCGGCGTGCTGCCGGAGGAAATTGGTGATCTGCTCCCTGCCTTGGCCGAATTGGAACACATCCAGGTACAGGGCGTGATGACGATGGGACCGCGCTTCGGCGACCCGGAGGATGCTCGACCCTACTTCCAGGCAACGCGGGAGGTATTCGAGACTCTGTCGACCTGCAAAATGCCTAACATCACGGTGCGTTACCTTTCGATGGGTATGAGCAACACGTACCAAATAGCCATTGAAGAGGGTGCCAATATCATCCGGATTGGTTCTGCCATATTCGGCAGTCGATCAGAGCAGGCCGTTGATACGTCGACCTCACAAGCGCACACAGGACAATGACTCATATAGTGAGATAAAAGGCAATCTAATGACCCTTCGAAAAATTCTACTCTATTCCGAAGATGCAGCGGCGCTGCGCCGGAAAAGCGAGCCGGTACAAAAAATGAACAAACGTGTGCAAGCGCTGATTCAAAACCTGAAAGATACGTTGATGGCTTGCCCGGATGGGGCTGGTTTAGCCGCACCGCAGATCAATGTGCATCAGCGCGTGGTCGTTGTGCGGCTCGGGCTACGTGATGAAGATGATGACACCCCTGTGATCCCAACTGCCCTGATCAACCCGGAGATCATTGAGGCGCGCGACGAACGGAGAGATTTCGATGGGTGCCTCAGTTTCCCCGGTCTCTACGGTACCACGCGCCGTCCGCATTATCTAAAGGTCAAAGCGTTAGACGAAATGGGACACCCGGTTGAATATATCTTCGAAGACTTCGACGCCATCCTGACTCACCACGAAATCGATCATCTGGATGGCGTATTGTTCATTGATCGCATCGAACAACCAGAAGACCTATACACGGTTCGGCAGGGAGCCGATGGAAGACTTGAACGCGTGCCGCTGCCAGGTCTGCTGCCCATGGACAAGGTAAATCAACGATGAAATATGTCTTCGGCCCTGTGCCATCACGCCGGTTGGGGCAGTCGTTGGGAATCGACACAATTCCACTCAAAACATGCAACTGGAACTGCGTGTACTGTCAGTTGGGTCGCACGCAGCCGGTCACTCACACACGCGAGGACTATTTCCCCCCTGCCGACATCCTGGCGGAAGTGGGGCAGGCGCTGGCGGCACATAAACCAGGTGACATCGATTGGGTCACGTTTGTCGGTTCCGGCGAGCCAACGCTGCATGCCAGCATCGGTTGGTTGATCGAGCAGGTCAAAACCCTGACGGAAATCCCTGTTGCGGTGATCACCAACGGCTCCCTGCTTTACGATCCCCAGGTGCGACACGATCTCGCCGTCGCCGATGCGGTGCTGCCTACTTTAGATGCGGGCACACTTAAACTATACAGGCGCATCAATCGCCCGCATCCGGCAATCACGTTTGAGCGGTTGGTCACCGGGCTGGTGGACTTCCGCCACCAATACAGCGGCCAGTTGTGGGTTGAGGTGATGCTCGTGCGCGGCTTGAATGACACAGAGCAGGCATTGCAGGACATCGCCACTATCCTGCGATGTGTGGAACCGGATGAAATCCACATCAGCCTGCCCACCCGCCCCCCGGCGGAAACCTGGGTACAGTCTGCTGACGAGGAAGGCATCCTACGCGCACTGGCGATCCTGGGGAAAGTGGCCCGCGTCCTGCATCCTGCTGCGGGCAGCTTTGACGTGAGCGGCTCTGAGAACCTGGCCGACGCCGTGATAGGCATCATCACACGCCATCCCATGCGCCAGGCAGAATTGGAGCGAACGCTGGAACAGGTGGCCCCGGGCTGGGCAGGTGATATCCTTGACGAACTTAAGCAGAGTGGGCGCGCGCAGGTGGTGGAACGTTATGGCGTCCGCTTCTGGAGCGCGGCTCCTGCGCACTACCCGACCGAAGCCCAGAGTACGGCTGTCGATCCCCGGCGGCAGCGCAGACATGAAACAGAAGACCGATCAAGAACCATTCAGACTCAAAAAAAGGAAAAGAAAATATGATCGAAAAAGCTCACACCCTGGCCGGAATGAAGATTGGGGTGTTCGGTAAAGGCGGATCAGGGAAAAGCACTGTGACGGCTTTACTGGCGCGGGCGCTTGCGGCGCATGGTTACGAGGTTTACATCCTGGATGCCGACTCGACTAATGTCGGGCTGCACCAGGCGCTCGGTATCGACCACCCGCCTATGCCACTTTTGGATTACTTCGGCGGGGCGGTATTTAGCGGCGGAAAGGTCACCTGTCCCGTCGATGATCCCACGCTGCTTCCCGACGCGGGGTTTCGTTGGGAGACGTTGCCGGATAATTACCGTGCTCAGACATCAAACGGAATCCGGTATCTGATCGCCGGCAAGATCGGGGCCCAGGGGCCGGGCGCGGGCTGCGACGGCCCGGTGGCTAAAATCGCCCGCGATCTCACCATTGAAGGCACACCGGACAAAGCGGTGACCCTGGTAGACTTCAAAGCGGGCTTCGAAGACTCGGCACGAGGTGCGATTACCAGCCTGGACTGGGCGATTGTCGTAGTTGACCCGACCAACGCCGCGATCCAGATGGCGGTCGACATGCGACACATGGTTGAGCAAATCCAGGCCGGGGAACTCCCCGCTACCGAACACCTCGAGTCGCCGCATCTGGTCGAGCTGGCAAATGCCATGTTTCGTAATGCGTCGATCCAGGGCGTCCTGTTCGTTCTGAACCGGGTCACGAGTCAGCAGACGGAAGATTATCTGTGCGACAAGTTGGAAGAACACGACATCAAACCATTAGGCGTTATTCACGCGGATCCGGCCATTGCGATAGCGTGGCTCACCGGATCGACGCTTGAAAGCGACCAGGCGCAACGCGAAATCCAGGTTGTAGTGGATAAGCTTGAACACGCGATAGTGTCATGATGATAGAACTAAGGAGAATCAGAACCATGAAAATCGCAGTCATCACCGAAGATGGTCAAACCATCAGCCAGCATTTTGGCCGCGCACCATACTATCTGGTCTTTACCATTGAAGACAGCGAGATTGTAAGCAAAGAACGGCGCGACAAGGTCGGACACCGGCAGTTTGCGCAGGGACCCCATGACCACGACTCAGAAAACGATCCGCGCGGACACGGTTTTGGCGCGCATTCTGAGATGAAACATACGCGCATGATTGAGTCTATTCAAGACTGTGAAGTAATCATCGTGCGTGGCATGGGACGCGGCGCTTATCTCGCGATGGAACAAGCCAATATTCGTCCCTTCGTGACCGATCTGGCCGATGCCGAGGAAGCAGTGAAGGCTTATCTTGGCGGCACGCTCGAAGATCGCACCGACAAACTGCATTAATTGGAGACATAGCAATGAAAATCGCAGTCAGTGTAACCACACCAAAACTAGATGCAACTTTTGAATCACGCTTTGGACGCGCGGCGGCTTTTGTCATCGTCGATACAAGCGCAGGTGAGCAGCAAGCCGTCGCCAATCCGGCGGCGCAGTTGGGCGGCGGGGCTGGCATTCGAGCGGCTGAGTTTCTTATCAGGCACGATGTGGAAGCCGTGATCAGTGGGGCGTTTGGGCCGAAAGCCTACGACGTGTTGCATGCATCAGGGGTGCGTCTCTATCAAGCCAGATCGGGAACAGTAGAGGATCTGGTCGCCAGACTCCTGAAAGGCGATCTCGATGCGGTGGAGGATGCCTGAATGATCATTGCTGTTGCCAGCGGCAAGGGGGGGACAGGCAAAACAACGGTAGCAACAAGCCTGGCATTGTCCTTAGCGTCGGACAGCCCCGTGCTCTTTCTGGATTGCGATGTCGAAGGGCCTAACGCGCACCTGATGTTAAAACCATCCATGGCCCACAGCGAAGATGCTTTTCTGTTAATCCCCGCTATCGACGAGGCGTTGTGCAACCACTGTGGCATTTGTGCTGAGGTTTGCCAGTATCAGGCAATAGCCGTGACGGGACAGCGAGTGCTAGTTTTCCCAGAGATGTGCCACGGCTGCGGCAGCTGCACGTTGAACTGCCCAGCCAAGGCAATTCGTGAAGTGCCGCATGTACTGGGCACGCTCGAAAGCGGGAACACACCGGAAGGCATCCGATTTGCGCGCGGTGTGTTGAACATCGGAGAAGTCTTGGCGGTCCCGGTAATCCGGCAGCTTAAGGCATCACATCCTGCTCAAGTAGGGGAAACGATCGTCATCGATGCGCCTCCCGGCACATCCTGCCCGGTGGTTGAGGCAGTTCGAGGTGCCGACTATGTGGTCCTGGTCACCGAACCAACCCCCTTCGGGCTGCATGATCTGAAGCTGGCTTACGAATTGACTTGTGAGTTAGGACTGCCCGCCGGGGTCATCATTAACCGAGATGGGATCGGGGACCAAGGGGTTGATGATTTTTGCGCGCAAACGGGACTACCTGTGTTGCTCCGTATTCCGATGGATCGGGAAATTGCGGTAGGCATCGCCCAGGGTGTGCCGCTCGTGTCGCTCCAGCCAGAATACGCCGTGCTTTTCAAAGAGCTATTCCTAACAGTGGCAGGGGTCAGCGGATGAAACAAATCGTTGTCTTGAGCGGAAAAGGCGGAACCGGCAAAACAACCGTCACGGCAGCGTTGGCGCATCTTGCCAGCGAGGACCCAAGCACCCGTGCGATGCTGGTGGATGCCGATGTGGATGCCGCTAATCTGGAACTTCTCCTGGCTCCCCACATCATCGAAACGCACGAGTTTGTCGGCGGGCAGGTCGCGGTTATTGCAGCCGACTTGTGTTCCGGTTGTGGTCTGTGCGCGGATGTGTGCCGCTTCGATGCGATTCATGCTAACAATGGCCTTTACACGGTTGATACGATTGCCTGTGAGGGATGCGCGACTTGCAGTACCCAATGTCCCAATAACGCGATCACCATGCTTCCGCAGATTTCAGGACGCTGGTTTTCCTCAACAAGCCGGTACGGGCCGCTGTTTCACGCGCGGCTGTCACCCGCACAAGAAAGCTCAGGCAAGCTCGTCTCCCTATTGAAACAGCGCGCGCACGATCACGCTCTGAACGAGAGCTACCCGCTGATGATCGTGGATGGCCCTCCGGGTATCGGATGCCCCGCAATCGCCGCTGTTTCCGGCGCAGATGTGGTGATCGTGGTCACCGAACCAACGGCAGCAGGTATCCACGATATGGAGCGCGTGCTGGACCTGGCCGCTCACTTTGGCATTCCGGCCCTGGTGTGCATCAACAAGGCAGATCTCTACCTGGCAGGAACCGATAGGATTACTGGTTATTGTCAGCAAAATGAGCGGCCTGTGATTGGGCGGCTGCCTTTCGATCTGAGCATAACCGAGGCAATGGTCCACGGACAGACAATCACGGCTTACCTGCCCGATAGTCCTATCAGCCATGCGCTGCGCGAGATATGGCAGGGCATTTTGGCATATGTACACGAAAAAGCGGCGGTCAGATAACCAGGCTGGTCTATGGCAAAAAACCATCCCTTGGAGAAAGAAAGAATGAGCGATTCTCACAGAAATCAGAACACCCTCGCAGCCATCGAGCGAGTTGAGCATCCGGCAATTGCCACAACTTTATTGGATTTAGGAATCATCAAGGATATAGAAGTCGCCCCTGATGGAAAAGTCACACTAACCCTGGTGTTACCTTTCCAAAACATCCCAGACAATATTCGTGATTACATGGTGAACAGCCTGGCTGCCGCTGCGCAGTCTGCTGGTGGAGAACTGACCGAAGTGAAGCAAATGGTTATGAACGAAAGGGAACTTCAGAACTTTCTGGCAAAAGAACAACAACACTGGAGAGGCTAAACAGTGAACGCTTTCCATACCCAACAAGATTGGTTTGACCGGCTGCTGCCGGAAGGGTTGCCGATCCCCAGCGTAACATTACTGAGTGGGCCGGGCGGTTCTGGCAAACCCTTGATCGGCAATGTGATCGTCGCAGCCTGGTTGCGTCAGGGCGGCAGCGTGGTTTTTATGTCTTTACAGTATCCTGATCATAGCTTTATCGCTGCGGGTCTAAAAAAGATAGCCCAGTTGGATTTAGACGAGTACCAGGACAGAGTGGCCTTCATCGAACTGGATGCCACCCTGGAAGATATGACCCCACCGACAGGCAATCGGTTTAAGGCCAATGTGGTCAAACCTAGAGTTTGGGACGCAGCCCTGGAACGTGCCTGCGCGATGGTGCCGGATGAAGGGCCGGGCATTTTGGTTTTTTGCTCTGCGCTAAATCTACTGTTGTTCTCACCCACCTATGGCAAAGACATTCTCGAGAAGATGAAGGCGACTTCGCAGGAAGGACAAAAGCGTACTTACCTGTTCTCGGCGAGCACCACAGCCAAAGCAGATGATATTGCAGAACTGGAGGCTGCCGTCGATCACTTGATCATGACTCGTAGCGCCAAGTCGCCGTTCCAGCTCTATATGCAGATCGACCGGATCAAGGGTGCGCCGTTTGTCTCCGATGAAATACTGGTTCCCTTTTCCGCCGGCGTTTTGACGGATGTGAAAGAGATTGCCGACCACAGCCGCAAGCGCGTCATCCCGCTGGTCTCGAAACTATAAGCTATACCCCAGAGTTCGGAGGTAAAAATGTGTCAAGTCGCTGTTTATCTAGATGACGAAAAGATAATGGATGACGTCATGCTGGTCGAACCGGTCCCTGAAGGAATCCGGTTGGTCAAGCTGTTCGAACCGGCGCGCGTGATCCCGGCTGCCATTCGCCAGGTGGACTTGATGAAAAACAAAGTCTTCCTGGAAACCGTAGAACAAGGAGAACATAAGCATGAACGAGACCGACAAGCTGAGAGTGCTGATCCCGCATTGGATTGAGCACAACGAAGAACACGCCGACGAATTTCGCAGTTGGGCAGAACAAGCCGGTGATGCGTCCGCAGACATCCTGGCGGCGGCTGAAGCCATGGCCCACATTAACGAGTCCCTTGCATCCGCACTGGAAAAGTTAGGCGGAGCTCTACCCTGGTCCCACGATCAAGGAGAACCTGATGGCGACCAAACAGGTTAAGGATTGGATGACTTCAGAAGTCATCACTGTTTCGGGCCGCTGCCCATTACCAGAAGCGTATTGGCTCATGATCGAGAATAAGATCCGTCGCCTCCCAGTCGTGTATGACGGCACGCTGGTAGGTATTGTCACGCTAGAAAACCTGCGCCGCATAAACCCGATCGGTGTAGCCGGGCAAGCCCACTCCACATCAACGAGATGTTTGCCAAGCTTCCAGTACACCAGTTGATGACCGAAAATCCGAAAACCATTTCTCTCAACGCGTCCCTCATCGATGCGGCTCGTTTGATGTTGCAACACAAGATCAGTGCGCTGCCGGTCCTCGACGGAGACAGAGTTGGTTGGCATCATCACCGAGAGCGCTATTTTCCGCGCGTTTGTGGAATTTGAAGAAAGGAACTAACAGACTGAGAGTATGGACAATGTATCCCGTCCACTGTGGCGGCTGCTCGTACTGACGAGTGAACCGAAGAAGTCTGTTCAACTCACCTGTGAGGAATGTTTCGCTCTGCTGGAGTACGATGCCGACCTGTTGGCGGCAGGTGCTGCCCTTGATGAGGTCCGCCCGGCTGTCATTCACCATTTGTCTCTCTGCTCAGCGTGCCAGGCAAAATTTGATAGTTGGCTGGAAAATCTTGAAGGGGATGCAGAACCTTCAGTTGGATCAGAATCGGATAAATAGGAGAGTTGATGCATTATGGAATCTTCTAACGTCGAAATCACTGTCACGATCAACACCGTTCGCAGAGCACTTTCGGTCGGGCCGAACGAAAGTCTGTTAGCTGCGCTGCGCCGCACTTCTTATTTCAGCGTCAAGGCTGGCTGCGATGATGGCACTTGCGGGGTTTGCACTGTACTGTTGAATGGGAACCCGGTCCGCAGTTGTAAAATGAAAGCTGCAGATGTAGATGGCGCAGAGATTACAACCCTTGAAGGGTTGAGCCAGAAGGATAGACTGCACCCTATCCAAATGGCCTTTATGGAGACGGGCGCGATTCAATGCGGGTTTTGCTCTCCTGCACAAATCCTTTCGGCCAAGGCCCTTCTGGATCACAACCCTGACCCGACTGATGATGAAATCCGCAGGGCTTTGAACGGCGTGCTCTGTCGCTGCACGGGTTATGTGCGCGGGGTTGATGCGGTGCAGCGCGCCGCCGCGATGCTGCGTGGCGAGAAGGTCGCACCGTACACCCATATTGAGCGCACGCTGCCAAGTGAAGATAAACAGATCGAACTGCCGGAAGCGTTCTACCGTCGCGACGGAAGCCGGAATCCCTTGCCGCCTCTGGTTTTTACCCCCAAAGAGATGGCCAAAACACACGTTGTTGGAAAACCCGAAATTAAAGTGGATGCCAGGAAATTGGCTCAGGGACGACCAGTTTTCACTGACGATTTTCGTTTGGACGGTATGCTCTACGGCGCTTTGCTCACCAGCCCTCACGCGCATGCCCGTATTCGCCGCATTGATGCCAGCCGGGCGCGCGCCTTGCCAGGCGTCCACGCTGTCCTGACGCACCACGATATTCCACGTGTCAAATACGCATCCGGTGGGCAGAGTTACCCCCAGCCGTTACCGTACGATCAGGTCAGTCTGGATGATAAGGTGCGTCATGTGGGTGACCGCGTCGCCATCGTGGCGGCTGAAACGCTTGAGATTGCCCAACAGGCGCTGGAATTGATTGAGGTCGACTACGAAGTTTTGCCTGTAGTCGTGAATCCCGAACACGCGATGCAAGAGGGCGCGCCGGTCATTCACGACGAACCGGATACTGCGGGCATCTACGACGCGCAGCGCAACATCGTGCATCATATCGATGCTGAGGTGGGGGATGTCGAGCAGGCCTTTGCGAAAGCCGATCACATCTTTGAGGGCACATATCGCACGCCAAAGCAGCAGCAAGTTCACCTGGAGCCGCACGTCTGCATCACCTATTGGGATGAGGACGACCGTCTGGTAATCCGCACCAGCACACAGGTCCCGTTCCATATCCGCCGTATGGTCGCCCCGCTGATCGATCTGCCGGTCAAGAAGATTCGCGTCATCAAACCACGCATTGGCGGCGGCTTTGGCAATAAACAAGACCTGATTTTAGAAGACCTGTGCGCGCATCTCACGCTGGCAACCAGACGCCCGGTGCGCATGGAATATACCCGCACTCAGGAATTTACCAGTTCCCGCAGCCGACACGCGAATATCGTCCACTACAAAATCGGCGTCAATGGTGACCAGGTCACTGTGGCCAGCCTGTACTTGATTGGAGATACCGGTGCCTACGGCGCTCACGCTTTAACGGTCAACATGGTGGGGGGATTTAAGGGACTGACCCTCTATAACCCACCGAACGCACGTTTTGTCAGTGATGTGGTGTACACCAATACACCACCAGCCGGCGCGTTCCGCGGCTATGGCGCTATGCAGTGCCAATATGGCATTGAAGTTCTGATGGAAGAGGTTGCCACAAACCTGGGCCTGAACGTGGTCGAGTTCAAGCGGAACAATTGGCTCAAAATCGGCGAAACCATGCATCTATCCAAGTCGCTGGGTGAAGGGCGCGAAGGCACCGAGCAATCCTTACAAAGCAGTGGGTTGGAGCAATGTGTTCAAATTGGCTTACAGGCTACCGATTTCGAAACGAAACGCCAAAACCATCGCGGGCAACATGGCCGCTATCGTCGCGGGATTGGCATGGCGGTTGTGATGCATGGCAGCGGTATCGCCGACCTGGACATGGCCGCCGCCACGCTGAAAATGAACGATGATGGCTCCTTTAATTTGTTGATCGGCGCCACAGACCTGGGCACCGGCTCGGATACCATTCTGGCACAGATGGCCGCCGAGGTGTTGGGCATCCCGCTGGATGATGTCATTGTCTATTCCTCGGATACCGATTTCACGCCTTTTGATACAGGCGCGTATGCCAGCAGCACGACCTACATCAGCGGCGGGGCGGTTCGCAAAGCGGCGCTGAAAATCAAAGCAATGATTTTGGATCACGCGGCACTCATGTTAGACATCTCGGATCCATCTGATCTGGAACTTGGAAACCGGCAGGTCAGCGCCCCAGACGGGCGGGCGGTTACTTTGGCTGAAGTCGCACTCAGCAGTTTGCACCAACAAAACCAGCATCAAATTATGGCTACAGCTTCCCACACCAGCCCGCTCAGCCCGCCGCCGACCGCTGCCCAGTTCGCCGAAATTGTCGTGGACACCCAAACCGGGCACATCAACGTCGAGCGGCTGTTAATGGTGGTGGATTGCGGACGGGTGATCAACCCCGTCACCGCTGCTGGACAGGTGGAAGGTGGCATGGCCCAGGCGCTTGGTTTTGCGCTGACAGAAGAAATGCTCTTCGCTCCAGACGGCCAACCCCTCAACCCGAATCTGATAAAATACCACATTCCCCGCGCGGTTGAGATGCCCGCAATGGATGTGATCTTTGTCCAGACCGATGAACCGAGCGGGCCCTTTGGCGCTAAATCGGTAGCCGAAATTTCAATCGACGGGGTGTCACCTGCCATTGCCAGCGCTATTCATGATGCGACTGGCGTATGGATGCGCGAGTTGCCATACACACCCGAGCGTGTCAAGTCGGCGCTGCCATAAGTTGATATGAGACAAGTTCATGTATGAACGTCCACACGTGAATCCCTTTGCCGATCCCACACTCGCTGCCGACTATGAAACCTGGTATCAAGCCGCTGGCCGACGAGCCGATCAACTGGAAAAAGCGCTGTTGGCGCGGTTACTGGCCCGATTTCCATTGGCGGTTACGATTCTTGAAGTGGGCTGTGGTAGCGGGCACTTTACACGATGGTTTAGGGAAAAGACGTTGCAGGTAACAGGCCTGGATATCTCGTTTCCCATGGTGTCCGAAGCGGTACGCCTGGACAGAGTGCCGTATGTTCTCGGCGATGCCCTGGCGCTACCATTTGCCGACAATACCTTTGACCTGGTGACTCTGATTACGACCCTTGAGTTTGTCTCGGAACCAGTTCTTGTATTGGTGGAGGCGCTGCGTGTCGCCGAGCAGGGACTAATCCTGGGGGTTCTGAACCGCCAGAGTGTCCTGGGTTGGCAGCGGCGGCGCGAAGGGGGGCCGGTCTGGGAAGCGGCCCGCTTCTTCACGCCGACCGAGATGGCCCAACTCGCACACCGGGCGGCCAAGAGACCTGTCGGAATGACGTGGCGGACAACGCTCTGGCCCCTCTGGCAGGGACCGCTTCCCCTGCCCTGGGGCGGCTTTATCGGCATGGCCGTACAATGCACTCATACGTAGGAGGTAACGAGCGATGAGCAGTATCACAGCCCAGTTAAGTGTATATCCGCTCGGCAAAGCGTCTTTGTCGCCCACCATCGCTGAAGCGTTGCGCATCCTGCGCGAACGCGGTTTAAACGTTGAAGCAGGGACGATGAGCAGCCTGGTCAGCGGGGATGATGATGTGGTGTTCGCCGCATTGCAGTCAGTTTTCCATCAGATTGCGGCGCAGGGACCGGTGGTTATGGTGGCGACCTTCTCCAATGCCTGCCCGACCGCGAGAGCGGCAGAAGACGCGATCACTTACAACGCCATCGGCCACGTTGAGAATTCATTTGACGAGCCGGCAGCGCCGGATCAAATTAAGGCGACTGAGTCACGGATTGTTCTCGACCCAACTCTGGCAGAGGGATTACAGGGCCTGGAAGCCGGGCAGCGCCTCATGGTTGTTTTTTACTTCCATCGCTCACAGGGATACGATCTGCGCCAGCATCCACAGGGAGATCTCACCCGCGAGCCGCGCGGAGTGTTCGTCCTCCACAGTCCACATCGGCCCAACCCGATTGGCGTCACCACAGTCGATTTAGTGAAGCTGGCCGGGAACGTCTTGACCGTCCGAGGGCTGGACGCTATCAACGGCACACCGGTGCTCGACCTGAAACGCCAATCTTAGAAAAATGGGCGGAATGCCATCCCGGTTGGTGCCAAACACGTAGGAAGGACTGACGTGTACGCTCATCAAATGCTGGCGCACACTCCCAGCAGCCGGGTAAAGGCTCGCTCTGCTGGCTTCGATGGCTGTAACTGGAGACCTCATGCAATTACAAGAAAACGCAAGTACACAGCTTGTTCAATCAAAATTGTCTACCAACCGCCGCAACTTCATCGCCGGATTGTGGCATGGGGCATTCCTGGCGCTGGGCGTCGCGTTGACCCAGCCAACGATCGTTATCTCCGCTTTTGTGGCCGACCTGACCGGCTCAACGATCTGGGTGGGCGGCCTGTCTACCGTGCTGACCGTAGCCGGAGCTTTGCCGCAGCTTTTCGTGGCGCGTTGGATCGAACCCCGCCCGCGCAAGATGCCTTACCTGATGATTGCCATTTATCTACGTGTGTTGAGCTGGGGCGCATTGGCTGTTCTCGTCTACGCCATTGGTGACAAACATCCCATGCTATTGGCCTGGATATTAGTGGGCATGTTGGTCGTTTTTTACGCCGGAGGTGGACTTGGCAATATCCCGTATACCGACATCATCGGGAAAATAATCCCTGCGGATCGACGCGGGGCGTTCTTTGGTGGCAAGGGTGCATTAGCCGGGCCGTTATCCGTTGGCGCAGCCTTGTTGGCGCGGCAAATCCTGGCCCATATAAGCTACCCCAACAACTACGCGATGTTATTTGGCTTGGCGGCTGCCGGGCTGGCCGTCGCCTCGCTGGGGTTTTGGGCCATTCGGGAACCAACTATTGCCACTAATGAATGGACGATCCCGCCCTGGCATACTTACTGGATGCAGGTGATGGCCGCCAGCCGCCGCTTGAAAGTATTGGTTGTCGTACAGCTACTGACGGGATTCAGCTTGATGGCGCTACCGTTCTATGTCGTTTATGCTCGCGAACAACTGGATGCGCCGGTGGAGGCTGTGGGGTGGTTTTTGCTGGCTCAAGTGTCCGGCGGCATGCTGTCCAACTTCATTTGGGCGCGTCAGGTGGACCGGGCCGGCAGCCGTCAGATGCTGTTGACCTGTGCCATCACTTCGACCTTCACCCCCTTATTAGCCATCATGCTCGGCTCATTTGACTGGCTGGCCTTGCTGCCAGTTTTCTTTCTAGCCGGTGCCACCTCCAATGGACGCATAGTGGGTTTTCAGAGCGCCCTGCTCGAACTGGCTCCGGCAGCAGAACGGGCTACCTATGCGGGACTCAATGCGGTGCTGATTTTGCCGGTGGCTTTTCTTCCTTTGGTTGCTGGGCTGTTTCTGCAGCAATGGTCCTATACCGCGCTCTTTCTGGTCGCTGCGATCTTCATTGGGATAGGCGCAGTTACTATCTACCGGTGGCATGCCAGATGAAACATACCCTGTGGATTGATTCCAGCGCAGGCATTTCCGGCGACAGAGCAGCCGCTGCGCTGATCGGATTAGGAATACCGGAACGCGACATGGTGCGGGCCATCAAGACGGCGGCTGAGGAAACCGGCCTGCTCGATGCTCACACCCATATTGAGTTGATGCCCGACGGGACGCTGGCCTACCGGCTGCATGTCAGCCCGCTGACGCCGCATGCCGCGCTCTCCCTGGACGATATGCCTGCTGTGCTGGACCGTGCCTTGTCCCGAACAGGCGTACAGGGTATCTACGCCGATTTTGCCCGCCGGGCGTGTGACATCCTGTATACCGCTGAGCGACAAAACGCCGTCGCCGCGCGGCTTGCTCCAGAAGAAACGGTTTCTTTATCGATCATCGGCACCGCCCACACACCGTACAAACACAAGGCTCCCTACCAGCCAGGGCCAGAACATGAAAACGAGGGGACGTTTTATATCCAACTAGCGCCTCAATATGCGGCAGGGATGCAGGCATTAGAAACCTTCAGCCATATCTTCGTCTTGTCCTATTTGGACAGAGCGGTAGAGCCTGAAATCACCGTGCGACCGCCCTGGAAAGATGATGATAAACGCTATGGCACCTTCGCAACCCGTTCTCCCAACCGCCCCAGCCCTATCGGCCTGACCCGCGCCCGGTTATTGTCCATCGAAGGGAATCGCATCTACACCGGCCCACTCGATCTGTTTGACGGGACGCCCATTCTGGACATCAAGCCTTTTATCCGCTCACTCGATGGGATGGCGAATGATCCAGACAGCGGGAACGACGGCTGGCTGGAAGGAAGCGATCACCTGGAACTACACCGCCTCGGCGTCCCTCACGAGCACCCGCATCGCACGGAGATGTTCTCCCTATCCTCGCTGGAGATCGCTATCCTTACGGGTATCGGGTGGGGATTGCAGTATCTTGAGGTCAATTTGGCCTCGGTGATATGTGTATCTCCCGTGAATACCGGCCCGACGTACACGCTGGAATCAGCCGCGCAGGCCATTTTGGAACAGCATAATGTTCCCAACCATGTTGGGTCAGCTACCGGTGAGTTAGTATCCCCTGTTGGAGCCGCTATCCTGGCCGCGCTGACGCCGGAATTCGTTGCGCCTGATGATCTGCCACCAGGCAGCAAACGCACGGGCCTGGGATTGGGCCAGCCAATCGTGAACGCTAATCCCACGTCCGGCGCGCTGCGGCTGCTGCTGGTCTGAAATTGTCAAATTTGAAACGTACGGCAGCTTTCAGCGTCAAATGTATGAGCAGCCTTTTCAGAATTCCGCTGTTTTTTCAGCTAACCGAGGACGGAGCAGACACACCATGAGTCAAGAACCCAAATGGGACCGTTCAGATTCCAAAGTGGAGGTCAAAGGCTTTGAAGCCCGCCACTACGATCTACTGATGAATACAATCACCGGGGGCACGTATCCGTTTTTTATCCGGCGGGCAGTGCGGGAAATGCGCATCCAGCCCGGTGATGAAATCCTGGTCCTGGGTTCCGGGACCGGGCGCAATCTCGGCCTGATGAATAACTACCTGGCCGGGCAGGGCCGTATTGTGGGCCTGGACATCGGCCCCGAAATGCTGGAGCAATCCCAACGTCGCTGCCAACATCTTCCGCACGTCACCATCGAGAACCGGCGTATTGAGGAGCCGCTGCCCTATCAGGAAGAATTTGATAAGGTTTTTATCTCCTTTGTGCTGCACGGCATTATTCCGGAAGAACGGTTGAACGTCATCGCCAATGCCTACCGCGCCTTACGGCCCGGCGGTGAATTTATCATTTTGGACTACAACGAGTTTGATCTGAAGCAGTCACCCTGGCCGGTGCGTCTCGCT
>DAOUEM010000022.1:0-15957 GCA_034430555.1 Anaerolineae bacterium | reverse complement strand
ACGGCCCACAACTTCCACGAGTCGGCCAATCCTGCCGCCTGGACGCCCCACGCCATCGCGCATACCCTGTTCCGGGAAGGCCTGGCGTCGCTGGCCTCGTCGGTGGTGCTGCCGGGGTCTTTGGAAGCCGAATACCTGTGGATGACGGCCAATCACGAGGATTGGCTGGCCGCCTGCCGGGCGCGCTGGCCGGAGATCCGCCGGGAACTGCTGGCCCACTTCGACGAGGCCGACGCCGACATCCACGCCCGCTACTTCCTGCTGGCGGACCAGGACCCCATCCTGCCGGCGGAGGGGCTGCCGAGCCGGGCGGGGTATTTTGCCGGCTACCGGGCGCTCAGGGCGCTGCACGACCGCTACACCGTAGCCGAGATGACGCGCTGGTCGCCGGAATATGCTGCCGAGCAGGTGCACACGGCGCTGGAGGCCATGACGGCGCTCGACTGACGGTGAAATTCGTATACGTTACGAGGGCGCATCCAGGTGGGTGCGCCCTCGTGTTCTGCAACATGGCCCGTGCCCGGCCAGACGGGCTGCGGTCATAGCCAATCCGGCAGGTGGGGCAGGCAGACGCTCAGGTCGTCGCCCTGCACGTGATACGAGGCCAGCGCCAGCAGGTCGGCGCTGGTCGTATTGACGGCCACGCTAAAATCCGCCTGCCGGAAGACGGGCACGTCGCCCCCGGAATCGCCAAAGGCCACCACGTGGCCGGGCCGGTAGCGGGCGATCAGGCCGGCGGCGATAGCGCCTTTGTCGTGCCAGCCCACCGCCACGATGCTCTCCCCGGTGCACACGCCGTCCTGCTGCGCCAGGTCGTTGATCAGGCAGAAGTCGATATCGTAGCGGGCCGTGAAGCGGTCGGTGAGCAGCTTCAGCCCCGCCGAAAGCAGCCCGATCACGTATTCCCGCGCCGCGAAATAGGCGAATACGGCGTCCAGCCCGGCGTAGACCGGCAGCCCGGCGGCGATCCGGCGCAGGTCGTCGTAGCGCTGGCCCGTGAGCAGCGCCGCGTCCAGGTCGCAGAAAGTGGGGTAGTCGATCTCCCCGGCCAGGAAGCGCGCCAGGTTGCGCTCGCCCGCGCCCTGCCAGACGCCGGCCCGTTCCAGCAGCACCTGCCAGATGGGCGGGGCGTTGGTCAGCGTGCCATCCACGTCGAAGATCACCATCGGTCGGGGCATGAGGCGCTTCGTTTTCGATTCAATGCTGCGGGTCCCGCCGCCAATCATACCCTCCGGCCTCGGATTTCGCTTTGCAGCCGCTTTTCCAATACCGCCAGCACGTCGTCGCGATCCGGGTGGGCGCTCAGTTCGACCGCTTCGTGGGTGTCGGCCACGTGGTGGGCCGGGCAGACGGCGGCCCATTCGTACAGCAGTTCGGTGAGCGTATCGTCGCGGGCGGCGGCCACCGCGATCAGCCCGAAGCGGCGCAGGTCGGCGTGGCGCGTCCCGTGGATGGTGTCCGCCAGCAGCGAGTAGAGGTCGGCGGCGCGGTTCTCCACCACGTGGTTGATCACACCCGCGCTGACCGGCGGCGAGTCCATCGCCAGGAAGGGTTCCGCCAGCGCTGCATACAGGTCCGGCGGGAAGTCCGCGCCCAGCGATTCCAGCGCCTTGCCGGCCAGTTCGCCCAGGCCCCGACGCACGAAACCCTCCCCCGCCAGCAGCAGGAAGCCGTAGATCGGCAGGCGTTCGTCGAAGCGAGCCAGCACGTTGATGGCCGTCAGCGACGGCTCCCCGGAGAGCGGCGAGGTATCCGGTTCGCCCAGCAGGCGCACGGCGTGACGCAGGCAGGCGGCCCGGTCGGCCATGGCCAGCCCGACCAGCGCCGCGGCCCGGCAGGTCTGGGTCACGTCGTTTAGGGGTTTGCGTTCGTAGACCCTCACGCCGCGCTGGTAGAGGTCGGCGTCCTCGCGGTGGCCGATGCCCGCCAGCAGCCGGATCAGGGCTTCGCGCAGCGTGGCCCCGCTGTCCTTGCCGGGATTGGCGAAGTAGTAGGCGGTTTTCTCCCGCAGGATGGGGCGGGCCTCGTCGCCCAGGTCGGCGTTTTTGAGGGCATGCAGCGCCGCTTCGACCGCCTGGCGGCTCTTCGTTTTCGCCAGCAGGTCCAGGGCGAGGGCGCGCCGGGCGGCGGGATCGGTCTCGTCTTTGAGCTGTTGCAGCAGGGCGGCCTGGCCGGTCATGGGGACACCTTTCCGCAGGTGACGGCGCAGCGGCTATTGTAGCTCATGCGTTCGGTGCCGGCCAATCGTCGGGCCCCCCCCCTGCGACCTTTCCACCGAAGCTGCATCTAACGAAGTGACAGGCAGTTGCCCGGAACGTTTGGGCACCGACTCCGGGAGTGCGCGCCCCCCTCGCGCCCCCGGAGATTTTTTTTATCACCGGGCGTGTCACCGACACGCCCCTACATGCCACCCGCTTTTTGAGCGGGTGCGGCCTCTCATCGATTTTTTATCTGCCATTGCACTGGCACTCATCATCCTGGCGTATGCTACTGTTGGTTATGAGATTTACTCTCATGATCCTCTCTCTCCAACCGTGAAGCTATCCCCTGAGGATGCCGCTTCACCGCCGGGTGCGTGTCCCCCCCCTTCACGCGCCCGGTGTTTTTTTGTGCCCCGCCACCCCCGTTTTTTGATACAGGTGATTGATGAATGGGCATCCCCAGCGAGATTTATGGTATAATGAATTAACCTTATCCGTTAATGGCATGGTGCGAGTTGGGCATTTGGACATCGGTTTTGAGTCGGACAAACTTCGGGATGAGTTTAACAACCAAAAGCTCCTGATAAGGCGGCGGGGGCAAAGGCGTGCGAAAAAGATACGCCAACGTCTCGATGACCTGAGGGCCGCTTCAACACTGGAAGATATGCGCATTTTGCCCGGACGATGTCACGAACTCAAAGGGAACCTGAAGGGTATGTTGGCAGTAGATCTCGATCATCCGTATCGTTTAGTTTTTAAGCCGGCGCATGATCCATTACCCCGCAAGCCTGATGGTGGGCTGGATTGGAAGCTGATTACTGCTGTTGTGATTATTGATGTGGAGGATTACCATGGTTAGTGGTAGTGTGAAAAATGAATATATGCCCGACTACGTTTCTCCTCCAGGGGAAACTTTGTCAGAAGTACTCGAAGACGCTGGTATGTCTCAGGCAGAGCTTGCTCGGCGAACCGGTCGCCCGAACAAGACCATCAACGAGATTATTCAAGGCAAGGCTGGAATCACGCCCGAAACAGCGTTGCAATTGGAGCGAGTCTTTGGCATTCCTGCAAGATTTTGGATTGCTCGTGAACAACACTATCGTGAAGCGCTGGCGAGACAAGACGAAAACAAACAGTTAGCGGAGCAAACGAAGTGGCTTGAACAAATCCCTGTTTCAGATATGATCCACAAAGGTTGGATAGACTCATATAACGATGAGATTCAACTACTGAAAGCAGTTTTGGGCTTCTTTGGGATAAGCTCTCCTGATCAATGGAAGTCCATCTGGGAATACAAGCCCGCCTTCCGACAGTCGTTGTTCGCCTATGCTGATCCTGTTGCCGTTTCTGTTTGGTTACGTAAAGGTCAATTGGAATCCGAAAGAATCGATTGCGCCAAGTATGATGCAGGGCGGTTTCGAGAGAATTTGCAGCAAATACGTGCGCTGACCGTTCAGCCTCCAGCGGTATTTGAACCCGAATTAAGACGCTTGTGTTCAGAAGCTGGTGTTGCTGTCGTATTTGTACCTCAATTACCAAACTCCCGGGTGAGTGGGGCTACATATTGGCTAAACTCTGACAAGGCGCTGATCCAACTGAGTCTACGCTATAAGACTAACGATCACCTGTGGTTTACTTTCTTCCATGAAGCTGGGCACATTGTGCTTCACGGTAAGAGAGATGTATTCCTTGAAGATGAAAACCGTAAATCTGTAGAAGAAAAGGAAGCGAGTGAGTACGCAGCGAATTTGCTTATCCCACCAGCAGATTGGGATCGATTTGTTCGATCTGTGCCCGCCGGCAGAATCAGTAAGAAGGCAATATCTGATTTTGCCAAGGAGATCGGAATCGCCCCGGGTATTGTTGTGGGTCGGTTACAACACGAAAAGTTGATCCCGTATTCACACTGCAATGATCTCAAAGTTCGGCTAGAGTGGAAATAATGCCCCGCCTTTGCGTACAGGCAACAAAAATGTAGCATTTTGCCCCTGGGTACTACCACACTACTCAGGGTCTTCTTCAATTCGGAAAGGACCGATCTATGAGCCGCGTGATCCGTGCGCCGCGTGGGACCGACATCTCCTGCAAGGGCTGGCTGCAAGAGGCCGCCCTGCGTATGTTGATGAACAACCTCGACCCGGAGGTGGCCCGCGACCCCGATAACCTGATCGTCTACGGGGGGCGGGGCCGCGCCGCCCGCAGTTGGGAGGCCTTCGACGCCATCGTGGCCGCCCTCCGCGCCCTGGAAAACGACGAGACCCTGCTCGTGCAGAGCGGCAAGCCGGTGGCCGTCTTCAAGAGCCACCCGGATGCGCCCCGCGTGCTCATCGCCAACAGCAACCTGGTCCCGCACTGGGCCACCCAGGACCACTTCGACGAGCTGGAGCGGCAGGGCCTGATCATGTACGGCCAGATGACCGCCGGCTCCTGGATTTACATCGGCACGCAGGGCATCCTGCAAGGGACTTACGAGACCTTCGGCAGCCTGGCCCGGCAGGCCGGATGGGACTCGCTGCGCGGTAAGTTCGTGCTGACCGCCGGTCTGGGCGAGATGGGCGGCGCGCAGTCGCTGGCCGTCACCATGAACCAGGGCGTGGCCCTCGTCGTGGAGGTGGACCCGACCATGGCCCAGCGCCGGTTGGATCACCGCTACCTGGACGAAGTGACCGGCGACCTGGAAGACGCCATGGTCCGCGTGGAGGAAGCGGTCGAGGCCGGGACGCCCAGGTCCATCGGCCTGATCGGCAACGCTGCCGAGATTTTGCCCCGTATGGTGGCGATGGGCATCACCCCCGACGTGGTCACCGACCAGACGCCCGCTCACGACTATCAGGCCTACATCCCGCACGGCATGACCTTCGAGCAGGCCAACGCCCTGCGCGAAGCCGACCGCGAGTCCTTCATCCGGCAGAGCGGCGAAAGCATGGCCCGCCACTGCCGGGCGATGCTCGACATGCAGGCGCGGGGGGCCATTGTCTTTGATTACGGCAACAACCTGCGCCAGCGCGCCTTCGATGCCGGGGTGAGGGACGCCTTCGACTACCCCGGATTCGTGCCGGCCTACATCCGCCCGCTGTTCTGCGAGGGCAAGGGGCCGTTCCGCTGGGTGGCCCTCAGCGGCGACCCGCAGGACATCTACACCACCGATGCCAAAATCCTCGAACTGTTCCCGGAGGACGCCCACCTCCAGCGCTGGATCAAGCTGGCCCAGGAGACCTTCGCCTTCCAGGGGCTGCCGGCGCGCATCTGCTGGCTGGGCTACGGGGAGCGGGCCAGGGCCGGGTTGGCCTTCAACGAGTTGGTGGCGAGCGGAGCGGTTTCAGCGCCTATCGTGATTGGCCGCGACCACCTGGACGCCGGGTCCGTGGCCAGCCCCAACCGCGAAACCGAGGGCATGTTGGACGGCACCGATGCCGTCTCCGACTGGCCCATCCTCAACGCGCTGATCAACGCGGTGGGCGGCGCGACCTGGGTCAGCTTCCACCACGGCGGCGGGGTGGGCATCGGCTTCAGCCAGCACGCCGGGCAGGTGATCGTGGCCGACGGCACGCCGGAAGCAGCGGTCCGCCTGCAACGGGTGCTGACCACCGACCCCGGCCTGGGCGTGGTCCGTCACGCCGACGCCGGTTACGAGCTCGCCATCGAGACGGCGAAGGCGCGCGGCATCAAGATGCCGATGTTGGGATAATGGGTTGCAGGGGCAGGTGTAAGGGTCCAGCATGCTGGCCCCCAACGGTGCCCGTTTTACATATTAAAGGGAGGGAGAAATGATGGACGATAGCGGGTGGACTCCTGAGAAAAAGCGGGCAACCTGGTGGCAGGAGCAGCGCAGCAGTATCCGCGACTTTGGCCTGCCGGGCGTTTTGGGTGGGCCGTGGCCGGTGACCATCCTGCTGGTGCTGGCCCTGGGCGTGGGCAGCGCCGTGATCGGCCTGATCCCCGGCGTGAACACCCACGACGTCACCCTGTCCGGCGCGGGCGCGCCGTGGATCGGGCTGGTGGTGCTGCTGGCGGTGGCCGCCGTGTGGTACTGGCGCGAACTCCGCCACGGCTATCCGCTGCCCTGGATGGCGATCATCGTCGCCGCGGCGGTGGTGCTGGCCCTGCTGGTGAATACCCTGGCGCTCGACACGCTGGCCGTGGAGCAGCCCGACGCCTTCATCGGCGGGATGGGCCTGGGCTGGCTGATGGGCGGTCTGCTGTTTTTGATGGGCTTTCTGTTCGAAGGATTCGCTTTGAGCCTGCTGATGGGCGTTTTGATGGGCGTCTTCCTGGGCGTGCTGGCCGGTTTTGTGATCAGCTTCGATGCCGTCCTGATCATGGTGGGCATCTACGCCCCCCTGGGCGTGCTGGCCGGAGGTCTGGCCGGAATACTGCGCCCCGTGGTCCAGGACTTCCGCCGGAAAAGGTTGTGACGATGATCGGCATGAAAAGCGGGTGCTGACCACCGATCCGGGCATGGGCGTGGTCCGTCACGCCGGGCCTGCCGCCGCCGGGGTAGGGGTCCAGCATGCTGGACCCTCAAATCGGGCGTAACCTGTTACGCCCCTACGACCAACGCCGCCGACCTGATTCACGGAGACACCCCATGAAAATCACCAACGTCACCCCGCTGGTCATGGGCACCCCCTGGCGCAACCTGACCTTCGTCAAGGTCGAGACCGACGAGGGCCTGGTCGGGCTGGGCGAGGCGCGCGTCATCAACCGCACCGACGCCGTGCTCGGTTACCTGAATGAGGCCGTGCCGCGCTACGTGCTCGGCCACGATCCCTTCGACGTCGAGATGCTGGTTACCCGCATGTTCCGCGAGGACTTCGGCAAGGTCGGCGAAACCGTCATGACCGGCATCGCCCTGATCGAGATCGCCTGCTGGGACATCATGGGGCAGGCGCTGGGCCAGCCCGTCTACCGGCTGCTGGGCGGAAAAATGCGCGACCGCATCAAGGCTTACGCCAACGGTTGGTACACCGTCGAACGCACGCCGGAGCAGTTCCACGCGGCGGCCCGGCGCGTCGTGGCCAAGGGCTACCGGGCGCTGAAGTTCGACCCGTTCGGGGCCGGTTTTTACGAGCTGGACCGGGCGGAGAAAAACCGCGTGGTTTCCCTGGTGGAAGCGGTGCGCGACGCCGTCGGCCCGGAGGTGGACATCCTGATCGAGATGCACGGGCGCTTCAACCCGGCCACGGCGGTCGAGATGATCCGGGCGCTGGCCCCTTACCAGCCCGGCTGGGCGGAGGAGCCGGTTCCGCCGGAGAACATCGCGGCCCTCAAAAAGGTGATGGACGCCGTCGCCCCGCTGGGCGTGCCTATCGCCACCGGCGAACGCCTGCACACGCCCTACGAGTTCCGCGAGGTCTTCGAATTACAAGCCGCCGACATCATCCAGCCGGACATCACGCACTTCGGCGGGCTGCTGACCACCAAGAAGCTGGCCGCCTGGGCGGAGAACTACTACATGCTGATCGCGCCCCACAACGTGGGCGGGCCGGTCTCCACAGCGGCGGCGCTTCACCTGGCCGCCTGCACGCCCAACTTCAAGATTCAGGAGTTCTTTAACGACTTCACGGAAGCCTACGTGATGGACGCCGCGCCGGGCGTGCCGCCGGTGGTCGACGGCACCTTCGCGCTGCCGGAGGGACCGGGATTGGGTCTCACCCTGGACGAGGACGTGATCCGCGCCCACCCGCAGGAGGCCATCCACTTCAACCTGTTCGCCGACGATTGGCACAAACGCGATGTGGTTGGGGACGAGGGATAAACGCCGTCTTATGGCCCATCATTGAACAGCATCGCCATCATCAACAAATCGGCAAAGCGCCCGTCTTTGTAACAAGCCTCTTTGAGGACCCCTTCTTCCTGGAAACCGAGCTTTCGATAGACGTGTATGGCGCGCGCATTGTCCGCCAGGACCGTGAAGGCCACCCGGTGCACCGCCGGATTCTCACGCGCCCACGCGATCATGGCCGTCATCAGGGCCGTCCCCACCCCCTGATCCCGCCACTCTCGCCGGACCATGATCCCCAGGCTGGTGTTGTACTTCGCTATCCGAACACCGCCAAAACACGTGCACATGCCAATGATCGCGCCCGATGCCATGTCATCGGCCACGGCATCGGCTGCGATCGTTGCCGCGGCGACCAGCATGTGGGAGTTGGCCTCGGTCAAGGCGCGTTCGATGCGGGCGCGTTCCTCGTCGACGGTGCGCACAAATTCGCCGGGGGCGTACGAGATCATGTTGTGGGGTTCTTCGGCAATCCGGCGCAGGTGGGTGTTGATGCCGTGAGCATCATCAGGTGTGGCCGGGCGGATGGTGTAGGCGTTCATCGATTTCAACCTGTTCGCCGACGACTGGCACAAACGCGACGTGGTGGGGGGCGAAACGTAAACCCCGGCGCGGTCAAATCCCCAATATCGCCGGCAGTTCCTCATACGACGTGATGGCGATGTCGGGCGTGACCCCGTCCAACGAATCCACCGACGGCCCAAAATAACACGTCTTGACTCCGGCGTTGAGGCCCGCCTGGATGTCCAGCGCCCGGTCCCCGACCGCCAGCGTCGCGGCGGCATCCATTCCGAACCGTTCGATCAGCGCCAGGAAGCCGGCGGGGTCCGGCTTGCGCGGGTAGCCGTCGTCGACCGTGGCCAGCCCGGCGAACAGGTCGGCCATCCCGTAATAGGCCAGGAAGCCCTCCAGCGACTCGCGCCTGCGGTGGGTGAAGATCAGGTTGGCCCCGCCCGCCGCGATCACCCGCCGGCACACGTCGACCACGCCGGGGAAGGGCGGCTGCTCCGCGTAGGGGATGCGGGGCGAGCGCTCGTAATGGCGCGCCTCGACGGCGGCGGCGTCCAGGCCGTAGCGGGCGGCCAGCGCCGCCACGCAGTGGCTGAAGGTGGTCGCCATCAGGGGCGCGATCGTCTCCAGCGGCACGGCGACGCCGAATTCGGCCAGGGTGTTTTGCAGCGAGCGGTTGATGGCCGGGTAGGTGTCGAACAGCGTGCCGTCCATGTCCCAGATCAGGCAGCGGTAAGTCATGGTTACGTTCCTGTAAAGATCGGATCACGGCCCCGATTGTACCGCATTGCCGTGCCCAGAAACGCCGCCTCAAAACGCCAGCCCGCCCGATATCACGGCAATCGCCAGCACCGTCAGCACGATCGCCGCCACCAGCGCGAACACCAGCACCCGCGCCCGTCGCGAGAGCCGCTGCCGCAGCGGGGGCTTGGGCTTGCCGGGCTGCTCGTCGGGGAATGCGTGGCCGCGTTGGATCGCCAGCTCGCGGGCCGCGCCGGAGTCCAGCCGCCGCAGGGTCGTCCAGGCCGCGTCATCTTTGGGGCGCAGCGCGATCACTCGCCTCAGCGCCGCCACCGCCTCCGCCCGGCTGCCGGCGGCGCGGGCTTTCGCCCACCAGAAACGCGGGTTTTTGACGGCGTAACGCTCGGTTTCCACCAGGATGGTCCGGGCCTCGGCCTTACGCCGCTGCCGGACCAGCTCCTCCGCCCGCGAGATGCGGACGTTGACTTCCGGCGGGGCCAGGTAGCCGTCGGCTGCCGACCCGGCCGGGGGCGGTTCGACGGTGGTTCGTTTCGGGGTTTGCACCATCGCGGTTGACCTCCCACCCAGATCGTTGTGTTATTAACCACTATAGCATAAACCGCCTGTCACGGCGCACTCTTGAGGCCCCCTTCAGACCGGTACATCTTCCCGCCGCCGCCCAAGATATCGCCAAGTGAAGCGTCACTTATCCCCAATAATCCCAACTTATCCCAAAATATGAGCAGGGTTATCCACATTTTATCCACTTGCTAACCGTACCAAAACCCACGAATCCCACCCGCCCGCCGCCTGATCCGACCCATCCCGGGCGATTTGCGGTATGCTCGGGGCCGGTTCGACGAGGGAGACGAGGCCGCATTCCGCATGAATCTGGATCAACGACTGCTGCGGCTGGCCCGTTCTGCCCGGACCTGGCTGCTGCTCACCGTGGCGTTGGGCGCCTTGGGCGGGGCGCTGCTGGTCCTGCAGGCGCGCTTGCTCAGCCGTATCATCGCCGACGTGTTTCTGCGTGGGTCGACGCTGGCCGCCGTCGGGCTGCCGCTGGCGGCGCTGGCGACCCTGGCCCTGCTGCGGGCCGGCCTGACCTGGGCGGGGACGGTCGCGGCGGGGCGGGCCGCGGGCCGCGTCAAGGGGGAGCTGCGGGGGCGGTTGTTCGCCCACCTGCTGGCGCTGGGGCCGGCCTACACCGCCGGCGAGCGCAGCGGCGAGCTGGCGACCACCCTCGGCGAAGGCGTGGAAGCGCTGGACGCCTACTTCGGCCAGTACCTGCCGGGGGTGGTCCTGGCCGCCCTGCTGCCCCTGACCTTCCTGCTGTTCATCTTCCCGCTGGATGTCCTGTCCGGCCTGGTGCTGCTGATCACCGCCCCGCTGATCCCGCTGTTCATGGTGCTGATCGGCGCGCTGGCCGAGCGCCAGACCCGCCGCCAGTGGGCCACCCTCAGCCGCCTGAGCGCCCACTTCCTGGACGTGCTGCAAGGGCTGACCACGCTCAAGCTCTTCGGACGCAGCCGCCGCCAGGCCGCCGTGATCGCCCGTTATAGCGACCAGTTCCGCCGCACGACGCTGGGCGTGCTGCGGGTGGCCTTCCTCTCCGCCCTGGCCCTGGAGCTGCTGGCTACGCTGAGCACGGCGCTGGTGGCGGTCGAGATCGGGCTGCGCCTGCTGCACGGTGTCCTGGATTTCGAGGGGGCGCTGTTCGTGCTGATCCTGGCCCCGGAGTATTACCTGCCGCTGCGGGCGCTGGGCGCCAAGTTCCACGCCGGTATGGCCGGGGTGACCGCCGCCGAGCGTATCTTTGCCGTGCTGGAAACGCCGCTCCCTGAAGCGCCGCCCGCCGCCGGACTTGCCGAAGGTCAGTCCGCGTTGGTTGACGTGACCGCCGTGGCCCCCCTCCGCTTCGAAGCCGTGACCTACACCTATCCCGATGGCCGCCGCGCCCTGGACGGGGTGAGCTTTACCGTCGAGCCGGGGCAGCGGGTAGCACTGGTCGGGCCGAGCGGCGCCGGCAAGAGCACCATCGCCGCGCTGCTGCTGCGCTTCATGACCCCGGGGGCCGGCCGGATCACCGTCGACGGGACTCCGCTGAGTGCCCTCGATCCCGACTCGTGGCGGGCGAGATTGGCGTGGGTGCCGCAGCGACCGTACCTCTTTAACGCCAGCGCCATCGACAACATCCGCCTGGGTCGACCGGGGGCCACGCCAGACGAGGTCGCCTGGGCGGCGCGCCAGGCGGATATTCACGACTTCATCACGGCCCTGCCGGACGGTTACGCCACGGTTTTCGGGGAGCGCGGGGCGCGGCTGAGCGGCGGGCAGGCCCAGCGGATCGCCCTGGCCCGCGCCTTCCTGCGCGATGCGCCGCTGCTGCTGCTCGACGAAGCCACCGCCCACCTGGACGCGGAGAGCGAGGCGTTGGTCCAGGCCGCCATCGACCGGCTGGTGGCGCGCCGCACCGCCCTGATCATCGCCCACCGCCTGCGCACGGTGATCGCCGCCGACCGGATCGTGGTGCTGGACCAGGGTCGCGTGGCCGAGGTCGGGTCGCACGCCGAACTGCGCGAGTCCGGCGGCCTGTACAGCCGGCTGATCAGCGCATATGAGCGTTAAAACCATCGTAGCCGCCGCCCCTTGTGAAAACGCGAACAGATGTGCTATCATTTAGGTAACGAACAGATGAGCGATACAAGGGGGGAACCCATGACACACCAACACGGCAAGATCACGATCCAGATCGTGCCCGACCAGTTGATCGCTGGCTTTCGTTTCCACGGGGGGTACGACGCCATCCCGGCGCACTTCGACCGGCTGGTGGCGCAGGTCGGCGCGCGCGCCAGCGGCCCGGCCATGTGCCTGTACCACGGGCAGGACCCGACGCTGGGCACCGATATCGAAGTGTGCTGCCCGGTCGCGGCCCCGCTCGCGGGCCCGGTTGATGAGGACGGTGTGACCAGCCACCTGTTACCCGGCGGCCAACTGTTGACCATCACCCACGTCGGCCCGTACGAGGCCATGCGCGACTCCTACCAGGCGCTGTATCGGTATGCTGGGCAGCGCGGCATCGGCCTGACCATGGGGCCGTCGCGCGAGGTGTACCTCGAGTCGGAGGCCGAGCATGGGGACGACGCGTCCCGTTACGTGACCCTGATCATGCATCCGGTGCTGGTGTCGGCCTGGCTGGATCGGCTGGCCGACGGGCTGGGCCGTCACGCCGGGGAAGCTGCGCGGCAGACGGTGATGGCCGGCAGTGAGGTCATCACGCTGGACACGTCCGCCGAGGCATACGTCGACTGGCTGCAGGGCGCGATGGCGCGGTTGGACGGCGCGGTCTCCGACGACGGGACCCGCTGCGCCATCATGACCGGCTGCTCGCACGTCTTCCCGCAGATACGCATTGACCACCTGAAGGCTGAGTTCGAGCGGCTGGGACGCGACATCGACGCGCTGCTGCCCCTCATGCACGCCGACCCGCACCGCTGGTATGAGGAGCCGCGCCGGGAGGGCCGCACGATCTTCGTCAGCAAGGACCCCTACGACCGCCAGGCCTTCCAGGCGGCCGCCGACCCGGTGGAAAAACGCGCCGCCTACTGCCACTGCCCGATGCTCAAAGCCGCCATCCGCGCCCAGACGCCGATCTCGCCCACCTACTGCCACTGCGGCGGGGGATGGTACTTGCGGCTGTGGGAGGGAATCCTGGGGCAGCCGGTCCGCGTGGAACAGTTGGAGACGGTGTTGCAGGGCGCCGACCGCTGCGCGTTCGCCATCCACCTGCCGGAAGGGATCGTCTGACCGTCACTCCCGTCGGCAGGCCGGGCGCTGGGGGTTTTCGCACGGGTCCCCGGTGCCCGCCGTGGTTATAAGAGGATTATCGAGTGTTGCCCATGAATCCCGCCCGCGAGTTCGCGCGCTGGCCCATCCTGCGCCGCCTGCTGAGCCTGGCCGCGCCCTTCGCCCGCTGGATCGCCCTGTCGACGCTGCTCGGCTTCCTGACGGTGGGCAGCAGCATCGGCCTGATGGCCAGCGCCGCCTGGATCATCAGCAAGGCCGCCTTGGGGCCTTCCATCGCCGAGTTGCAGGTCGCCATCGTCGGCGTGCGTTTTTTCGGCATCACGCGCGGCCTCTTTCGTTACCTGGAACGGCTGGCCTCGCACCATACCACCTTCAAGCTGCTGGCCGAGATCCGCGTGTGGTTTTACGAAGCGCTGGAACCGCTGGCCCCGGCCCGCCTGATGTGCTTCCGCAGCGGCGACCTGCTCAGCCGCCTGGTCGCCGACGTCGACGCGCTGGAAGACTTTTACGTGCGGGCGCTGGCCCCGCCGCTGGTGGCCCTGCTGGTGAGCGGCCTGCTGCTGGTCTTCATGGCGAGTTTCGCCCCGGTCGCCGCCGCGGTGCTGCTGATCTTCCTGCTGCTGGCGGGACTGGGTGTGCCGCTGCTGGCGCTCCGACTGGGCCGGGAGCCGGGCCGGGCCCTGGTCCGGGCGCGGGGCGATCTCTACGCGGCGCTGGTCGACGGCGTGCAGGGCCTGGCGGACGTGGTCGCCTACGGGGCGGGGGATCGGCAGGCCGCCCATCTCGCCGACCTGAGCGGGCGCGTGCTCGCCCGGCAGCGGCGCCTGACCTGGATCGACGGCCTGCAAAACGGCCTGGGCGTGGGACTGGTCGGGCTGGCGGCGGCGGTGGTGCTGGCGGCGGCCATCCCCCGCGTGGACGGGGTGAACCTGGCTTCGTTGGCCCTGGCGACCGTGGCCGGCTTCGAGGCCGTGCTGCCGCTGGCGGGCGCGTTCCAGGCCTTGGAGGGCAGCCTGGCCTCGGCGGGACGCCTGGTCGAGATGGTGGAGGGAGCCGCCCCGGCGGTGCTTGATCCGCCCGAACCGTTGCCCGTTCCCACTGACGCACTCCCCTTGGTGGTCGATGGCCTCTCTTTCCGTTACCCATCGAATGATGTGAATGTCCGTAGGGACGACCGGCCGGTCGTCCCGGATCCTCTTGTTTTGGACGACGTATCCCTTACGGTCCAACCGGGCCGGATGACCGCCGTGGTCGGGCCGAGCGGCGCGGGCAAGTCGACGCTGGTGAACCTGCTGCTGCGCTTCTGGGAATACGAGCAGGGGCGCATCACGCTGGGCGGTCTCGACGTGCGCGCCCTCCGCGCCGACGACGTGCGCGCCCAATTCGGCGTGGTGCCGCAGCACGCCCACCTCTTCAACACCACCGTGCGCGAGAACCTGCTGATCGCCCGGCCCGACGCCACCCCGGCCCAGGTGGAAGCGGCGGCGCGGGCCGCCCAGGTCCACGACTTTATCGCCGGGCTGCCGGGCGGCTATGATACCTACGTCGGGGAGGGGGGGCTGGCCCTCAGCGGCGGGGAACGCCAGCGCATCGCCCTGGCGCGGGCGCTGCTCAAGGACGCGCCGATCCTGGTCCTGGACGAGCCAACGGCCAACCTGGACGCGGTGACCGCCGCCGCCATCATGGACACATTAACCGGGCTGCGCGCCGGGCGGGCCATGTTGATCATCACCCACCGGCTGGCCGGGCTGGAGGCCGCCGACGACATCCTGGTGCTGGACCGGGCCCGCGCTGTCGAGCGAGGCCGCCACGCCGACCTGCTGACCGCCGGGGGCCGCTACGCCCGTCTGTGGATGGCCCAGGGTAAACTTTTTGCCGGGGAATCGTAGCGGCGGACGCCCACCCAATGGACATCCGCCGCTAAGATTACCATCTATTGATGGTTATCTCTCTAGGGGCAGGCTGGTGTACTCAGCGTGCACCCGGTGGCTACCGCGTAATTCCTAGTCGTTACGCAACCAGAACCCGGATTTATTGCGATACCGGTGAGAACGAAGCATTCGGCGGGAGGAACATCCCAACAAAGACTGCCGACGGGCCTGTAATCCATGGGGCAGCTGTCATTGCAGTCGATTACACCGTCGCCATCCAAGTCCCCAGTAGTCTCAGCCACGCCACAGCCGCAGGCGCCGGGTGTGATCTTGAAAAAGTCAGCCGGGCATCCGTCAACGCAGTTGGGTACGCCATCGCCATCTATGTCTCCCTCGGGGCTGCCGCAGCCGCACGCACCGGGCGCGGTTTTACCGGGGTCCGTCGGGCAGCCATCATTGCAATCAGGCGCGCCGTCGCCGTCGGTGTCGGTGTCCGGTGTGCCGCAGCCGCATACGCCGGGCGTGATCTTGGCCGGGTCCGCCGGGCACAGATCGGTGCAGTCGGCCATGCCGTCGCCATTTGTATCCTCGTCGGGCTGGCCGCAGCCGCACACGCCGGGCGCGGTCTTGCCGGGGTCCGCCGGGCACTGGTCGTAGCAGTCGGCTGTGCCGTCGCCGTCGCCGTCGACCTCACACGGACCGAGTGGCACCGATAGCGGGCAGCCGTTGGCGTCCACGCTGCCGCCCTGGTCGGGACAGGCATCGTCGTCGTCGGGGATGCCGTCGCCGTCGCGGTCGCCGCCGCAGAAGCCGGGCACCGTGTCGATGTTGCCGCGCGTGAACTGCGCCCAGTGCCAGCCGCACGTCCAGAACCAGTCGACCTGGGCGTCGGTCAGCCCGTCGGCGTTGCAGCGCCCGTCGCCCCACGGCTGGCCGGCATCGCACCAGTTCAGCTCTCCGCCGCAGGCCGCGTCAATGCCCTCGATAAGGACGCCGATCTGGTTGAGGGCGGCCAGCGCCCCGGACAGGTTGCCGGCGGCCATCG
>DAOUEM010000021.1:0-19158 GCA_034430555.1 Anaerolineae bacterium | reverse complement strand
AGCCGGCTCACCGGGAATGGGCGTGCAGGCCGCCAGCAAGAGCAGGACCAGCAGCAACGGCTGAAAACGTCTCACAGAGCCTCCTCCAACCAGCCCACAGCTACCGCCGTAGTATAGCAGTCTCCCCGATTCACGCCTACTAGCAGCGAACACCTCCGTCAGATGACAATACAGCAAAAGCACCTAATCAGACCATATTCTTACGACTTGCATACTATTGGCCAACAAATCACTTTCTAACCGCGACTGGTACTTAGGACCTATATCGATCAGGCCTTAATATACATATCCTAAAAACATACGCGACACCTTATGTCACATACCCAAATCTAGCGTTATCCTAACCGGGTTTCCCTCCCACCTGCAGAAGGACGATTATCTGATGTATGCGCAAAATGAATTATTGTATCCGCACTACGTCACTGCCGACCTCAGCCAGATGCGCGGAGCTGAGTGGCAGGCCCTGGTGGAGCGTATCGCCACCCTGCCCGAATCACACGAAGAAGTACTGGCCTTTAACCTGACGATGATCCGCTTAAACGGCTGCATGGCCTGCGAGACGGACAGCTACCGGGCCATGCGCGGCTGTTTCGCCTGCGCTGCCCAGACTCTGCGCCGTTACAAAGGACCGGACCGCGACCTGATTCGTGTCTACGAGCAGGCGCTGACCGACATCCGGCAGCATCTGACCGAGATGACACCGCTACCGTCATCCACGTTCATCGCAGCAGCAGAGGTCGCCTAGCCGGACCTCGGATCGTATCGCGGCTAGCTGCATGTTGAGACAGCGGGACCCACCGGTGACAAGGGGTCCCGCGTCGCGTTTGGAGGACCGGGTTAGTATCTGGTAAAATCGCCTCATGCCTCATCAACCTGATTGGGAATCCCTCGATCAAATGCAGTTCCTGCTGATGCGCCGGGTCACCGAGCCGCTCAATGCCGCCCTGGCCGCCATCAGCCTGGTCCACCTGGATAGTGCCGCCGACAAGCCGCGCGAGTACTGGCAGGAACGATCCACCGGCGAAGTGCTCGGCGTGTTGAACCTGGTTAACGCCTGGCATGCCTTGCTCCGGTATAAGCTGGGCGAACTGCTGCCGGAGCAGCACATCCGGCCCTTCCAGGTGCAGGACCTGCTGGACTGGGTCTCCTACCAACTTGAACTCACCAACCCGCTGCGCGCCGAAAAAAACCTGATGGTGGAAGCCAGCCAGGAATCCTTGCAGGAAGCCCTGCTGCTGCTGTATTCCGCGGTTTATACCCTGGGCCCCAACGTGCACCTGGTCGTGCAGAACATCGACAACGGCGTGTGGTTCCGGGTGCGTTACGCGCGGACCGGCAAGGGCTGCCCCGCCAGCCTGGATGATTTGCTGGAGCAGCTGGATGGCAACTGGCGGCTGGAGGATACCGCCTTTGAACTGCGCACAGCCGCCGATTTTATCACCTTGAGCGGCAGCCAGCTTCATTTGCAGGGCACCGAGCAGTTCTGTGAGATGGCGTTTTTCGTCTACGCGGTCGGCAAGCGCCCCCCGGAACCTCTCAAGCGCACCGAGATCAGCGAGCCACCGCCCATCACCGCCTCTGCCGAAGAAGCCATCCTGAGTTCGATCGCCGCGATAACCGATGACGCGACCAAACCCCTACCGCCGGCGACCCGGGCCGCGCTCTCCCGTCCGACGCCCGCAGCCACTGCCGGGACTGAACCGCCGAACGAAGCCGGCGGCAGGGCATCCGGCCTGCCCACGGACAATACCTCGCCGGACCTGGTCGCCGGTTCACCCGCGGACAGCCCGGATGAAGCCGGAGTCGCCGCGCACTCTACGCCCGAAGGTATCGCGTCCAAGCCCCAGGCAGAAACGGCCCTCGGTGAGGTGGACACGGGCGAGGCTGCGTCTACTGCGGAGGGGATCGCCACCCCGACAGGCGACGACCAGACCGCCGCTGGCAGCCCACAGGCTTCAAGTGACTCAGCCGCCGACGGCACCGGCCTGGATACCGGCCCGGATACCGGCCCATCACTACCGGAAGCGCCCGACTCGACTTCACCCAAACCGTCGTCCACCGCTTCCTGAATCGCTCTGCCCGGCTGCGGGGTTTGTTTCCACGTCGATCCGCTGATAGACTGGGCAGCACCATCCACAACCTCATATTCTCCCAATTCTGTGCCTGTCTGCTAGAAAAGGAGCAAAACGATGCTCTCGTTACCTGAGAAAATCGTCTTTGTTATTTTCGCCGTTGTTTCGCTATACCTGACGTGGCACTCCTTCAAACGCGTGGCAGACGTGATCGCGCGCGGCGGCGGTCGCCTCCAGCTGGAGCGCCTGCCGGAACGCCTCTGGCGGGCGTTGGAAGTCACCCTCACCCAGCGTACGGTGCTCAACGCGCGCCCGGTGTCCAGCCTGTTTCACCTGGGGATCGTGTGGGGGTTTCTGTTTTACGGCCTGGTCAACCTGGGCGATATCCTCCAGGGCCTCATCGGTGGTTACGTGTTCCTGGGCGACGAAGCCATTGGCGATCTGTACCGGCTGGTAGCCGACGTGCTCAGCCTGGCCGTGATCGTGGGCATGACCTACTTCCTCGTCCGGCGCTTTTTGACGCCAGCCCCGGCCCTGAAGTTCAACGACAAGGTCCTCCTGCACGAGAAAGTGACCGCCGGGGGCATCCGGCGCGATTCGGCCATCGTCGGCCTGTTCATCCTGGGCCACGTGGGCGGCCGTTTCCTCGGCGAAACCATCCGGCTGGCCCAACACGGCACCGACTCCTGGCAGCCGTTCGCCAGCGCCGTTGCCCACATCTGGACGGGCGCGAACCCGGAACTGCTCACCTTCGGCGAGCATGCGCTGTGGTGGCTGGCCATCGGCCTGATCCTGGCCTTCGTGCCCTGGTTCCCGCAGACCAAGCACTTCCACCTGATGGTCGGGCCGTTCAACTACCTGACACGGCCCGAACGCCGATCGTTGGGCGCGATGGACTCGCTGGACCTGGAGGACGAATCTATTGAAATGTTCGGGGCGGCCAATCTGGAGCACCTGTCCCGCACGCAGATCGTGGATGCTTACGCCTGCATCATGTGCAACCGCTGCCAGGATGTCTGCCCGGCTTATGCCGCCGGCACGGCGCTGTCGCCCGCCGCGCTGGAAGTGAACAAGCGCTACACCCTCAAGGACCATGCGGCGTCGCTGGCGGCCGGCGACGAGTCCACCGCTACCCTGTTCGACACCGCCCTCAGCGTGGACGGGGCGTGGGCCTGCACGGCCTGCGGGGCCTGCGTGGAGATTTGCCCGGTGGGCAACGAGCCGATGTTCGACATCCTCAACATGCGGCAGTACCTGGTGCTGATGGAAGGCCAGCCGCCCGACCTGCTGGCGACCGCCTTCACCCAGGCGGAACGGGCCGGCGATCCCTGGGGCAACCCGCGCGGCACCCGGCTCGACTGGGCACAGGGCCTCGACGTGCCGCTGCTGGCCGATAAAAAGAAGGTCGAAGTGCTGTACTGGGTGGGCTGTGCCGGGGCCTACGATCCCAACGGTCAGAAGGTCAGCCGGGCCATGGTCAAAATCCTGGGAGCAGCCGGCGTCGACTTCGCCGTGCTGGGAGACGAGGAGCGCTGTAACTGCGAGTGGGCGCGGCGCGGCGGGCAGGAAGCTCTCTTTCAGGAAGCGGCGATGACCTTGATCGAGACCTTCAGCCAGTACGAGTTCGAGGTGATCGTCACGCAGTGCCCGCACTGTTACAACACCTTCCAAAATGAATATCCGGCTTTCGACGGGCACTACACCGTGGTCCACCACAGCCAGTACATCGCCAAGCTGCTGGCGGAGGGCCGCCTGGCCCAACAAAAGTGGGACCGCCGCCGCAAGCCGCACACCATCACCTACCACGACTCCTGTTTCCTGGGACGCTATAACGACGAGTACGAGGCTCCGCGCGAAGCGCTGTCCGCCCTGCCCGGCATTTGCCTGGTCGAGATGCCGCGCAGCCGCAACCGGGGATTGTGCTGCGGCGGTGGGGGCGCGCAGGTCTGGATGGAGACGCACCAGGAAACACCGATCAACATCACGCGCTTTGAGGAAGCCGTCGGCACCAAAGCCCAGACCATTGGGGCGGCCTGCCCCTTCTGCACGATCATGCTCACCAGCGCCGCCCAAACGCAGGGTAACGAGGATATGGCCGTGCTGGACATCGCGGAGATCGTAGCCGAGCGGCTGGACAATCACCAATAATAGGGAGGTGCTTCTGTGGCCGAAGATTCGTCGGGACGTGCCTTCCCCCTGATCATGGGGGTGGTGGCGCTGACGCTGTGCCTGGTTTTCGTGCTGGTCGCCGCCGTGCTGACCATTCTGCTGGGCAGCCTGTTTACCCCGTCTGTGCCGGAGGAAGCGGCGCTCACCGCCGTCATCGATGAGAGTTTTGACACCCCCACTTTCCTGAACCAATGGACCTGGTCACCGGGCTGGCAGTACGTCTCCAACATGTTCCTACCCGGCATGGCGCTTTATGTCTATGACAGCGACGCCCCCATATATCCCCCCCAGGAAATCTATGGTGATGTCGTGGTGGCGGCACGCTTCTGGGTGAGCGCCGGAGAAGCCAGGCTGAACGTCCGGCAGAGCGAGGCCGGCGTCTACACGGTTGGGCTGACGCACGACGATACTCTGCGCCTCTACCGGGACGACGAAGTGCTGGCGAGCAGTTCGGTGGATACCCACCCGCACGGCCTCCCCTGGAACATGGTGCGCCTCTCGGCTATCGGGCCGGTCCTGCGGGTAACGGTCGATGAGATACTACTCATCACCGTGATCGACCCGGCGCGGGAGCCGCTCCCGCCGGGCACGGTCAACATCCAGGGGGCAGGCGACAGCCTCGACCTTTTCGTCGACAGTTTTCACCTGTGGGTCCCGGCAGAAGAGTGAACGCCTGTCGAATGAAACCTTGGCTCACACCTTAACCTGACCACAGTTCATCACGGGCGATCATCCCGCCAAAGGCCAGCAGTAGGGGCAGATCGCCCGACCAGGGGGTTCCCCGATGAAACGTCCCTACCTGATCGGCCTGATTATTATTGCGGTGTTGATTCTCATGCTGCTCACCTCCATCATTGGGCGGTTCATGCAGCCGACCGCCGGACCGGTGGGCGACATCTCGCCGGAAGACCAGACGGCCACCAGCGAGTACCTGCTCAACGGGGGATACCCTTTCGGACATGCCACCAGCCTGCCGGGGAACATCATCAACGACCGGATGACCCAGACCGCTGCGGCGCGCTGACGGCGGGCGGAGCCTTTCAGACGCTGGCCAGGGCCGGAACCCTGCCCCCCATCAGCACGTATATGCAGATAGTGACACCGTCCGATCCTGCCAGAGGGAGGCTTTATGCGCCGTGCTTATCTGCTGAGCCTGGGTTTTATCGCGCTGGTGCTGCTGGCGCTGCTGGTGATGCTGGCGCGCAGCCTGTGGCCCGCCCCCGGTCCCGAACAAACCTCAACGTCGGCCCACGAGACCCTCGCTGCCATCAACCAGACCATTTATGCGCCCGGCGGCATCACGGGCGTCGGGCCTTATACCGCCAGCCCAACGGTTAACCCGGCGATGCTGCCCCAAACTGCCGAAGCCTACGCCACCGCTCATGCCGATGCCCCCGGCCTCCTCGAGGTGACCACCATGAATGACGAGTTGACTTACAGCGTGACTTTTGACGAGGTCACCATCAACGGCCTGATCGCGCCCTACGCCGCCGAGGTCGGCGGGGTCGATAACGTGCGGCTGCGCCTGCTGCCGGAGGGCGGCACGCTTACCGCCGATTTTCACTTCCTGGGTATGACGGTCCAGGTGGAAGCCGCCGCCGACCTCGCCGTGGAGGCGGGCCTCCTGACCATGGAGGTTCTTAACGCCGCCATCGGCGGGATCACGCCACCGGCAGCCGCCATCGAAGCCGTCAAAGCCGACCTGGTGACGATGGTTAGCAGCGCCTTGCACGATGGGCTGGCCGCCTACGGGCCGGTCTCGGCGATCACGCTGACCGGCATCACCATTTTGAGCGAACAGCTCAACGTCACCTTCCGGCTCCATGAGCCTTACCCACGTCCCGAACCCACGACGCAATGAGAGATTTCCCACGCCAATTTGTGAAGTCCAGCCCGATCAAAGATGCGAAAAAGGCCGGTTCCGGGTAAAAACTGGCTAAAAACGGTCATTTTTTGCCTTTTCCCGCTTGCCTCTCATGAAACTTTAATCTACAATTAGGAAAATTCTCATGGAACATGAGATTTCGCCGCGACCGCTTTCCATAGGGGGGAGACGGAAATGTGTCCCTCACCGTCCTACTACCCGCACAAGAGGTGCGCGGCGCACCCATCGTGCGAGCATTCTGAAAGGAGTTTCGTCTATGTCGCGGAAGCTTCTCCTGAGCATCGGCACCCTGGTGCTGCTGCTGCTGGTTGGCGTCTGGGGCGTCAGCGGGCAGGGAGGTGAAGAGTTTGAAGAAGTTTTGATCTTCACCACTGCTACTGATGTCGTAGGCGTCGGCACCTATGTCGCCGCCGAGGCCTATGGGATTGCCGCAGGTGAGAACCCTGACGAGCAGCCCGCCCAGGCCGTTATCCTGCCCTACGGCATCTATCCCAACATGCACGTGGCCGTCATCGAAGACTTCGTGCAGCCAGAACCGGCCGTCGAGGGCTTCGAGTTTGCCTGGAGCCTGAGTGCACCGTCCGGCTCTGCCGCCGAACTCATCGAAGGCACGGTTGCGATTTTTATGGCCGATGTCGAAGGTGAATATGTCCTGACGCTGACCGTCACTGACGAAGGCGGCAATGTCGGCGAGACAAGCTGGGTGGTCAACGCCACGACTTACGTCGGCAATGGCTACCTGGAAGACAATCCCGAAGCGCCGCAGTGCCTGGCCTGCCACGACGACACTGGCGCAGGCTGGGCGGCCACTCGCCACGCCAACACCACCGTCGATACCTTCAACGGTGCACTGAGCGACCACTTCGGCCCAGATTGCCTCTACTGCCATGTCACCGGCTTCAACAACCGGCCGGAAGCAGTCAATGGCGGTTTTGACGACCTGGCTCTGGACGCAGGCTGGTCCTTCCCTGAGGAACTGGCAGAAGGCGGTTGGGATGCCTTCGTCGAGGAATTCCCCGAAGTGGCCGAGCTGGCCAACGTCCAGTGCGAAGCCTGCCACGGCCCCGGTAGTCTGCACCAGGCTGCGGCTGCTGGCGGTGACGATGAGGACGAAGATGAAGGCGGCGGTGGCGTCACGATGGCCGGCCCGATCGGCCGCGGCCTCGACTACGGGACCTGCGCCCAGTGCCACGCCGAAGAACCGTACCTGACCATTCCGCTTCAGTGGGAAAACAGCGCCCACTCAGATAAAAACGCACAGGCCTTCTGGTACCCCATCGGCGAAGACCATGCCTCCTGCGTGCGCTGCCACAGCGGCGAAGGCTACATCGACTGGGCCAACGGCGTTGAGTCAGATGAAATGCGCACCGGCTACCAGACGATCACCTGCGCCGTCTGCCATGACCCGCATGATGCTTCCAACCCGAATCAGCTCCGCGTCTTTGACTCGGTCACGCTGCCGGATGGCACCGAGGTCGCCGATGCCGGGCCTGCCGCCACCTGCATGAGCTGCCACAACTCACGCCGCGATCCCACCACCACGGTACAGGGCGCGGTCGCGGGCGACAGCTTCAGCACGCCGCACTACTCAACCGCCGGCGAGTTGATGAATACGGTCGGCGGCTATACCTGGGGTATGGATCTGCCCACCAGCCCGCACGGGCGCATCATCGAGGACACCTGCATCGGCTGCCACATGGGCGCCTCGCCGGGCATGGATGCCGACGGCGCGCCGTTGCCCGGCCACAATGAGGTCGGTGAACACACCTTCGCCATGGTCAGCGCCAGCGGTGTTCAGAACGTGGGCATCTGCCAGACCTGCCATGATCGCGCTGAAAGCTTCAACTTCGAGGCCTTCCGCGACTACGACGGTGATGGTACCATCGAGACCAACGACGAAGAGGTCGAAGGTCTGCGCGCCTTGCTGGAAGAAGCCCTAGTGGAAGCCGGCGTGGAAGTGCTCGATCACCATCCCTACTTCACCATCCCCGAGAACTCCAGCGAGGATATCTACGGTGCAGTCTGGAATCTCGCGTTCACAGGGAGTGGTGGATCGTCAGTGCACAACCTGCGCTACACCGTCGCCCTGCTGCAACTCAGCTATGAGATGCTGACGGGCGAAGCCGTGCCGGGCGCTTACATTCTCGGCCCGAAGATGTAAACCACCCTGTGGGTGCGAACGAATGGTTCGTGCCTCTTATGAAACCAGCCCCTGTCAATCCCCAGAATTGGCAGGGGCTGGTCGTCCTGCCCACTACCCGGCGTTTCACCATCCATCGATTTCCTGCCTTGGCTGAAGATCAGGTCTTTTCTTGACAATCTTTATGTGTTATCTATGAGTAAAGCGTGCTATAGTCGGGCGTACCGTAACATCTGACTCCCATTCACCCGGTCCATCCCGACGCCCCGCCCGGTGTTTTGTGATAGAGGTCTTTTCATGAGACGACTGCGCAACCGCATTCTCCCCCCCGGCAGTTCCCGCCGCCGCCGAACGATTGTCTGGCTATCGGCGATAGGGGTATTCCTGGCCGTGCTGCTGGCGATTCCGCCGGCCTGGGAGTACAGCAATTCGGTCAGCTTTTGCGGTACATCATGCCACACCATGCCACCCGAGTTGAACACGTACCTGGTCTCCCCACACGCCAGGGTGTTATGCGTGGACTGCCACATCGGGCGCGGCCTGATCCTGGAGCAGGCGATCCGGAAATCGGGCCACATGCGGCTGTTGTTCGCCACCCTGACCAACAGCTACGAATACCCGATCCGGGTCAGCACCATGCGCCCGGCCCGCGAAACCTGCGAGCTGTGCCACTTCCCGGAGAAGTTCTCTGACGACAGCCTGCGCGTCACCCACCGGTTTGGCACGGACGAGCAAAACGAGTCATTTGACGTCTACCTGCTTATGCACACCGGCGGCGGCAGCCATCGGGAGGGCCTGGGCCAGGGTATCCACTGGCATGTCGAAAACCTGGTGGAATACATCGCCACCGATGAGCTTGAGCAGGATATCCCCTGGGTCCGGGTCACCGAGGTGGACGGCTCCACCACGATCTACGAAGCCGAGGATTCGACCTTGAACAGCGACGCCCTGGAGTCGTACGACATTCACGTGATGGACTGCATTACCTGTCACAACCGCATCTCGCACCTGCTGGATAACCCGCGCAACCTGGTCGATGAAGCCCTGTACCGGGGCGACATCTCGCCGGAGATCCCCTACATCCGCGCCCAGGCGGTGGAACTGCTCACGATGACCAACGCAAACGTCGAGGGCGACGAACTGACCGAGGAAGAGGCTGCTGAACAAGCCCGCGAGCGTATCACACTCATCGATGCGCTGGAAGACTACTACAGCGAGGACTACCCCCAGTTCTACACCGATAACACCCAGCTGGTGGAGACGGCCATCGCCACCCTGCAGCAGCTTTACACCGCCAATACCTACCCGGTGCAGCACCTCGACTGGCAGACGCATCCGAATAACGTCGGCCACCGCGACTGGCCGGGCTGCTTCCGCTGCCATGACGGCGAACACTTCAGCCCGGCAGGCGAGGCCATCCGGCTGGAATGCAACTTGTGCCACTCGATCCCGCAGGTGGTAAGCGCCGACGACATCGAGCCTACTTTGCCGCTGACTACCGGTCTTGAACCGTCCTCGCACCTCGATTCGACCTGGATCAGCCGTCACCACAACGAATTCGACGACTCCTGTGGCAACTGCCACACGCTGGCCAATCCCGGCGGCACGACCGACACCAGCTTCTGTTCCAACAGCCAGTGCCATGGCATCGACTGGCGCTACGGCGGCTTCGACGCCCCTACCCTGGCCATCGAGCTGGGCAACATCCAGGAGGTGCCGGAAACGCCGCCCGTCGAGATCGCGCCGGAAGGCCCGATCAGCTACGAAACGCTGCAGCCGTTATTCGAGAGCAAGTGCGGCGAGTGTCACGGCGACAACCCCACCCTCGGCCTGCAAGTGACGACCTATGACGGCCTGATGGCCGGCAGCGACAACGGGCCGGTAGTCGTGCCCGGCTCACCGGACGACAGTGTCATAGTGGAAGTCCAGTCCGGGCGGCACTTCGCCCGCTTCAGCCAGCAAGAAATGGGCCTGCTGCGCGCCTGGATCGAGGCGGGCGCCCCGGCCACCGAAGCAGACATCACCGCCGACTAGAATTACACTCAAGCGATCGAAGCCTGACAGCCCGTCTGTATGATTACGGCGGGCTGTTTTGATGTCATGTTTTGCGACAACCAGTCCCATGCTGGCTGAAATCACCCGGCTGACCGGGCCGGCAGCTTCTAACCCCGATCCAATGGGACAGCCGCCCAAAATGCGATAGACTAACGCCAGAACTGTCATATCCTGGCGACAAAACTGGAGAATTTTATGGCTAACGAATATGATGTGATCGTTTTAGGCGCCGGGCCGGGCGGGTACACTGCCGCCATCCGTGCCACTCAACTGGGACTCAAAACCGCCATCATCGAGAAGGAATATTGGGGCGGCGTTTGCCTGAATGTCGGCTGCATCCCGTCCAAAGCGCTGCTGCATAACGCCGAACTGGCGCACATCGTCCAGCACCGGGCGAAAGAATTCGGCTTCAGCTTCGATAACCTGCAACTAGACTATGCCACGGCCTTTAAACGCAGCCGCCAGACGTCCAGCCGGCTGGTGAAGGGCGTGCAGTTCCTCATGAAGAAAAACAAGATCGATACCTATGATGGTTGGGGCACCTTCCAGGATGCCAGGACCATCGACGTGGCGCACGAAGACGGCTCTACCACCACCCTGACCGCCCAGAACGTGATCATCGCCACCGGCGCCAAAACGCGCCTGCTGCCGGGCACGCAGCTCAGCGACCGGGTGATCACCTACCTGGAAGCCATCCTCAGCGATACCCTGCCGGAACGCATTATCATCGCCGGGGCGAGCGCCATTGGCCTGGAATTCACCTACATCATGCACAACTACGGGGTGGACGTGACCCTGGTCGAATACATGCCGCGCCTGGCCCCCACTGAAGACGAAGAGGTCTCCAAAGAACTGGAGAAAGCCTACAAGAAGGCGGGCGTCAAGTTCCTGACGGGTACGCGCGTCGACGGCATAGTAGAGACAAAGGACAGGGTCCGCGTCACCGTGACCAGGCCGGACGATTCGCAGGAGGTGCTGGAAGCCGACCAGGTCCTGCAGGCCATCGGGGTGCAGGCGCGCACCGAAGGTTACGGCCTGGACCGCACCGGCGTCAGCCTGGACGAGCATGGCTTCATCGCCATCGACGATAAAATGGCGACCAACGTGCCCGGCGTTTACGCCGTCGGTGATGTGACCGGCAAGCTGATGCTGGCGCACGTCGGCTCGGCGATGGGCGTGGTGGCGGCGGAAAACATCGCCGGGGTAGAGTCGGTCACCCTGGATTACCGCATGATGCCGCGCGCCACTTACTGCCAGCCGCAGATCGCCTCCTTTGGCTACACGGAAGCGCAGGCGGTAGAAGCCGGTTATGAGATCAACGTCAGTAAATTCCCGTGGCAGGCCAACGGCAAAGCGCTGGGCATCGGCGAGAGGGACGGCTTCGTCAAGCTGATCAGCGATAAAAAATACGGCGAAATCCTGGGCGCGCACATGATCGGCCCCAACGTCACCGAGCTGCTGCCGGAACTGACGCTGGCCCACCATGCCGAACTCACGCCCGAGGAGATCGCCCGTAACGTGCACGCCCATCCCACGCTGTCCGAGGCGATCATGGAAGCCGCCCACGGCCTGGAAGGCGAAATGCTGAACCTCTAAACCATCACCGTTTGATGTTACGCCGGGGCAGCCCCGTGTTGCCCCTGGTTTGTTTTTCCAGCGCCTGCTGCAAGGCCGACAGCCGGGCGGCCTGGGCGAGATACAACACCACCTGCCCCGGCGACGCGCCGACTTCTGCGCCAACTTCCGCCGCGACCACCGGCACCTTCTCGCCGGCATTCAATCGCTCGACGATCTCCTGGCGGCGCGGCGCGAGCTGCTGGCTGATGGCCGCCGTAAGCTGGGGCTGCTCGGCCGTATGAGCCGCCGACCCCATCGTCAGCGTGCCCAGGTACTGGGCGACGTTGTTGACCAGGATAAACGGCGTCAGAATCGCTGAGATCAGCCCCCACCAGCCGCCCACCAGCGTCGTCAGGGTCATATCCCAGAAGTGCTTGTTCACGCAGTCCTTGCACAAGTAACCCTGCACCGACTTGTACTGCCGCACGATGATCATGCCGATGTTCTGATGGAAGCTCACCGAGCGGGTTGGCGCGCGGCGGCGGCAGTCCTGGCAGTGCCCGTAGATGCCGACCGACTCCAGCGTTGGCTGGTCCAGCACCCAGGGGCCGATCCAGTTGGCTTGACTGGCCTGGAAGACGCCCCCGATCAGCAGGCCAGTGGCCACCAGGCACCCTACCCACACTGCCGTCGCCCCCTGCCCCGGTAAGCCGGGGAACGGACCCGGCTCCGCCAGGATGATGCCGCCGATCACCGACAACCCGTACAAACTAAAGGCGCCGCTGCCCCACATGATCAGCCAGCTCCCCGCGGGCAGCCGGCGCTGGCCGAGCATAATCCGCAGGGCGATCACAACCACCGCGGCAGCCAGCAGGGACAATGCGGAAGCCTGCAACAGGCCAAACCCCAGCAAAGCCCCGACAACAACGATAAAAAAAATAAAGCCGGCGATCCCCCGTCGATTCCACTTCATAGTACCCCCCCATGTGAATAAGCTTGCACTTCTAAATAGCACAGTTTTTTTAACCTGGCAATTTCTGTTACGCTAGTAAGGCCTGCGTCCGGCGGCACATCTGGCCGTTTAGCACCTATGCAGATCGGCAGGATCATTTTGGGCAAAGTGACGTACGGAATCTGGAGTATGCCCGGCTATAATTTCGTGTCATTGATCGTAGTAGCGGCAGTCATTATCACACCCATCAACCATCGCACGATGATCTCCCGTGGAGGAGCGTAAATGGCCGTTGTTAAACCGTTTCGGGGCGTCCGTTATAACCCGGCGCGTTTCCAGGAAATGAGCACCCTGGTCAGCCAGCCGTATGACCGCATCGGGGACAAGCTCCAGCAACAGTACCTGAGCCGTAATCCCAACAATATTGCGCGCGTCATCCTGGGCCACCTGGAAGACGACTGCGTGCCCGACCAGGAAGACGGCCCTGACCGCTACACCTGCGCCCAGGTGTACTATTACGACTGGCTGCGCGAAGGTGTGTTCATCCGCGAAGAGCAGCCGGTCTTTTACGCTTACGAACAGAGCTTCCCGGTGGAAGACCGCTACTACGTGCGCCTGGGCTTGATCGCGGCCATGGAGCTGGCCGAATATGAGGAAGGCATCATCCTGCCGCACGAGCGCACCCACAGCGGCCCCAAAGAAGACCGCCTCCACCTGTTGAGCACCCTCAAGGTCAACACCGAGCAGATATTCATGCTCTACCCGGACGGTGAAGACCGGATCAACAACCTGATCCGGCAGGCCATTGCCGAACGCCCGCCGGACGTTGACGTGCGCGAGCTGTTCGAGAACGACGTGCGCCAGCGGATGTGGGCGATCAGCGACCCGGCGATCAGCGCGGCCATCCAGGCGGAGATGGCGCCGAAACGCAACCTGATCATCGCCGACGGCCACCATCGCTACGAAACCGCTCTCAACTACCGCCGCCAGCAGCGCGCCCTGCACCCGGGCCTGCCCGACGAAACCGCCTTTAACTACATCGGCGTGACCCTGATCAGCATGGACGATCCCGGCCTGGTCGTACTGCCGACCCACCGGGAAATCCGCAACTTCTCCGCCACCACTCCGGCCCAGGTGCTGGACCGGGCGCAGGCGGTTTTTTCCGTCACCCCGGTGGATACGCTGGATGCCTGCCTGGCCGCCGTCAACGCCCACCCGGAAGGACACGCCTTCGGGTTCTATGGCGGCGCCGAATCAGGCTTTCACGTACTTACCCTCAAGGACGACCCGATCATCAGCGACCTGATCGACGGCGACCATTCCCACCAGTGGAAATCGCTGGCCGTCACGCTGCTGCATCAGGTATTGCTGGAGCGTTTGGCCGAGGTGCCGGCCCACGGCATCGAGGACAAGACCATGATCCGCTACCACCGCGATCCGGTTACGCCGGTCGAAAACATCGACCAGGGCGACGGCAATTTTGTGTTTTTCGTCAGCGCCACGCGGATGAGCCAGATCAAAGACGTCGCGGGCAACGGCGAAAAAATGCCGCAGAAGAGCACGGATTTTTATCCCAAGCTGGTGTCCGGCCTGGTGCTGCTGCCCGTCGGCGAAAAGGAGCGGCTGGCCGGCGTCACGGTGGACAACCAGCTGGCAGTACCCTCCCTGGCATAAGTAACCGCACCACAATCTCTCCTGTTCGAAACGTCCCGGTTGCTGTACCTGGAGCCGGGATTTTTGCCGCCGGGCGCCGCCGGCGAGCGCCGGTTAAGTATCGTCTAGCCCGCCTCACCGGTATAATGGACTCGCTGCGGACCCGGGAGGTATCATTCCTCCAGGCTGACTGCGCCCGGTGAGAGGGAGAACCCCCATGCAATCAGACCGCGTCGAGTATCCGATCAACAGTGGTTACATTCAGGTCGTGGTAGAAGGGCACGTGCTGCCTGCCTTCTGGGCGCATCCGGATACCGGCGGCACCTTTCCCGGTGTGGTCGTGATCCACTCGCACTGGGGGCTGACGGCCTTCGTGCGGCGGGTGGTGCGCCGGTATGCGCAAATGGGCCACTATGTCATCGCGCCGGACCTGTTCGACCGCTACCAGCCGGAGACTGCCCAGGCCGCTCGCCAGCGGGCGGCCACGCTGGACGAGTCGGGCCCTCCCTACGTGGCGGCGGCCATCGGCGCGCTAAAGACGCATCATCACTGCAATGGGGATATCGCCATCATTGGCTATGATATGGGCGGTAAGCTGGCGCTGCACGTGGCCGTGCATCGCGATGACCTCAAAGCGGCGGTGGTTTACAATGGGGATGCGACCAACTACCGGGTGCTGCTGCCCGCCGCGACCACCCCGATCCTGGGGCTGTATGGCGGCGGCGCGGGCTTCAGCGCGGAAGACCTGGCGGCCCTCGATACGCAGCTTAAGGCGGCCTCGGCAGATAATTCGGTGGTGGTGTACCAGGGCGTTGGCTGGGACTTTTTTGATGACACGCGAGACACACACGGAGCGGCCGCAGCCGGGGATGCCTGGACTCGAACAGTCGGCTTTTTGTCACAGCGCCTGACCAGCCCCAGCGAGCCGCCCGACATCCGCCAGAAAATCTACTGAACGCGCCCTGGCATAACCGCGGCATCGCTGCGGCGTTGCCGGAGTGAAAACCTGTGCCTGGTTTGGGGTATAGAACGTTCCATTAAAGGCGAACCGTCGGCAGTACAATAAGGCGGACGTCAAACGTCAAGGGGGGCGCCACGATTTTTCGAAGTACTTGGGTGGCGTTCCTGCCCCCTGAGCAAACGCAGGAACCACTGAACCCTCCCAATGGGCACTGATTTTGTTAAAATATTGTCAATGCCCGGCAGTAGTAAAGTATCACAGGGCACGGACCGCCTCAATAGCACCAAAGTCCGTGGGACCCTGGTCATGCCGGGCCGGTAGGTAGCAGGAGGATGCACGGGTTATGGGTCAATCACCGCAGTCACAGGGGCCGGTGCGCCTCGTCGCCTGGTTGGGCATCGTGCTCACGGGGGTGATGCTGGCCTGCAACATGCAGCAGACTCCGCCCCCGCCGCCCACCCCGACTCCCCCGCCCGACTTCTGCCATGCCTTCTCCGCGGTGACACCTTACGCGCGCCCGGTATCCACCATCGAGTATGAACAGCGCATCGCCGCCTATCTGTCCGATGGCGCATCTCCGGAGACGCTGGCGACGATGCTGCGGCAGTGGGGTGTCATCGATGACCAGCATGGTTCGGTCAGCGCCGAGCAGGACTTCAACCTGGATGGCTACCTGGAAGTGGTCGTGACCCTGCGCTACCCCACTCAGACAACCGCCCTGCAGCCGCCGGGCCAGATGCTGGTCTTTAGTTGTGAAAACCCGAATGCCCGCTACCACGCCGTATACGGCCTGTCGACGGCGCAGGATGGCACGACCAGCATGCCGCAGATCATTCACCTGGGCGACATCACGGGCGACAGCCAGCCGGACATCGTGTTTTATACGGAGCGCTGCACGACGCTGGCCTGCTTCCGGCAGCCGTTCATCCTCACCTGGGAACCCAACGATCAGATTTTCCGTTCCCTCACCAACCGCTTCGCGGCGCTTTATCGCTACACGGACGAAGCGGGCGCGCGGGTCCACGGTTTTCCCTTCGCCGGGTTCGAGGTGCGCGACCTGACGGGCGACGGACCACTGGAGTTCATCGTGCAGGAGGGGCACATCAGCCTGCGGGAAGCCGGCCCGCACCGCCCGGCACGCTACACCTGGACCTGGCACGGCGTCGAGTACGCCGACCCGGTGGTGGAATATGGCGCTTCCAACTACCGCATCCACGCCCTGCGCGATGCCGACCGCATCCTGCGCGCCGGTGACCTGGAAGAGGCCATCCGCCTCTATACGGAAACCTACAATAACCGGGAGTTGATCACGTGGGGCGGCATCTACCCCAAGCAGGAAAACCACGATAACGAGCAGGCCATGCTGGATGCTTATAATCGCTACCGGCTGATCCTGGCGCACGCCGCCGCCCGCGACGGCCAGGCGCAGGACCTGCTGACCGCCCTGCAGCGCGACATCCCCTGGCGCACCGACAGCATCCCCAGCTACTACACGCGGCTGGCCGAGGTCTTTCTGAACGAGTTCCTGTTCGCTGCCAATCCGGGTGCGAACCCACTGCACGACGCCTGCACGATCGTCAAAAACCTGGCGGTGACGCAGATGCCACAGACTTACCAGTTCCTGGGCAACGCCGACTACTATGGCCCGGCACTGAGCGACTATACTCTGGACGATCTCTGTCCCTTCTAAACGGGAGATTCGCCATGAATTTTCAGCTACGTCCGCAGATTTACAGCCTTTTGCTGTGCAGCAGCCTGGAGGAGAATCCCCAGACCAACGGCTGGATCGTGCAGCCGTTCAGCGAGATCAGCGTGCAGGAAATGCCCGTCGACCTGGCGCTGACCGTGTTCGCCCAGATCATGGCCCCGCCGGGCAGCTACGAGATGCTGATGCGCTTCTACCACGCCGCCGATCCGGGCGGCACGATCCGGGCGCTGCCGCCGCGCCAGGTCCACGTGCAGGAGGGTAAGAACCTGGACTTCGTGCTGCACCTGGAAGTGACCATCACGCAGTTGGGCCTGCACCTGCTGGATGCCTCCCTGGAAGGCGGACCGACCGCCGTCTCGCCGCTGCGGATTGCGCTGGGATAACCCGGCTCCAACATTGCTGAAAATACACCCCTACGCCAGCAGCACGCGGATGGCCCCGGCGGCCTCTGATTGAGGGACTGTGCGCGTTTCGCCGTCGGCCAGCCGCTTGAGCGTGACCGTGCCCGCCGCGATCTCGTCCGCGCCGAGATAAGCCACCACCGGGATGCCCTTGCGGTCGGCGTAGGCCGTCTGCTTGCCGACCTTACGCGCATCCAGTGTGACCTCGGTGCGCACGTCGGCCTGCCGCAATAGCGATGCCAGCCGCTGTGAGGCCGCCCGCGTATCCTCGCCAAAGACCGTGACCAGCACCTGGACCACCGTCTGGCGCAGGCTGGGCGGGTAGAGGTTTAGCTCGTCCATCAGGTCGATGATGCGCTCGATGCCCAACGTGGTGCCGGTGGTGGGCAGGCTCCGCTTGCGGAACATGCCGATCAGCTCGTCGTAGCGACCGCCGCCGGTCACGCTGCCCAGGTTCGGCTCGGTGATGATCGTCTCGAAGACCGGGCCGGTGTAATAACCCAGGCCGCGCACCATCGCCACGTCAAAAGTGACGTTTTCCGCCGGCACGTCGAACGACTCCAGGTTGTCGGCCAGCTCCTCCAGCTCGCGGATGCCCTCCTGGGCGATGGCGATATCGGCCAGCTCTTCCCGCAGGTGTCCGAGCGCCTGAAAGCCGCCCTCGCGCATCGCCAACAACGTCGCCATACGGTCGATGGTATCCGCCGGAATCCCATTGTCGGCCAACTCGCGGCGCACGCCATCCATGCCGATCCTGTCCAGCTTATCCACGCTGCGATAGAGGCCGGCCCGCTGCTCCGCCGGTAAACCGACGTACTCGCCGATACCGGTCAGAATCTTGCGGTTGTTGATCTGCACCTGGAACTCGCGGAAGCCCAACCGCCGCAGCGCCGTCACCACCAGGCTGACGATCTCCGCGTCCGCCGCCATGCTGGCAATGCCCACGATGTCGGCGTCGCACTGGTAAAACTCGCGGTAGCGCCCGCGCTGGGGCCGCTCGGAGCGCCACACCGGCGCGATGTGGTAGCGCTTGAAGGGCATCGTCAACTGGCCCTCGTACTGGGCGACCACGCGGGCCAGCGGCACGGTCAGGTCGTAGCGCAGCGCCAATTCTTCCTTGCCCTGGGGGTGCTGGGCGTAAAATATCTGCTTTTCGGCGTCCTCGCCGAGGTTGCCATGCAGGGTCTCGCGCATCTCCAGGGCCGGGGTCTGGAGCGGCTCAAAGCCAAACGTGTGGAAAACATCCACCACGGTATCAAAGACGTACTGCCGTTTGAGCAGGTCATCCGGCAGAAAGTCGCGCATGCCTTTCGGCTGGCGGGGCTTGATGGGGGCCATAAGTTGTTTCTCCTGCACAGGGCAACATGAAACCGGCAAACAAAAAGCGCAGACCCGCGTCTGCGCCGGATAAGCTCTCGCCACGGTCGGGTCAGTTTCGTTTAGTTTTATGATGATGGTGGTGCATCTGGCTTAACATAAGTGACCTCCCGCTGGCTGCCAAGTATAGCAATTCCGGCGGAAATGTAAAGCCCCGGGCGGAACTACCACGCGCAATCTCCGGCCAACGTACAAACAAACGCTAAATGATTATCACCATACAGCTGG
>DAOUEM010000020.1:0-4002 GCA_034430555.1 Anaerolineae bacterium | reverse complement strand
TACTGAATGTTATATGTTTTTTGAAATGCATTGATCAGAAAACTCAAATCATCCCTGTAATCTAACCAAGATTTATACACTTCAGAGGTAAATGCTACAAAATGAGGAGCAAGCGTAACAGAACATGATTCCGATCTATTGTGAAATCGGAATATTCGTGCTCCTGTATCTATCTTTGGAGATTCTGAACCATGAGTTATTAAAGGCCCGATCACAACAGGTTGTTCGACACTAAGTTTAGGAAACCTGTCTCTAATGGACTCCTGAAAATCAACTGGATCCTCATTCGCGATCCGCAAGATTGGCGAGAATTGAATTTGACAGATTACCTCCTTTAGAGGGGCATTGTCAAAATGAATGTCTTCATAGTCTTCGAAGTGCACGGGCATAGTATTGCTTGCCTTTCGCATATAACTCAGTGATTGATTTCGATCTACTCAATATGATGATTGTTCTCTTCTCTTATTATATTCCAATTTACTTATGCTGCGAATTTGATAGACAGTATTGCTATATTCAGGTACGAGGAACAAAGCGTTCGTATTGGTGGCGGCACCGTGTACCGCCACCGTTTGATCCATCCTTCTACGCCGCCGCCAGCGACTCCCGCACCGCGCGGAAGACGGCCCGCACCCCGTCCGGCGACTCCGCCGCCAGCAGCCGCGCGCTGATCTCGAAGGCCAGCTCGTCCGGCACGTGCGCCACCGCGAAGGCCCGCGTCGATGCATCCCCCAGCCGCCGCAGGGCGAAGCGCTCCCACTGCCGCAGTTCCCGCCGCACCGCATCCGGGCTGGCCTCAGCCTTTGCTCCTGTAGGGACATCCGGCAGGATGTCCAACGAACCCGCAGGGTTCGCCTCATGATCCGCCACCGAATCCGCCAGCCGGCCCTCGCGATGGCGCACCGCGTCTGCCTTTTGACGCGCCCCGGCTCCGCTGACCGGGTTTTCGCCCCAGGTCACCGCCGGCAGGTCATAGTAGCGCGTCCGGATTTCGTTGATGCTCAGCACCGGGTAAGCCGTGCGAATCTCGGAGAGACGGGCCTGCACGTCCGTCGGGCGGATGTCCGCAAAGGCCGCCAGCAGGTCCGGCCCCCAGAAGGGCAGCAGTTCCGCCGTGATCTTACCGGCCAGCCGCACCAGCTTGGGCCACAGCGTGCGCTCCAGAAAGACGCGCTCCGCCGTGGTGGCATTGGCCTCGGTGGCGTTTTCGCTCCACATGCCCGGCGGGATGCCGTAGATGTGGAACACTTCCTCCCGGTTGAACTTACGCCCCTCCAGGAAGTCCACGTCCTGCTGGCTGAGGCCGATGCCCTGCCACTGCACCGCCCCGCCGCGCAGGAAGGCCGTGCGCCGCTCCGGCCCGCCGTAGGACTCGCGCCATTCGCCTTTGATGCGCTCGAAGTCGGCGTCGCTGACGTACTCGGTCACGTTGACGATGCCCGCCGGCACGGCGTGGTCCGCCCCGAAGGTGTCGCGGTTCCACTGGGCCATGGCCCGGTCGCTTTCCACGGCGGTGCGGGCCGCCTGCAGCGCGCTCAGGCCGTAGTAGTCGTCGCGCGGATGCCAGCGCCGGAAGTGGATGACCTCCACCGCTTCCAGCGGGATGTCGCGCCCGTCGATGGTGTAGACGTAGCCGCGGATGTGACGCTGCTCGTCCGGCACGATGGCCACCCGGTCCGGGCGCAGCGGCCAGATTTGCGCCGGCAGCCCGCGCGCATCGCCCGCCAGGAACCAGTAGGCGTTGCCCGTCAGCTCCAGCGCGCCGATCGTCTGCTCGATCAGCTCGAAGCCGCTCAGGAAGGGGTTGGGTTTGGCCAGCAGGCGCTCCGCCGGGTGGGCGTCCTGCGGTAAACGGCGCTCCCCCGCCAGCCGGAAGATGTCGAGCGGCACCAGGGCCGCCGCCTCCGCGATGCGGTTGACGGCCACGTAAACCCAGGCGCTGCTCTCGTAAACCGCCGCCTGACGCTCGTAGGTGCTGAGCGCCGGGAAGGCGTAAGCGTTGTGGCGGGCGACGGCCGCCAGGTGCGGCGTCTGGGTGCGGAGACGGTTTCCACCGGAACCCGTAGGGGCGTTCAACTGAACGCCCTGGCTGCCGGGTCGCCGTCCAAACAGGTGATCAAGCCAGGCAAACATTATGGTACCTCCTCGTGACAAGGTCACATCTCTAGAGCTGGATTGCTCCCTTACGACAAATTTGTGCGGTTCATTTTTCACGCAGGGTGTTTCGACCGGGTCCGGGTCAACGGTCAGGCGGCGTCCATCGACAAGGCACGGCAGACGCTCGGTTACGATCCGGCTTACCCGGATACGCAAGCCGGGCTGCGCGCCGCTTACGGGGATATCTTCAAGCGGGATGCACCCCTTCTACGACCAGCCGCTCTACGTCCACCGGCTGAGCACCGGCGAAATCCAGGTGACGGCCTACGACGTCGAGGGTCACACCTACACCTACATCTGGATGCCATAACAAACACGCGGGGGGTGTGCTGTAGGGGCGTGTCGGTGACACGTCCTTTTTGATGAGTCGCTCTAGATGTCAGCAGTGCTTAACCAGATCACCTCGATACAACAGACTGTAATCCTGTGATTCCTGGTCTGATGGAGAAGTTTCGTCTGTGGATATTGTGGTCCGAGTCTCATTTTCCGCCGATATGGAAAGTATAAATGCGCCCGCTTGATCTGATCCTGTACTGGTCATACCTGTTTGTAATGAGACGGGATCAGGTACGGGTAGGTCTTCGATGAGTAGGGCATAGATGTAGTCGGTTCTTGCCTCGCCGAGATTGGCGATTGCTTCGTTTTGTGAATCGCCTTGAGCTTTGCAACCCACCAGGTCTGGATTTCTGGCGACGAATACCGTTTGTCCATCGGACAATTCATCACGTTCGACGGTGACATCGTAGCATCTCGCGGCTAGTTGCCTGGCTTTTTCCCACAGTTGATCATTCATCTGGGCTATCTCTCTGGTCTTCAAGTCTTGTAGAGCGCCGTTAGAAAGCCAGCGATTCCCCTGCCGGGCAGGGCTGCACCCGCTCCTCGCCGAAGGCCTGGGCCATGGCCAGGTAGGCGCGCTCGCCGGTGCAGTGGTTGAGGTACAGGGCCGGCGAGTCGTAGCGCTCGCGGAGCATGTCGGCGGTCTGCGCCAGGTCGTCGTCGGTGGCGCTGGCCAGGTGCGTGCCCCCGACGACGGCGATCACGTCCCCCGCGAACCACTGGTCCACGTAAGCCAGCGTATTGAGCAGGCCGGCGTGGCAGCAGCCGCACAGCAGCACCAGGCCTTCCCCGCCTTCCAGCACCAGCGAGAGATCGTCGGCGTAGGGGTCGGGCAGGTAGGAGTCGCCCGCCTGGATGACGTGCCCCGGGCTGCGGCCCTCGAAGAAGGGGCGCGGCTGGACTTCGCCGCTGGTCCACACGCCGGGCATGATCTCGGTGGGTGTATCGCTGAAGCGCAGCTCCAGCCGGGCGCGCAGGCCGTCCGGGTCGATGGGCAGGCCGATGGAGTCGACCCTGCCTTCGGGCGTTTCTTTCTGCGTAAACCGCTCGCGGAAGAGGTCCGGGTTGGCGTAAAGCGGCAGGTCGTCGCGCATCTTGGGCAGGACCTTGGCCAGCCCGCCGGTGTGATCGTAGTGGGCGTGGCTGAGGGCCAGCGCCTCCACCTGCATCAGGTCGATGTCCAGCAGCCGCGCATTGTGCAGGAAGACGTCGCCGCTCTGCCCGGTGTCGAACAGCACCTGCCCTTCGGCGCTTTCCACCAGGAAGGCCACGCCGTGCTCGCCCCAGAACTGGGAGCTGCGGCGGGCGGTATTGTTGACCACGCAGTGCACGCGCATGTCAGTCATCCTTTTTTAGTTGGTGAGGGTCCGCGTCCATTATACCGCTAGATCAGGCCGACGGTGGCGGCCAGCATTCAGCGGATAGCTATCAGCGGTCAGCTTTCAGCCGCGCGTTCACCCCCGGCGTGTGGGATTGTGGGATTTTGTTTCGATATTCACTTGTTAAGGT
>DAOUEM010000019.1:0-26501 GCA_034430555.1 Anaerolineae bacterium | reverse complement strand
GAGACGCCGCCGGGGTCGTCCACCCGGATGGAGCTGCGCATCATACGGCCCACGTCGACCGCGATCAGGATGCGCTGGCTGCGCTCCGGCTCGAAGTCCATGCTGATCGGTTTGCCGCGGCGGGCGGTAGCCTTCCAGTTGATCACCCGGTAGGGGTCATCCGGCGTGTAATCGCGCAGGCCCTCGAAGGCGGTGCCCTCCCCCCGCAGGCGGGTGCTTTGCAGGCCCATCTCGGCCAACTGGTCGCGCCGGGCCAGCAGGTCGTATTTCCGGATCTCGTGCAGGTTGGGGTAAACCTTAACCGGGGCCGCCGCCTCGACGGTGGCCTGCCGCGTGTAGAAGCGCAGCGGGCCGGACCAACGCAGGTTGAGATCGCCAAAGGCATAGTCGCCCCGCTTGAGCGGCCGCAGGTGATAGGCCAGGTCGAGCGTCTGGCGCGGCTCGATGGCCCCCTGCACTTCGGCCCCCTCCGCCCCGCCGAACAGCAGCGGCGGTTCGTCGCGCACGGTGACGGTCAGCGGGCGCGCGGCGCGCGACGTGATCCGCAGCGTGACCTGGTTGGGCACGCCCAGCGACAGCTTCTGGTCATGCAGGCGCTCCAGGCGGAACTGATCCACCCCGCCGGCAGAAAAACGGTCCAGGATCAGCAGGGCGGCCAATCCCAGCCCGTAGACGACCGCCGCCGGGACCAGCACCGGCAGCCACGCGCCCACCACCAGCAAGGCGGGCACGGCCAGCGCCAGGGCGAAAAAGCGTCCGGTCCACACGGCTAACGCGGCACTTCCAGCCGGTTGAGCAGGCGGCGGAAGACGGCGTCCGGGTCCAGGCCTTCGATCTCGGCCTCCGGGCGCAGGTGGACGCGGTGACGCAGCGTGGGCGGCACCAGCGCCTTGATGTCATCCGGCAAGACGTAATCGCGGCCATAAACAGCAGCGCGCGTCTTGGCGGCCAACAGCAGCCAGACCGCGGCCCGCGTGCTGGCGCCCAGGGCAAGGTCCGGGCTGCTGCGGGTGGCTTCCGTGATGGCGGCGATATAGTCGAGCACGCCCTCCTCCACCCGCACCGCCTGGACGACCTGGCGAATCTGGTCCAGGTGCGCCGGCCCCAACACCGGCTGCAAACCGGCGGCGGCCAGGTTGTGGGCGTCGAAGCCCTGGTCGTAGCGCCGCAGGACCTCGACCTCCTGCCCCCTGCCCAGGTAGTTGATCGCGATCTTAAAGAGGAAGCGGTCGAGCTGCGCCTCCGGCAGCGGGTAAGTGCCGTCCATCTCCACCGGGTTCTGGGTGGCGATGACCATGAACGGCCGCGGCAGGAGCTGCGTATCCCCTTCGATGGTGACCTGGCGCTCCTCCATGGCTTCCAGCAGGGCAGCCTGGGTTTTGGCCGGGGCGCGGTTGATCTCGTCGGCCAGCAGTATCTGGGTGAAGATCGGGCCGCGCTTCAGGTTAAAGCGGCTCGATTGCAGGTCGTAGACGATGGTGCCCACCACGTCGGACGGCATGAGGTCCGCCGTGAACTGGATGCGCCCGTAGTCGGCCTGGACGAGGTGGGCCAGCGTCTTGGCCAGCAGGGTCTTGGCGGTGCCGGGCACGCCTTCCAGCAGGACGTGTCCGCCGGTCAGCAGGGCGATGACCAGCAGTTCGACGGCCTCCTCCTGGCCAACCAGCACACGCGCCGCCCCCTGGCGCAGGCGGGCCATCACGTCGGACAAACGGTTGGTATGTTCGGTCAAGTTTGTTCCCCCATCCAGCTATCAGCCGCTTTCACGATAGAAACAAGCTCCGCCTCACTGACTCGCGTCCGCGCCAGCAGGCGCAGCAGCTCGCCCAACGCGCCCAGGTCGGCGGCGGGATCGCGGGCGGCGACGGCCCGCAGCAGGTCCGGGTCCGCCAGCGAGGCGTCAATGGCGTAGTGATGCGCCAGCGCCCGCCGGAAGCGCGCCCGGTAATGGCCCAGGGTGTGCGTCCGCTGGCCGGAGCGGCGCAGCAGGTTCGCCATGGCCTGGATGTACTCGACCGGCTCGCGGCGCAGGCGCTCCTCCGGGAGCGGGATAGCCCGTGCGAACCGCCGCCCTCGCAGCGCCAGGAACACGAAGGTCAGGGCGCCGGCCAGGGCAATCCCCCACCCCGCCGCCCCGGCGAACAACCAGGCGGAAAACGAGGCCGGAATTTCTTCTACGTTGTGCAGCGATTCGTCGAAGCCGATGCGCGCCCCCGGCGGGGCTTCGGCCAGCAGGTTCAGGATGAGGCGGGCGCTGCCTTCTGCCGCCAGGCCGAGGTTGGTGAAGGGATCGACAGTGCCGGAGACCCACACCGTACCCTGCCCCTCGGCCAGCGAGATCAGCACCGGGTCGCCGTCGATCACCAGGTGCACCACCACGTCAGCGCGATCCGGCTCTACCCGGTACGTCCAGCCGACGGGCAGATGGCTCACCGGGGGATCGGTTAGCGTGGGGCCGGCTGGCAGGGCCGTTTCCATACGTCGCGCCCCAGACCGCGCCACCGCGACATCGTAAGGAGCCAGGGCCGCGTTGACGCTGGTCCCGCTCCCGGCCACGATCAGCGTATGGCCGCGCGCCACCCATTCCTGCAAGGCACGCGCCTCCGCCAACGTGTAAGGCGCGTAAGGGTTCAGCACAAAGATCACGTCCAGGTCGCCGGGATCGACGGTGCTGCCCGCCAGTTCGCGGACGTGATAGCCGCCAGCTTCCAGCCAGAGGCGCAGGGCCAGCGCGCCGTCTTCCCGGTCGCTGCGCAGGCGCGAGGGGGGCCGGCCCGGGTCTTCGATCAGCAGCGCCGCCAGGACATACATCGCAACGAACACGGCAGCCGCCACCAGCAGCAGGCGATGTTCTCTCAATCGGTTCATGCGATCTGCTTCAACTGGTCTACACGCTGGCGGAACTGCCGGTACGCCGCTTCGTCCACCGGGGCTAAACCGTACCACACGCGGTCAAAAGTCTCGACGATGGGATGCAGCAGGTCCCGGACTCGCGGCCGGTCGGCCACCTGCGCCAGGTGCTCGCGGTTGGTCAGGGCGGAACTAAAGTGGATCGCGCCTCGCTCGTCCAGCAGCAGCAGGCTGGAGAGGTACAGGTAACGCACGGCGGCGCGGTAATCCTGAATGGCGGTGGATTGTTCGGCGCGGTCGGCGGCGGCCTGCGCGGTTGGCGGGATATTCTCGGCCTCGTCTTCCGGCGACAGCTCCACCGGCAGCACCCGCAGATTACGCGCCAGCGACAGCAGCACCCCCACCACGACCAGCACGGCCACGGCGATCAACACCACCTGCCCGATCGTGGCCGCCAGCCCGCCGGAAGCGGATGATCGGGCCGCACTTCCCGACCCGGACGGAGCGGCAAGCGTCGGCGATGGGCCGCCTTCGTCCTGCCCGTAGCGGAAGCGCTCATCGGCCAGCACGCGTTCCAGGGCAGCCAGCATGGCCGGGTCGTCGAGCGCACCGTCCCGGCGGGCGCGGTAGGCCAGCAGCGCCTCCACCCGCGCCGACGCCGCCTGTAACTGGCCGGTCGATGGATGGGCGTCGAAGCGCAGCCAGCCGGAGTCGACGGGTGTGACCGATTCGTCGGCCAGCCGCACCCCGCCGACGCCCGCCCACAGCGCGCCGATTTCCCCGGCAACGGCGGCCCGCTTCTCGCCCACTTCGTCGATGGCCCGCGCCAGCAGGGTATCGGTCTGGGCCAGCAGCGCCCAGTAGGCGTCCTCGCCGATGACGACGCCTTCCTGCGCCTGGAGGACCGCCGGCGGCAGCAGCGCCACCACCAGGCATACGAGCAGCAAACCGGCACGGAGACCATTCACAGCGGGAATCCGTACATCTCGAACAACAGAAAAACGCCCGCGCCCAGCACCAGATAAACGACGATCACCAGGCCGGTCAGCACCAGGATATTCCGTAAATCCCGCCCGTTCAGGAAGGGGCCGGACACCGGCGGCGAATAAATGTCCGAGGGTCGGGGGTTGGGCACGTCCAGCGCCAGCAAGGCCAGGTCCAGGCCTTCCAACCGGATGCGCGTATCGTAATACATCACCGTGAGGCCGATGGGCAAGATCGGCGCGGTCAGCAGGGCCAACACCTGGCCGGCCAGCACCGCCACGACCGAGTAGTTCAGGTTGGCCGCATCCAGCACTAAATCCAACCCGGTGCCCAGGGCCGCATTGACGATTAGGGTAATAACGTAGATGCCGACCGCCAGCCCGAAGACCGGCCAGAACCGTTCCTTGGCCAGTTTCATCGACCGGTTGATGCCCCGGCTGGCGCCCACGTTCTCCAGGATCATGACCGGCACGAGGAAAAAATACACCGCCATACCGATGTAGAGCAGCGGCGGCACGGCCAGGAGAATCCCGCCGCGACACACGAACGCCCCCGCGTATAAGGCAATCACAACCCCGATCAGCAGCACCACCACCAGGATGATCGACCCTACCAACGGCCACAGGCGCCGGCGGACGGCAGCAAACACTTCGGCGAACGGCAGCTTGCGCCCCAGCAGGTGCTCCGAGGTGGTGAAGGTAATGATGCCGTTGACCAGGCTGGTCAGCACAAACTGGACGAGGCCGATCAACAGCAGGACCACTGTATAATCCGTCGCGGCAGTGCGCAGCAGGCGCGAAGTCGCATAGGAGTAATTGACAGCCTGCACCACCAGGGCCGACGGGATCGCCACCACGGCTAGCAGGACGATAAACAGCAGGAAATTATCCCGATAAATGCGAAAGGTTCGGTCGATAAGCTGCACGACCGTGCGGGGCGACAAACGTTGTTCGCTCATACTTCCCCCCTAGTTGTGCGCTGTCACGTTGCCGCCAGTATAGCATCGGCGGGCTGAACAGACTAATAGCGTGGGCCGGTACCTCTGGCCGAATCGACGTGGCCCGAACGCCCTGACCGGAACAGTGCCGCCGTGGCCGTCCATACACTTTCGAATCTTCGGTTTGGTCAGAACCTGGCAACCCATCACCGAAGAATATTCTGTAATTTTTATTTTTGCATAATATGATACGGATCAAAATCGCCGTCGCCGAAGAATCGTTTATAATGGAGATGAAAACCTATGGATCATCACAGCGAAGATCTGCTCGACGACCTCGACCGGGTCATCCTGAATTTGCTGCAGACCGAAGGCCGCATCACCAACGTGGCGCTGGCCCGCCGGATTACTCTCTCACCCTCGGCGACCCACGCCCGTCTCTGGCTGTTGGAGGAACGCGGTTATATCCAGGGTTACGCTGCCCTGCTCAACCGCGAACGACTGGGATATGACATGTTGTGTATCGTCCAGATCGGCAGGCAAGTCCACACTCACGCCGACATCCAACGCTCGCAAAACATCCTTGAACAGATTCCGGAAGTGCTGGAGTGTTTTCACACGACCGGCGAATTCGATTACATCCTCAAGGTGATCCTGCGGGACCGCGGCGACCTGGAGCGGTTCCTGGTGGATCGCCTGACACAGGTGCCCAACATCGCCCGTATTCAAACCAGTGTCGTCATCCGGGAGGTGAAATCCACCACGATCTTACCGCTGATGCAGTGATCATGTGTCCGCCCAGGCAAAACGGGCTTTTTATAGAAGGAGGACGCTGTGTCCGAACGAAAAAAGGTTACGCTACCCACGCTCTTCAAAAAAGTGAGCGAGGGAACACCCATCACCTGGCTGACCTGCTACGACTATCCCACCGCTTACCTGCAGGACCAGGCCGGCATCGACATGATCCTGGTGGGCGACAGCCTGGGCATGACCATGCTCGGCTACGACTCGACGCTGCCGGTCACCATGGCAGACATGATCCGCCATACCCAGGCCGTGCGCCGCGGCGCCCCGAACGTCTTCCTGGTGGGCGATATGCCCTATATGAGCTACCAGCCCAGCGTCGAGAGCGCGATCCGCAGCGCCGGGCGCTTTATGGCCGAGGCCGCCTGCGATGCCATCAAGCTGGAAGGCGGGGTCGAGATGGCCGACCGCATCGAGGGCATCGTCAAGGCCGGTATCCCGGCCATCGGCCACCTGGGCCTGACGCCGCAGAGCGTCAGCGCGCTGGGCGGGTTCCGGGTGCAGGGTAAAGGCGCTTTGCAGGCCAAAAAGATCATGGACGATGCCAAGGCGCTGGAACAGGCAGGCGCGTTTGCCATCCTGCTGGAGATGGTGCCCGACCGCGTGACTCAGCTCATCACCGAACGGGCCGAAAACTGCATCATCATGAGCCTGGGGTCCGGCCCGGACGCGCACGGCCAACTGCTCATCTACCACGACATGTTTGGCCTCTACCCCAAGTTCACGCCCAAGATGGCCAAGGTCTTCGGCAACGCCGGCGAGGTCATCCTGAACGGGCTGAAGGCCTACGTGAGCGAAGTCACCGACCGGTCCTTCCCGCAGCGCGAAAACTGGTTCACGATCAAAGACGAAGAGTATCAGGAGCTGCGATCCCTGCTGGACTGAACGCCGCCCGGACGCGAAATGTACGCTCACCAGACCGATCCGTTTAGTGAGAAAAGGTGGCCCATGAACGACTTACGCAGCACCCTGAACATCCCCCCGCAGCGTCTGGACGTCATCAACGCCGCATTACTGGACCCCGAGTCCCGCGTCATCGACGATTTACTGGCCGTGGTGGAACGGTACGGCACACCCGCCGCCATCAACCGGCAGGCGGAAGAGGCCCGGCAGCTGCCTGTTCTGTTAGACCGGGTGAAAGACCGGCGCCCGGCTTACCTGGCCGATCTCGACTGGCTCCAGGAGCAGCAAGCGGCCAAGGCCTTTATATCGATGGACGCCTATCGCCGCCGTATCCTGGGACCGCAAACCGACCGGATGGCCGTCGACCAGCGCCGGGCGGTCACGCTGGAAATCAGCGCCTGCCAGTATTTCCCCTGGGTGCGGGCCATAGCCGAGCGGGCCATCGCCCAGCAGGACCTGATGCCGGGCCGGGTGATCCGGGTGCGCAAGATGAAAGAGCAGGAAGCAGACGGCGATCTCCCGGCCATGATGGCGGCTATGACCATCATCGGGGCCAGCGTGGTGGAGACACTCGATACCAAGGGCACCGACGGTTCGAACGTGCATCTGGGCGGGCCGGACACTATCACCGGTTACTTCGGCGGGGTGGGCCAGCCCAACGAGTACGCCCTCAAGTGGGTGGACGAATTTCTCTACTACTACACGAACTACGGCGTGCGGCAGGTGCTCAACGTCAACCCGGGCACGGTGCTGCTCGGCTACCTGCTGCACCGCATGGGCATCGACATTGAGTTCAAGATCTCGGTCTTTATGGGCAACGACAACCCCTATGCCGCCTTCTGGACGCTGCTGGCCGCCAAGCTCTTCGCGCGGGATGACGGCACATCGCCGCTGATCGGCTTCAACTGGTCCAACTCGGTCAACAACGAAACGATGGAAATCAGCGCCCAGTTTCGTGAACAACTGGGCTTCGAGCAGGTGGTGCGCTTCGAGCATCACATCACCGAGACCTGGCGGCACATCGTGCGCCAGCCCTATAACCGCCGCGACGAACTGCTGGAAATCGCCGGCTCGGTCGCCAATATCTCCGCCAAACACGAGGGCGGCGACCCATCAGTCGAAGAGGGGCGCGAGCGCCCGTCCGATATCCTGGACTACTTCCGCGACCGGTCGGAGATCGAACTGGCCGGCGACATGGACGCGCTGACGCTCAACTTCCTGGACAAGTTCGACGCGCTCAACAGCACGGCCCAGGCCCTGACCGAATGCGGCATTGGTGTGATCGGCGCGTTGAACCTGCACTGAGGCCGGTCGATGCTGCCGGGTTATGCCGTGAAACACCTGCCCCACGGTCGGGACGTTTCGACAAAGCCCGGCAGCGCCTCTATAATGAGGCTTCGTGCCAGGCACGCGGCAGGAGCGGCCATGTCCCTACCCAAGTACCATAAAGAGGCGATTTACAACCCGTCCACCGCCCACCCGGACGAAGCCCATAGCGTGCTCATGCGGCTGATCCCGCCGGACAGCCGCGTTTTGGAGTTAGGCTGCGCCTCGGGTTATCTCTCCGGTTACATGGCAGGGGCGCTGGGCTGCCGCGTGACCGGCCTGGAAGCCGACCCCCGCGCGACGGCCATCGCAGCGGAACGGTCCAGCGAGGTACACACCGTCGACCTGGACGCGGCGGATGCGCTCGAAGCGGCGCAGGGCGGCGCGCCCTACGACGTGCTGCTGGCCGCGGCCGTCCTGGAACACCTCAAATACCCGGAGCGGCTGCTCACGGCGGCGCGCGATCTGCTCAAGCCGGGGGCGCTGGTCCTGGTCTCACTGCCCAATGTGGCCTACTGGCAAATTCGGCTGAAGCTGCTGGCGGGCCGCTTCGACTACACCGACTACGGCGTGATGGACCGCACGCACCTGCGGCTGTATACGGCCAAAACGGGACGGGCGCTGCTGGTCGAACAGGGTTACCGGGTGGAGCGGCTGCACATCGCCGGCAGCGCTTTGCAGAATGCCCTCAACACCCTGGCCCGCCGGCAGAATCGCCCGTTGCCCGCGCCGGTGCTGCCCGGCCTGTTCGCCTATGAACTAATCTACCAGGCCCGACGTTCTTGATTCGGCGGCGTCCGTGACGTCGCGGCGTCCCTGATATCCGATGAACCTATCAATCGCGCTGGTCAACTACAACACCTGTGATGACCTGGCCCACTGCCTGGAGTCGATCCAGGTCACAGCCGGCGATATCGATCACGAAATCATCGTCGTGGATAATGGCAGCACCGATGGCTCGGCAGCCATGCTTCGCGCACGCTTCCCGCACACACGGCTGATCGAGCCGGGCCGCAATACCGGCTACAGCGAAGGAAACAACATCGCCTTACGTGCCGCTCAAGGGGAGTACGTGCTTGTCCTTAACCCGGATACCGAAGTCCATCCCAGCGCGCTGACCCGGCTGTTGAACCGCCTGTCCCAGGATACCGGCTGCGGCGCGGTCACGGCCCGCCAGGTTTGGACGGATGGACAGACCGTGCTGCCCATCTGCGCGCGGACATACACTTACCTGGACCTATGGCTCTCATATACCCTGCTGGGTTCGCTGCTATCACGCTGGCGCGATAGGCGTCGAGAACGGCTGTGGTACCAGGAATGGGACCGTCTATCCGACCGGCTGGTCGAGATCGCACCGGGATCATGCCTGCTGCTGCGGCGGGAGGTACTGTCGCAGGTAGGCCTGTTTGACGAAACAATGGTCCTGTATTTCAGCGACGACGACCTGTGCCAGCGCCTCCGGGCAGCAGGCTATCAGATCGGGTATGTGGCCGACGCAGTGATCACCCACCAGGAAAGCGCCAGCCTGAACAAGGTCAAGCGCCGGGCCAGGCGCGCGTTTTACCGCGATATGGCGACCTACACCCGAAAGTATCATGGCCCTATTCGCGCCATATTGTTGATGGCCGCGGCGACTCCCACCCGGTGTTTACTCCTGCTGACCGGCACCTTAAGAGATAAACTCAGCCGCTCGAATTAACGCACCGTTTGGCGGCTTCACGGTTAGGGCGGCGTGCCCGCCCGCGTGATCAAAACCCTGGACCCGGACGCGCTCGAGAGGCAGTGGGTGCGTATCGCCAGGCGTTTTGTCCCGGACCCGGACAGTCAGGCCATCTACCAGGATTACTATCGCATGTATCGCGACCCGTATCCCCATAGCAGAGACGACAGGCATGCGCCGGTCAGGCTGTCTGACCGGGCCTGAGAGCCGACGGATCAGCTGCCATACAGGATACTGCCACCCCACCTTCACCGGTGGGTCGTTTTTTACCGGGTTAAGTTCAGGTAGGGGGCGATCTCGGCCTCGGTCGGGATGGCGCCGCCGCCGACAGCCGTGGTGGACAGCCCGCCGCAGATGTTACCGATGGTCAAACACATCTCCAGCGATTCCCCGCGCAGGTAGCCGTATAAAAACCCGGCGTTAAAGCAGTCGCCGGCCCCGGTGGTATCGACGACCTTGACGTCTATGGCCGGGACCGTCACGACTTTATCACCGCGGCGGGCGATGGCCCCCGCTGCCCCGCGCTTGATCACCACCAGCGGCGTCAGTGCTGCCAGTTCGGCGAGGGCTTCTTCCACGGAACCGGCCCCGGTAAGCTGTAAGGCTTCGCTTTCGTTCGGTGCGAAGATGTCCACCGACTGCAGCGCCTCGACGACGCCGGGCGTTTGTAAGGTGGCGTCGTTGCTCTGGCATTCCATGAAGATCAGCATCTGGCTTTCACGGGCGGCAGCATATAGATCGGCGTAGGCTTCGCCGTAGTGCAGGTTTGGTAAATACAGGCAGCGTACCTGGTGCTGCTCTAAAAGCGGGATGGGCGAGCTTTGCGGCACATCCTCCACGAAGCTGAGAAAGCCGCGATCGTGCGCGAAGGAAAAGACGGCCGTGATCCGCCGCACCGGCTCCGGGTGAATGGTGAACAGGCTGGTATCAAGGCCTTCCGCGCGCGCTTGATCGAGCACATACTGGCTGAAGGAATCGCTGCCAAAATCACAGGCCCAGCCGACACAGAGTCCCAGCCGGTGCAGGGCGATCGTTGTATAAAACGGCCCGCCGGGATTCATGTTGAAGGACCGGCTGAAGACTTCGCCGCCCAGCCGGGGAACTGCCGGCAGATCGGTAAAAATCAGGTCGCAGAAGTAGCTGCCCCACAGCAGCACGTCGTAGCTGGCGCTCGTTTCAGTCATGGCGGCTACTTTTCCCAATGACCGACGTAATCCGCGTGCGCTTCCAGGTATTCATCCACCAGTTCCCGGGCCACCGGGTAAGAATAGACCAGGGGATGGACCATCAGGGCTTCGACGGCCTTGGCCCGCGACCGCTCGAAGATGGCCTCGACCGTCAGCCGCTCGTAGAGCTTCACGGTGCGCATCAGCAGTTCCTGCGGCTCCGGGATCGCGCCGATTGGCTGGGGATGAACACCCGCGCCATCCACGCGGCAGCTCACCTCGACCACGTCGTCGGGCTTCATGCAAGTGATGGCGCTTTCGTTGGGGACGTTCAGGGCCGTGTAATGAGGCTGGCCGGTGGACAGGCCTATGATGGTATCCAGGGCCACGCCCATGTACCCCTCTTCTTCGTCCATTTCCAGCAGCATGTGATTGGTGTTTTTATCGGTCTCGCCGTAGGTCATATACGTGCCGATCCGCTGCTCCATGTAAGCGCGATAATAACCGCGGGCCGCCGCGGTGTCCTTCTCGATATCGGTGCTGCGGAGTTGGGCCAGTAAGCGGTTGTTCCATTCCTGGATGGCCTCACCCCGCGACAATTCCTCGTTGCAGACGGCCTCCAGGGCCTGCTTGGCATAATACCAGTAGAACAGGTACTCGTTGAGCCACATGCCCTTCGCCTCGATCAAGCGGGGATCGAACAGGCGTAACATGGTCTCGCGCTGGAAAGCCGGATCGCGCAACAGCTTCGGCAGCACGTTTTCGCCGTCCAGCATCACCGACCGCGCCCAGGAAAGGTGGTTCAGCCCGAATACCTCGGCCCGCAGCCGGTGGGTATCCACGTCGAGCCAGCTGGCGATGGCGTTCTGCGCGCTGTTGGCGCTGTCGCAGATGCCAATGGTGCGCGTGAAGCCGCGGTCGCGCAGCGCCTGGGTGACCAGGCCGGCCGGATTGGTGAAGTTCAGAATCCAGGCGCCGGGGCTGACCTCCTCCAGCAGTTCGGCGTAGTGAAGGATGGCCGGGATGCTGCGCAGGGCCATGGCGAAGCCGCCCGCGCCGGTGGTTTCCTGCCCCAGTACGCCGTGCCGGAGCGCGATGCGCTCGTCGAGGACACGACCGGAGTCAGCGCCGACACGGATGGTCGTGATCACGAAGTCGGCGCCGTCGAGGGCAGCCCTGGCATCGGTGGTGGCCGTCAGACGCAGCGGGCTGTCGTGGGCTTTGATCACGTCTGAAGAGAGGGCAGAAAAAATGCGGAGCTTTTCCTCGTTGATGTCCATCAGGCACAGTTCTTGCAAACCCAGCTGTGCCGCCCGCCGCAGGATAGGAGGCATGGCCAGCGGGGTGCGAATTCCCCCGCCGCCGACTCTCGTCAGTTTCATGGTATCGAATTCCTCTTGTACCGCCTGGGCGAGTGCTCGATTGGCCCCGCCCGATCAGGTAAATCCGCCAGGTACGGGGCCGCCGGTCAGACTCTAGGCCAGTATCTCGGCTTCGAGCGTGGTGCCCGCCGGAATATGATCAACGCCCTCCGGGATCATCACGATCGCTTCGGCCTGCGCCATCATCCCCAGTCGGCTGGACATCTTTTTTAAGGAATGAAACAGGATCGTGTCCGGCAGCCGCTCCAACCAGCCATGGATGCACTGCGTCCAGTCGATCTGGCCCCGCAGGTCCTCGGCCAGGCGCACGACCAGTTTAGGCAGGCCAGGCTCGCGGTACCCGGCGAGCGTCATCAGGCCAGGCAGCGCCAGCTTCAGGAAGGATGTGTGGTTCGAGGGAGGACCTCCCGGCAGGCAAAAAACCGGCTTGCCCTGCCACAGGCCAAAACCAACCGCCTTGCCCGGCCCCAGCCGGACCCGGTGATAGTGTTTCGTCCAGCCGAGTTCGTCGAGCAGCCTGACCACCAGGTCGCGCTCGCCCTTCCAGGCGCCGCCGCTGGTGACGAGCGTTTCGTGCGAGACGATGGTTTCAAGGAGAACCGAGCGGATGCTGGCCGCGTCGTCGGCCACCACCCTGGTGCTGACCCACAGGCCGTAGTGTGTACACCAGGCCGACAGCGTGACCAGGTTGCTGGCGAAGAGCTTGCCCCGCTGCAAGGGTTTCCCCGGCGCGAGGACTTCATCGCCGGTGGCAATGATGGCCACCCGGGGCCGTTTGACCACCGAAGCCGCCGTGTAACCGGCCGCGGCCAGCAGGCCGACCTGAGGCGGGCGAAGCGCCGTGCCTGCCGCTAAAAGTTTTTGCCCGACGGCGATATCACAGCCCCTGGACAGGATGTTCCGGCCGGGATGGGCATCCGCGCAGACGCGCACGCCGTCGCCATCCGCCGCGGTGAATTCCTCGGCAATAACCGCCTCCGCCCCCGGCGGGATCGCGGCCCCACTCAGGATACGAATCGCCGTCCCGGCGACGATCTCACCCTGCCACATGCTGCCCGCCGCCGCGTGCCCGACCAAGCGCAGCCGGACCGGGTTTTGCGGGCTGGCGCCGGCGATGTCCGCCGACCGGACAGCATACCCATCTTTCAGAGAGACGTCATCCGTGGGCGAGTTCACCCGGGCAAAGATATCTTCAGTGATGACCCGATCCACCAGTTCGGTCAGGTCGACGTCTTCCGCCGGCAGCCGTGTAATGTGCCGGTAGGTCAGCGCCAGCGCCTCCTCATAGGAGCACCGGATATCACTCATCGAGCGGCTCCGCCGAGCGGTGGGCCTGGATGACGGCCTGCTCGATAAAAGCGGCGATAGCAGCGATATCGTCGAGCGGCAGGCGCGGCACCTGGAAATCCCGGCCGTCGACGTCGGTGACCACGGCCAGCAATTCGTGCGGGTCGCACAGCGCCTCAAAGCTGCGCGCCGCCCGGACCACCTCGATCTTGGGCAGGGCCGCCCGCCGATATCCATCCGTCAGGACAAGGTCACAGTCGACCACCATGGTATTGATGATCTGCCCCACGGTCAGCTCTTGATCAAGGCGGCGGATGCTGGCGATTTTATCCGGTGCGGCCAGGATCACCTGGGCGCTGCCGGCCTGGGCGTGCCGCCAGCTATCGGTGCCCTCGTAGTCGATGGTAAAATCCGGATGCGCGTGGTGTTTGATAGTGCCGACCCGGTAGCCGCGCCGAGCCAGCTCCGGGATCAGCTTTTCGATCAGCGTGGTTTTGCCGGATTTCGAGCGACCAACGATCGAGATCACCGGCACCTTCGTCTGGACGTTCATGATACTCCTCAAGGGTTGATCGCACTACGTTCACCACGAGACAACGGCTGGCGCCGCCAGGACGGCCCGCTATTCGCGCGGGTGGGCAGGGTCTGAACTGTCGTATTCAAAGGCGCGGGCTTCGGCGGCCAGCACGACCTCTTCGCCGTAACGCAGCGCGCCGGTGATGACGGTGATCAAGAGCAGTTGTACCGCTCGCCAGCGCTGCCGCCGGAATCCACCGCGCAGGCGCAGAGCGGCGTAGGCCGTCAAAAACCGCTTCTTGAGCGTGGGCATGGCATGGAATCCCACGCCGATGGCGAAGCCCAGGCCGCGCAGCCCGTAGCGATCCAGCAGGCGCGTCAGCTGCATCACCGAAATCGACTGGCTGAAGACGCTGACCACGGTCATGACCGTCGTCGCCCGGCAGGCCATCTCCAGCCCCAGCCGCAGCCCCTGCCCCGAGAGCATGATCCCGGCGGCGGTCAGGTCTGGCTCGCCAACGAACAGTGCGCTGGGCACGATCAGCAGCGCCAGCAGCAGCGCCCAGCGCCAGTTGAAGATCGGGCGCAGTGCTGCCGGGTTTTCCCAGGCGGCCAGGCCGATCGTGACCAGCGTGAGCCCGGCTGCCCACCAGCCGCCGACCAGCACCGCGGCCAGCATCGCCAGCAGCAAGCCGGCAGCCCGCAGCCCGATCCGTTCTGATCGCTCCGATCGTTCGAGGGCCGTCATTCGACTGCGATCTCCAACCGTGTTATCTGGTGGGGCTGCATGCGACCCTCCTGGCCGGGGATGACCATCCGCAGCGGCTGTTCGTCGCTGTCCAGGTCGCCCCCGGCGCGCGCATAGGCCAGCACGGCGTCATCGCGCCGGAACAGCGTTGCGTCGTAGGTGCTGCTGAAGCCGTCCATCGCCACAGCGCGGACGGTTGTGATGCGGTCGAGATCGAAGCCGGCCTCGCTCAGCAGGTCGCTCAGCAGCACGCCCACAAACGCGCCATCGTCCGATTCGACATCGTGCGCGGCCAGCGCCTGGAGCTGTTCCAGAGTGTAAGTCTGTTCGATGTCGCCGCCGGTCACGGTGAGGATGATCGCCCCGGGCACGGGAGTCGCGCCGCCGCCCGGCCCACAGCCCGCCAGCAGGGCGATCAGCAGGGCACAACACACCAGTAGCTTCAATCTACGCATGATTATCCTCCTATGGACCGCCGTCATCAAGATGCCGTTCCCTGGTTAAACAGGGTCACCTGCCGGGCCATCACCCGCTGCCCGACCTGCCAGCCCAGCAGGCCGCCGATCAGGCCGCTGCCGGCATAGATGCCGATCATAATGGCGGCGATCAGCAGGACCGCGTCTGGGCTGATGCCGAGCAAAGCAGCCCCGTTGTTGATAGTTTCCGTAAACCAGGTCACGATGCCCTGCCCGGCCAGGATACCCCATGTCAGAATCGGGTGGAAGAAGTTCCAGGAGGTGGCTGCCGCACCAGCCAGCATAAAACTGCGGCGGGAGGGCTGCCCGAACAGGCTGAGCACGGCCTCGGCCAGCAGCGCTTCCATAAAGATGGCCAGCATCTGGGGCAAGACGAACTGGCCCAGGCTGAACATCTTCAGGAAAGCGGTGACGATGCCCATCGCCAGCGTCGCGCCGCGGTGGGGCACGAACAGCCGCCCGATCATCAGGATGAGCACGCCGCCGCCCCCCAGAATCGCGCCCTTAAACGGGATATGAGCCCAGTGCAAAACAGAGCCGAACGAGACTTCAATCACCCCCCACAGCGCGCCAAATATCCCGATCATGACCAGCTCACGCAGCGAGAAACGCGTCATGTCAGTGCTCCTTTTTTTTGTATGGGCCGTCCATCCGCCAGGACGCGGCCTTCATGCAGCAGCACGACGCGGCGCGCGTAGCGATGGACCAGCTTGTAATCGTGTGTGATCATCAAGATCGTGGTGCCTTGCCGGTTGAGCTGGCTGAGAAAGTCCATGAGCTGCTCCAGGTGGCCCCAATCCTGACCAAGCGTCGGCTCATCCGTGATGAGCAGCGACGGGCGTAAGGCCAGCACCGCGCCCAGAGCCGCCCGCTGCTGCTGCCCGGCTGATATCGCCTGGACGGGGCGCTGGCGCAGGGCGGTCAGGGCGCACCGGTCCAGCGTTTGCCGGTGCATGTCCGCATCAAAACACTGGTAATTCAGCGGGCCAAAGGCCACCTCTTCCTCAACCGTGTGGCAGAAGAGCTGGTCGAGCGGATTCTGGAACAGCAAGCCGACATCCAATCCCATCCGCGCCCGGCGGGCGCCGTTGAAGCGCACCTTGCCACGATGGGGGCGCATCAGCCCGGCCACGATCATGGCCAGCGTGCTTTTACCGGCCCCATTCTCGCCGACCAGTGCCACAAATTCCCCCGGCCATACGGAGAGGCTGACTTGATCCAGGGCGGTATGCCGGCCATAGCGCGCTTCGATCCCGTCCAGGACCAGCAGCGGCGGCTCGCCGGTGGGGTGAGCGCCGTTGGGCTGCAAGAGGTGGCGCCAATCGGTCATGGGCTGCGGGGCGGGACGGCGCATGCCCAGGTGACGCAGCAGCGCACGATCGTCCAGCACGGCGTCGCAGGGGCCATCGGCGATCACCTGCCCCTTCTCCAGCAGGACCGCGCTTGACGCCAGGTGGGCCACTTCACCCAGGCGATGTTCGATGAGCAGGATGGTGGTGCCGTGCTCCCGGTTCAGGCGTTCCAGCGCCTGGACGACCTGGTGAGTGCCGGCTACATCCAGGCTGGATGTCGGCTCATCCAGGATCAGCGTGCTGGCGCCCATGGCCAGCACCGCCCCGATGGCGACCCGCTGTATCTCGCCGCCGGACAGGGTATCCAGCCGGCGGTGCAGCAAGTGAGTCAGGTGCAGCATCCCGGCCGTCTCGGCGACGCGTGCCTGAACCGCCGCTTCCGCCAGCCCCAGGTTATGCGGCCCGCAGGCCAGCTCCTCCGCCACCGTCAGGTTAAACAGCTGGGCGCGCGGATTCTGGAACACGATGCCAACGCGCTGCGCCACCCGAGCAGCCGGCGTCGCGAGCACGTCCACCCCGTCGACCCTGACGAAACCCTCAATCGTCACGCCTGGCTGGTGATGCAGCAGGCCGGCCAGGGTCCTGGCCAGCGTGCTTTTACCGCTCCCGGAAGGCCCGCTGACCAACACAAAGGCGCCGCGGTCGACGGTCAGCGAGACGTCGCTTAACGCCTGATGGCCGGTCAGCGAGACATGCAGGTGCCCCACCTGAATCATAGGGCCGGGCGGGCGGTCAGCATCCAGGGAATAGCTGTTTATGGGAGACTGCTTGGTGATCCCGTTCATAACAAAATACCAGCCGGATAGGAAATGTAGACGAAATGGCTGGCACTTCCCGCGGCCCGGGTGGGCCGGCGGGGGGGGGCTCCTTTCCAAATACGGGAGGCATGGGCGTTTCCCCCCACACCCTACTGCCTGATCGGCAGCCCTTACGGGTCGGTCTGCCACCATTGCCTGACGCTTTAGGAACCTTCTGGCCGACAGGTTATTGACCGGAAGTACTCTGGCAGACTCGGAGAATCATAGCTATAGATGTTAAGGTCAGGCTGCCGGGCAGCCTTCGCCGGCTGCACCGGCTATTGACTCCTCGTCTATATCAAACGGTCACTGGCCCGATTGTAGATCGTGCAGGCTGCCATGACAATTCACGCAGGCGGCCAGTGAGGCCTGCAGGGTATGCCCGGCATTACTCAAGTAAAGCCCGTACGGCCCCTCTTCGGTCACCATGTGACAGGCGACGCAATCGGCGGCGGCATCGCTGTTCTCGTGCATATGCACGTTATCCGTCGCGATCGGCACCGGGTGACAGTCCGTGCACCCGCTTTCCACGCCCATGTGCGGGCTGTTCACCGGCACGGGCTGAAAATGACAGGACCCACACAGCGCGACCATGTCCGTCTCGACCAGGTGACCGCTGTGGGCATCATGACACGATAAACACCCCACTTCGATGCCCCCGTTGTGCGCACTCGCCTCCCATTCGACATAGGTCAGGGCATGGCCGGCGCCGTGACAGACGCCGCACTCATCCACCCGCCGGGGGATGCTCAACTGCTCGTGCTCACGGTACTCGCCCTCAGCGATGGTGCCGTTCTCGACCGGCTGGTGACACGCCTCACAACTGACGCCCGTATAAGCCTGGCTGCCTGTCTCCGCAGTGTAACCGGTGGTATGACAGGCCCGGCACTGCGGGGACTGCCGCTCGCGCGCCCACACCGCCCGGAATTCCCTGCCGATAAAAGCCCTGGTGTTGTGGGCCGAACGCGCCCAGGACTCGTAGGCTTCAAGGTGACATTCCCGGCACTCATGCGGCGCACGGGCCGGGGAGTCACCCTGTACGCTGAGAATAGGACCACCCATCACCCACATCAAACAGCCGGTAAAGCCAATAACCAGGATAACTCGCAGTGTCGTTTTCATTGCACCCAGGTGTGTTCGCGAAGCTGCCCGTGTAGACTGTCGCTTTTCCAGCGTTCGCGCCCCTACTGCGCGCTCAGTTCCGCCAGACCGCGCACCCAGTTATTACTGGGGAAATCCGGCATAATCAGGCGCAAGGTGCCGTCGTCCTCAAGCACAATCAGGCACGCCTCGCAGTCCTGCGCTGCCGCCAGGTCGATTTCCGCTGAGAAGCCATCGGCTGCGGTGGCGACCAGCGTCTCCGCCTCTTGGCCAGGACCTGCCGCCTCCAGCAGCCCCATGAGGCTGATACCAGAGTATTCCACCTCTGGATCGTCTTCGCGGGGACCGGCGACGGTAGCGGTGATCATCTCCAGCGCTGCCAGCTCTTCCCAGCCCCAGTCGCGCGCTTCCGCGAAGTCACCACTGAGAGTCAGGCCGGGCGCTTCACCTCCTGCCGCGCCTTCGTCCTGGGCGGCATCCAGGAGTTCCTGCACCGCATCCATCTCCCGCTCAATCCGCTGGACGGCCATCTGCGCATCGCCTTCGGCCGCTTCGCCGGATGCCGCTTCCATATTGATACGGGCATCTTCCAGATCGGTTTCCAGGGCCTCCATGGTGGCCATGAGCTGGTCGGTAGACAGACTGGTCACATCAACCGTCGGCACGGGGGTGCGGGTTGGGGCCGGCGTGTCGGTCGGGGCCGGGGTATCGGTCGGTTCCGGGGTATTGGTGGGGGCTGCTCCCCCACAAGCCGTCGTCACTAAAACGATAATAAGCAGCAGGCCGACAAGACTATGTTTGCGCATTACGTACTCGCTTTCCTCTAATACCAGGCACACGGATATGGCGTCGTTACGTGCTAAACGCACGGCGTGCCTGCTCTGAACCGGTTAAGATGCAGCAACGCAGGTACTTCCAGGGGTGGTCAAGCGTTCAGTTGGCTGTTGGTTGTGTAATCTCCAGGAGTTGGTCCAGTGTGTTTACCTCCCAATCGAGAAAACCACCCAGCACGCCGGCCAGCCCATGATAAAATGCCGTCTGGGCGTGTTTCTGGGTCAGATCGATGAAATACGGCATCCAGACCCGGAGGTGCTTCTGGAGGAATGTCAGCTGCTCCTCCAGCAGAATATGTTCGGCGTTCTCGTCGCCCAGGGCCAGCGCTTTGAGCAGGCGCTCGGTCAGGATGCGCATAAACTCCAGCTCAATGGCGATATGGTCTTCGGGCGTCTTGTTTTTCTCGACAAATTCCATGCCATGGCGGGCATAGGTCTCACGGACCTGGAGGGTATGGGTGTCGAACAGCCGGCGCTCATCGTTGCGGTAGACGCTCTCCCACGGCGGGACTTCCATACGGCCGGGGCCGAAATACAACTGGAGAAAATCCTGCCGCAGTTCTTCCAGCGTGGCTTGCTGAGAAGCCTGGTCCACCTGTGGCAGGAGATCGCCGGCCCCATCTGGCAGGGCGATAGGGAACTCTGAAAATGGGCGCTCGCTCAACAGCCAGGCGTGCAGTTCAGGGTCAGGCGCTTTGTCAAAGAGACGTCGCAGCAGTGCATAAACCGCTTGCCGTGCTTGATAGATTAACTCACGCTCATTCATGGGTTGGCGTTCCTCATTGATGGCTCGATGACCGGTTGAAAAAACCCGGCGCGTAGGTCCGGAAACCCGCGCGCCGTCAAACTGTGTTGCAGGTTCGTCGCTGTGCCGCTCACTGCTCAGGAAAAAAGCCGGAGTGTTAAGTTACGGTCCACCGATGAGCAGCGTGGCGTTGCGCCCATAAAACAGGTACCGCGCCATCACCTCCGCTACCAGCACGCAGGCAAATGCACCAATCACCAGGAGATACATCAGCCTCTCGCGCCTCTCCTGCATTGCAGTATACCACGAAACTACCGACAAAATACCGGCCCCGGTGAAGACCAGGAACAAGCGCAGGAACCACAGGGGGGCAAAGTCGGTGTACAGCATGGTCAGGATAGCGGTATTGAGCGGCGTGGATTCCGCGCCCAGGTGAACCAGGTAGATCGGAATACTCACAAACAGCACGCCGATCAGCGCCACGGTAGCAAAGCCCATCCCTTTGATGGAATCCTTCAGCAAGCCGAGCTGGGTCTGGCGCAGTTCTTCTTCGACATCACCACGACAGCAGACCCACCGGTAGTTGACGACGAAGCCCACACCCAGGGCCAGCGCACCCAGCAGTCCCATATCGACAAAGAAGAGGACAGGGGTATGAAAGTGTGCCCAGCCGGTCTGGCGGGAGGCCAGACGCGGATCGAAGTAGATCATGGCGGCGGACAGCACAAAGAGCAGGCCGAAGACCGCCGCAATCCAGGCCAGGGCGATGCGTATCTTGGGGAGCCACTTTCGCAGCCCCTCCGGGAGAGGTAAGTCCTCATCCTTGCGGAACAAGTGAGCACCTGCAACACGGCAAACACGCCGCCAATGACCAGGAAGGCGCCATAGGCGGCCACTTCGCGCGCCAACCACGAAGTATCCAGGTTGCTGAGCATGTTGAACACACGGTCAGGGTTGCCGACGTGGCCAAACACGGCCAGCATGCCCAGCACCAGAATCGGTCCAAGGGCAAGCAAGGCCCGTGTGCTCAGCAGGTCTGCATGGCGCAGACCCGCTTTACGCACGGCATAATAGTGTGTTATGCCGAGTGCCAGAAAGGCACCCACGGACATCTGCCCCAGGATATTGAAGATGATCAGCGACCATTCATTATCCGGGTACAGCATGGCTTAGATCTCTTCCACGTTAATGATTTCGCCTTCACGATCTTGAGCCCAGGCATGCACGGCATAGATGGTGTTCGGCTCGAAATCTTCAGGCCCGGCCAGCGGCGCCACCGGGAACACGGCGTTCGGGTAACGCTCTCTCAGCTCTGCGATGTCGCCCCACTCCATGGCGCGCATCGGGCAGGCTTCCACGCAGGCAGGATTACCGCCCGCATCGACGATGTCCTTGCAGAAGTCACACTTATCCACCACGGCGAGCGCATCATAGAAGACCGGCGCGCCCCAGGGGCAGGCCCACTCGCAGTAGTGACATCCGATGCATTGATCGACGTTAATCGTGACAATGCCATTATCATCCTTCTCAATCGCCGCCGTCGGGCAGACCGGCAGGCAGGGCGGGTTCGAGCAGTGATGGCAGGCGGTGGGCACGCTGTAGCAAAAAACGTCCGGCACCCAGGCATTACCTACCTGCCGCCACTCGCCACCAGCATAATCAATGACGCGCCGCCAGTTGGCCCCGACTTCGTTCTGAGCCCTGTCCTTACACGCCACCTGGCAGGCTTTACACCCGATGCAGGCGTTGAGATCAACATAGAATCCGTATTGAGCCATGTTTACCCTCCTAAGCTTTCTCAACCTGCACCATGATGGTGTGCTGCGGGTTGCCAAAGGCGTACGGCGTGTTACGGTGCGTGGTGAGCACGTTAACAGCGCCGCGGCGATCGACGCCATTACTATCCGGCGTGTACCAACCACCCTGCGGGATATCGACCACCCCCGGCATGATGCGCGGCGTGACCCGCACCGGGATGATCATCTCACCGAACTGGTTGAAGACGTGGATCATGTCACCATCTTCGATGCCACGCGCCTCAGCATCCAGCGTGTTCATGAAGACGCGCTGCGGGAAGCCTTCCTCCAGCCAGTCGATGTTGTCATGAGTTGAGTGCGAGCGCCGTACGTAGTGATGGCCCACCGCCTGGAGCGGATACTGCTCCGCTTCCAGCCCGAACGGGCTGAACCATTCCTGAACGTATTTCGGAATGGGCGGCGACTCGGCGGCATCGCCGATGCTGGCGTTGAACTCCGCCATCGTCACCGAGAAGATCTCGATCTTGCCGGTGGGGGTGTTCAGCGGGTTGGCTTCGGGGTCGGCGATGTAATCCGCGAACGGGATCTCGGCCACCCCTTCTTCAGTGTACGGGATGGTCATGCTGCCGCGTGCCTCGAAGGATGCGCGGTCACCGTAGATGTCGCCATATTCGGACACCATGGCGTCGACCCACTCGTTGTACCAGTCCTCGGACGTTTTGCCGCCTTCGGTGTACTCGTCGTAGAGATCGAGGCGTTCGGCCAGCATGGCGGCCACTTCGTAGTCGTTGGGCAGGTCGTTGAGCGGTTCGATGGCCTTGGGCATCAGGATCTGGCTGGGGCTGTAACCCCACTTGGAGCAGGTGCCCCACGTCTCAAACCAGGTCACGACCGGCAGCACGATGTCCGCGTAGCGGGCGGACGGCGTCATGAAGTGTTCACTCACGTAGATGAACTCACACAGTGAGTCATCCCGCAGAATTTCAATGGTGCGGTTGATGTTGCTGTGCTGGTTGACGAGCGTGTTGCCGCCCACATTGCTGATCAGCCTGATACTGTTGGGCAGCGTCTCTTCGTCGTCGGCCAGGCCGAGCACGCCTTCCTCGCGGGTCATCTCGGTGCCGCGCAGCACGGCATCCGTCCAGGCGTGGACGGGGAACGAGTAAGGCACCTCGTTGCGCGGTGAGCCAAGACCGAAGCCGGGGGCTGATTCGGCAGCGGTCGCTGAGTAACCGGTGCCGGCCGCGAAGCCGCCGGAGACACCGACATTGCCGGTGATCGTCGCCAGGACCGGCCCGAAGCGGTGCGGCTGCTCACCGTGTGAACGACGGTTCGTTCCCCAACCGGTGAAGAGCATGCACGGGCCGTCGGCATATTCGCGGGCCAGGCGGGCAATGGTGTCCGCCGGAACTGCGGTGATGGACTCGGCCCACTCGGTCGTCTTGGGCACCCCGTCGCTCTCGCCCAGGATGTAGGCTTTGAAGGATTCTTCGCCTTCGTAACCTGCGGGCATGTGCTGGTCGTCGTAGCCAACCGCCACACGGTTGACGTACTGTTCGTCGATCAGCCCTTCGGTGATCAGGGTGTAGGCCATCGCCGCCATCATGGCGCAGTCGGTGCCGGGCCGAATCGGAATCCACTCGTCGGCCAGCCCCTGCACAGACATGCTCATGCGCGGGTCAACTACGACGATCCGGGCACCGGCCTGGCGGGCCTGCTTGAGCATGTACATGGTGTTGGTGCCGTGAATCATCTCTGCCGGGTTCCAGGCCCACAGGATGATCAGGCGGCTGTTCTGCCAATCGGGACGGCCCTGGCCAACCGAGGTCGTGCCATAGACGGCCTGGGTCGCCGGGCGAGTGCAGGCGGTCGAATAGCTGTTATAGTACCCTAACGTGCCGCCGAACATGCGGAGCAGGCGCGTCATGGTACCCGAACCGGTCAACCCGGTGTTTGCACCAGAAGCGTAATGCTGGTAGATGGCCGAGTTGCCATATTGTTCTTTGACTCGAATCAGGTTTTCGGCAATGACGTCGAGCGCTTCATCCCAGCTGACTGGTTCAAAAGCGCCGGAGCCCCGCACCCCGGTGCGGCGGAGCGGCGTGCGCAGGCGGCTGGGGTGATAGACTCGACGCCGGTAAGCGCGCCCACGCACGCAAGCGATCAGCCGTGGATCATTGGGATCCTCCGGGCGATCGGTGTCGGTCGTGATCCGGGTGATCACGCCGTCTTGCACGTGGGCCTTCAATACGCAGCGTCCGCCACAGTTGTGGGCACAGCCGGAAGGAACGATCGTCGTCTCGCTCTGTGCCTGTACGGTACGGAGCGGATAGATACCATCCAGCAGGTCCACCTTGCTGGCCAGCACGGCTGTTGTACCAGCCGCTGCCGACCACTTGAGGAACGAACGGCGATTGAGGGTTGCGCTGTTCAACTGGGTGAGCAAATTCACTTTGCCATTTTTGCTCATGTGGTTACCTTTCATCATTTACTGGGCTTGTGGGTGAAACCCTCATGCGAACAGCGTAGAGGCAGATGACTATTCTCAATTGATAGGGTTGGCCTTTCTCTAGCCGTCGAAAACACTCATGGCGTGATCTACGCCAACAATCTCCACACGCTTGTGGTTATTTTCACTATAATAAAGGGCGGCGCGGTTGTCTGTCAGCGAACCGCCCAGGTTATGTCAGACAAAATCTGATCTTTGTTTTTTCCCCTCTTTTTGTGACATTTAGCACAGAAGAATCCACTATAATAGAAAAGTCCGAATGGATTATGGTTGGTGCCATCTATGCGTCATGCCAATAACTGGCCATATTTAACAATTACGGTCGGAGTGCTGTTATTAAGCGCCGCCTTTTGGGCCTCAAGCACGCAGGCACAAGGGCCGCCTCCGGCCACCCCCCCCACCCCCGATGACATCGCCAGCCCGGTTGAGGTAGCCGCGGCCATTGCCATCTGGGAGCAGTCCGGACACGCCCGCACCTATGACAACGGCATCGGCGCCGATACGACCTGCGCCCGCTGCAAGTCACCGTTCAACTGGAATCCGGCAGCGCCGGCCGCCGATGCCGCACTGGATTGCGCCTCCTGCAAGCGCGTACCCGGTGAAGAACGGCCGCTGCTCCAGGGCAGCGTACCCGTGCCCGAGGAGGAGTGGCAGCATATTGGCTGCCCGGTCTGCCATGAGCCGGTGGCCGACTCCTACCGCATCACGCCGGCCTTCTGGAACCAGAGGCTGGGCATTTATGAACCGGTAGAGTCCAGCGAAGAGCTGTGCGCGCACTGTCATGAAGGCCAGCATGGGTTTGAGGTCACCGAGGAAGTAGGGGCCGACCGGGCGCATCGCGGCTGGCAATGCCTGGACTGCCATCACCCGCACGGCGACGACATTCGCTGCCAGGACTGCCATGATGTCTCCAGCGGAGCCGGTGCCGAGGCGCACGCCAATCACCCACAGGTCCACTGCTCGGCCTGCCACGATCGGGGGGGATTGGCCCTCTGGCAGGAGCGGGACGAGACCTCACGCTTCTATGACACCGTGATCACGATCCGCTTCGCCCACACGCTGACGGCCTGGCCCTCGCATAATCTCCAGGCCGACGTTGCCTGCGAACGCTGTCACCATGCCGGCAGTCTTAATCACCCGGCGCTGGCTCAAGCCGTCTCTTGTGACAACGCGGCCTGCCATTCTCAGGGCGCGGTATTGCACTGGTGCCCTCTCTTCGCGAGGCAGACAAGATGAAAACGCACTGTTACCACCCTGGCCGCACCTTCTGTCTGCTGCTGGCGGCAACCGTCCTGCTGGCGGCCTGCGGCGACGCCCCACCCTCCCCGACGCCGACGCCAACACCGCGCGATGACAGCGCCATCCGGGCGGCAATGGCGGGCGGCGTTCATGCCGACACCTACAGCCTGGAGACCGGCCCCAACACCTACTGCGCCCGCTGCAAATCGCCCGCCAACTGGGACTCGGCAGCCGTCATCAATGCGCCGCCCAACTGCGTCAGCTGCAAGTTTCCCAGCGATACGGCGATACGGGTGGCGGAAGGCAATCCGGTGGTCCCGGAACACGAGTGGCAGGGCATCCGCTGTTACAACTGCCACCCTACCTCCGATGACGATGTCGTGGCGGAAACGATAGCCTGGTGGGACCCGGCGACCGACTCGCACCAGACGTTAGACAGCAGCACGGCGCTTTGCGAGCAGTGTCACCGCGATAGCCCGGCCGGGACGCTCCGGCGGCGTGGCCTGGCCGATTCGCTCGCCCATGCCGATGCCACCTGCACCACCTGCCACGATCCGCACAGCGGTGAGGCCGCCTGCGCCGCCTGTCACAATGCCGAAGATACCGAGACCGATTTTGTGGCCGCCTGCTGGCAACCTTACCTGGCCCCGGACGCCCCGCAGCGACATCCTGACCTGTTGTGCCAGACCTGCCACGATAATGCCGGCCTAGCCCTGCTCCCGGTGGAGGACCCGGAGGAGCCTTATCTCGGCCAGTGGGCGCCATGGCGCACCACGCTGATCGCCGGCGTTATTCCCTCCACGCACGTCTGGGTGTCCCATAACCTGGCGGCAGCGGTGGATTGTGCCCGCTGCCACTATGTGGATAATCCGTGGGAACTGGCGGTGGATGTGGGGATAGAATCGTAATGAGACGCGGCCTGTTTATGCTGCAGGGCCATCGCATCAAAACTCAAAAGCATATGAAAAACTCGATATTTGTTGAAATCTGTGCGACAAAGTGATTTTTATGGGGAATTCGTCTCATTTCTGACGCAGTCATGACTGACCTGGTGTTCAATAAATCCTTC
>DAOUEM010000018.1:0-5042 GCA_034430555.1 Anaerolineae bacterium | reverse complement strand
ACCGCCTGGTAGCGCGTCCGTGTCGCTGCATCCTTGCTTTCGCGATACGCTCGTTGCAGTGCCTTCTCTTGTTCTTCCGTGATTTGAAATCGTTGTCGTGGCATCTTTTGATTATACGTTCTTGTTCTGTTTTCTCAATGAGAGCCGTCTTGACCGGCCACCGCGCCGTGCTGTGGATAAGCAACTCCAGCCGGTCATAGTGTCGCAGCGCCTGCTCTAAGACGGCGCGCTAATCCGCCCCGTCGACCGCCAGCAGGTCCTCGGCGCGGAACTGCATCTCGTACAGCCGGGCGTAGAGGCCGCCCGCCGCCATCAATTCGACGTGGCTGCCCAATTCCACCAGGCGGCCCCGCTCCAGCACGGCGATGCGGTGGGCGATGCGCACCGTGCTCAGCCGGTGGGCGATGATGATCGTGGTGCGATTCTGCATCAGGCGGCCCAGCGCTTCCTGTACCAGGTGCTCGGACTCGTTGTCCAGGCTGGACGTCGCCTCGTCCAGCAGCAGGATGCGGGGGTCCTTGAGGAGGGCGCGGGCGATGGCGACTCGCTGGCGCTGCCCGCCGCTAAGCCGGACGCCGCGCTCCCCGACGATGGTCTCGTAACCGTCCGGCAGCTCGTTGGTGATGAAGTCGTGGGCGTTGGCGGCTTTGGCCGCGGCGATCATCTCGTCCTCACCGGCATCCAGCCGCCCGTACAGGATATTCTCACGGATGGTGCCGCCAAAAAGCAGCGTCTCCTGCGGCACGATGCCGATCTGCGCCCGCAGGCTGGCCTGGGTGACACTGCGCAGGTCGTGCCCATCCAGCCGGACCGCGCCCTCACCGGGGTCGTAAAAGCGCGGGATCAGGTTGAACAGGGTGGTTTTGCCCGCCCCGCTGGGACCGACCAGCGCCAGGATTTCGCCGGGGGCCACTTCCAGGTTGAGGTCTTGCAGCACGACCTGCTTTTCGTCGTAGGTGAAACACACATCCTCCAAGGCGATGCGCCCCTCGACCCGATCGAGCGCCTGCGCGCCGGGCGCATCCAGCACGCCGGGTCTCATGTCGATCAACTGGAAGACGCGCCGGGTCGCGCCCAGCGCCTCCTGGAACTGGGTATACAGCCCCACCAGCGAGGAGAAACTGCCCGCCACCGACAGGCCGTAGATCAAAAAGGCGATCAACTCGCCGCCGGTCAGGCGCCTGTCCAGCACCTCGCGCCCGCCAAACCACAGCACCAGCGACAGCCCGCCAAAGGCCAGGAAGGCCATCAGCGGCCCAAAACCCGCCCGCACCCGCAGCAGGCGCAGCGCCGCCTGGAAGGCCCGGTCGATGGCGCCGTTGTAGCGCCCCACCTCGTACGGCTCCCGCACGAAGCTCTTGACCTCGCGGATGTTCTGCAGGACCTCCTCCGCCACCACCGTCGCCCCGGCGATTTCGTCCTGCACCTGGCCGCTCAGCCGCCGCAGCCAGAAGCCGAAGACGAAGCCCAGCCCCACCAGCACCGGGATGATGGCCAGGATGAACAGCGACAGCCGCCAGTTGAGGGCCACCATTACCACCACCGAACCGACCATAATCAGCGCCTGCTGGAGCAGGGTGGCGACGTTGCTGGTGAGCGTGGCCCGCATGACGGTCACGTCGTTGGACAGCCGGCTGACCAGCTCGCCCACCCGCTGTTCGGTGAAGAACTGCATGGACAGGCGCAGGATGCGCGCGTAAAGCTGCTGGCGCAGGTCCACCACGAGGCGCTCGCCCACGTAGTTGAGGTTGTAGGTTTGCAGCAGCGTCGTCGCCGAGCGGACCAGGAACACGACCAGCAAAAAAACGGTGATCCGGTCCAGCAGGTTCACGTCGGCCCGCTGGAACACCGAGTCGACCACGTCGCGGATCACGGCGGGGAAGACCAGGCTCAGCCCGGCGCTGATCACCAGCATCAGGATGGCCAGGGTCAGCCGCGACTTGTAGGGCAGCAGGTAGCGCAGCAGGCGCTGCCAGCGCACGGGGATATCGGGGACTTCGCGTGTCTCGCCGCCGGGACGCCCCCGGCTTCGGATGCGGATCATGGGTCGTTCTCTTTCCCGGGTATATCACGGTCTCATTGAAGCGTGTCTCCCCATTATGCCGCACCCCGCCCGCCCTTACCTGAGAAAACGGTGACGGTCGATGCGACACCCGGTTGATGCACCACATCTCCCCTCGCAAACACACCCATTTCCCGACAGTTGTTAGTCCCCGGTCCGATTCCGGTGTATAATTTCTGGGAGCGTTCCCAACGTCCCAGCCAAGAGCCGCCCCCCCAAACATGAGGAGTCACCATGCTATTCGGACATTTCGATGACCGGGCGCGCGAGTACGTGATCGCCCAGCCCGATACCCCACTGCCCTGGATCAACTACCTGGGCAGCGAAACCTATTTTGGCCTGATCTCCAACACCGCCGGCGGGTACTCCTTTTACCGGGACGCCCGCCTGCGCCGCCTGACCCGCTACCGCTACAACAACGTGCCCACCGACAGCGGGGGCCGTTCCATCTACCTGCGGGATAACGGCAGCGGCGATTTCTGGTCGCCCTCCTGGCAGCCGACGCGTTGCCCGCTCGATGCCTACGAGTGCCGCCACGGTCAGGGCTATACGGTCATCAGGGGCGCCAGCCGGGGCATCACGGCCAAGACCCGCTATTTCGTGCCGCTGGGCGAAACGCTGGAAATCTGGCAGCTCACCGTCACCAACGCGCGGGAAACGCCGGCCTCGCTCTCGGTTTTTGGCACGGTCGAGTTTAACCTGTGGGACGCCTACGACGACATGACCAACTACCAGCGCAACTTCAACATCGGCGAGGTCGAGGTCGAGGACGGCGTCATTTACCACAAGACCGAGTACCGCGAGCGGCGCGATCACTTCGCCTACTTCGCCTGCTCCGCCCCGGTGGCCGGTTATGATACACAGCGCGAGGTCTTTCTCGGCCCCTATCGCGGCTGGGACAACCCTGCCGCCGTCGAGCGCGGCGAGTCGTTCGATTCGATGGCCCACGGCTGGGCGCCCATCGGCGCGCTGCACAGCCGGATCGATCTCCAGCCCGGCGAATCGCGGCAGGTGATCTTCGTGCTGGGCTACCACGAAAACCCACGCGACCAGAAGTTCGACCCGCCCGGCTCGTCGATCCTCAATAAGCGCACGGTGAAGCCGGTTTTGGCCCGCTACCTGGAGGCCGCCGTTGTCGAGGACGCCTTCCGGCAGTTGCGCGATTACTGGGCCGGCCTGCTGGACATCTTCCAGGTGGAAACGCCCGACGTGCACACCAACCGCATGGTCAACGTCTGGAACGCCTACCAGAACATGGTGACCTTTAACCTGTCGCGCTCGGCTTCGTATTACGAATCGGGCATCGGGCGCGGCATGGGCTTCCGCGATTCCAGCCAGGACCTGCTGGGCTTCGTGCACATGGTGCCGGAACTGGCCCGCCAGCGCATCCTGGATATCAGCGCCACCCAGTTCCCGGATGGCGGCGCCTATCACCAGTACCAGCCGCTCACCAAGCGCGGCAACGACGCCGTGGGCAGCAACTTCAACGACGACCCGCTGTGGCTGGTGCTGGCCGCGGCGGCCTACATCAAAGAAACGGGCGACTGGGCCCTCCTCGACGAACTGGTACCCTTCGACAACCAGCCGGGCAGCGAGGCCCCGCTCTACGAGCACCTGCGCCGCTGCCTGCAGTACACGCTGGACCGGCTCGGCCCGCACGGACTGCCGCTCATTGGCCGCGCCGACTGGAACGACTGCCTCAACCTGAACACCTTCTCCGAGGAACCGGGCGAATCCTTCCAGACCGCGACCAGCCGGGACGGCAAGACGGCGGAATCGATCTTCATCGCCGGGTTATTTAACCTGGCCGCGGCGGAAATGGCCGACATGGCCCGTCACCAGGGCAGCCCCACCGAAGCCGACGCCTACCTGGCCCACGCCGCCGCCATGGATAAGACGGTGAAGGCGCACGGCTGGGACGGCGACTGGTTCCTGCGCGCCTACGATCACTTCGGCGATAAAGTAGGTTCCCAGGAATGCCGGGAAGGGCAGATCTTCATCGAGCCGCAGGGCATGTGCGTCATGGCCGGCATGGGCCTGGACGACGGGCGCGCCCAACAGGCGCTGGACTCGGTGGCCGAACACCTGGCGACGCCGCACGGCATCGTGCTGCTCCAACCCGCCTACACGCAGTATTACCTGAACCTGGGCGAAATCTCGTCCTACCCGCCCGGCTACAAGGAAAACGCCGGCATCTTCTGCCACAACAACCCGTGGATCATGATCGCGGAGACGCGGTTGGGGCGCGGCGACCGGGCCTTCGACTACTATTCGCGTATCAATCCTTCCGCCCGCGAGGCCATCAGCGAGGTGCACCGCAGCGAGCCGTACGTCTACGCCCAGATGATCGCCGGCAAGGACGCGCCCACCCACGGCGAAGCCAAAAACTCCTGGCTGACCGGCACCGCCGCCTACAACTACCTGGCCATCACCCAGTGGATTCTGGGCATCCGGCCCGCCTGGGGCGGCCTGCAGATCGCGCCGGTTATCCCGGAAAACTGGGACGGCTTCGCGGCCAGGCGCCGGTTCCGGGGCGTGACCTACCGCATCACGGTGAAGCGGGTTGGGGCCGGCAATACCGTCGCGCTGACGGTGGACGGCCAGCCGGTCGCGGGGGACGTGGTCCCGCTGCCAGCGGATGGCGTGACCGCGGTGACGGTCGAGGTGACAGTGGGGGGTTAAGCCAGGCAGGGCAGGCCTTCAAGGTAATATACGGCAAACGCCCCTTTGCGAATCTGAAAGACTGAACTGGTACTATCCGACCATCATCCGGGCGCGGCAAGCAGCGCCCCTACTGAGGGCTGCCCATGACAACCTACGGCTATTTCGACGATACCAACCGCGAATACGTGATCACCAACCCCTACACCACCACCAAGTGGATCAACTACCTGGGCACGCTGGACTTCGGCGGCCTGGTCGATCACACCGGCGGGCTGCTGATCTGCCAGGGCGACCCGGCCCTCAACCGCATCACCAA
>DAOUEM010000017.1:0-5261 GCA_034430555.1 Anaerolineae bacterium | reverse complement strand
CAGACGCCGCTCTACGAAGACGCCGGTAAAGGCAAAGCCTACCAGGATGGCGAGTACCGCTGGTCGACCTTCACCTGTGATATCGCTGAAGACGGGACGTTCACGGTCCAATGGGAGCGCTCTGGCAGCTACCGGCCTGCTTATACTGCGGTTGATGTATCACTGATCGGACTGGAAGCCAGGCCGTCTGCCGCCAAGTTGGACGGGAATCTGGTGGCCGATTGGCAGGTTGACGATGGTATCCTGCGCCTGTCCGTTGGCGAATTCCAGACACTTACCGTCAACCCCTGACCGCCTTACCTTTGACGCGGGTCGTAAGCGGCAGGGGGTGTTGTGCTGCGTTATAATCGTTGGCGGCTGGAGGGTTTGCCAGTAGTTAGGTTGTGCTTAATGGAAGGGAAACGGTTTGCAGCGGATATCGGACCGAGGCCCGGTATATTACCGGTTTGAAAGCTGGCCGGAACGCAACGGCTGTGTACACGGGGTGTTTACCCGGCTGGGGGGTGTCAGCGAATCGCCCTGGGCATCGTTGAACGTGGGGCGCACCGTTGGTGACGATCCGGCGGCGGTGGCGCACAACAAACGGCTGATGGCCCAGGCCCTTGACCTGCCGCCCGAATCGGCCTGCACGGTCTGGCAGGTGCACAGTGCGGATACGGTCGTGATCACCGAGCCGCCGGAGCCGCAGGAGTGGTTGGCCCGTGCTGATGGGCTGGTGACCAACTGCCCTGGTGTTGCGCTGGAAATGCGCTTTGCGGATTGCACGCCCATTTTGCTGTACGACCCGGTGCGTCGCGTGATCGGTTTGGCCCACGCCGGCTGGCGCGGTACGGTCGCCGGGGCCGGTCCCAGTGCCGTCCGGGCGATGGTGGAGGCATTCGGCTGCCGTCCAGCTGATATCCTGGCGGGCATCGGGCCGAGCATCGGGCCGGGCCGTTACCAGGTGGGCAACGAGGTGGTCGATGCCGTTCATCGGTCTTTCGGGTCCACGGATGGACTCGTGCACCGCGCCGGCGATGGCTCAGCCTATTTGGACCTCTGGGCGGCCAACCGGCAGGCGCTGCTGGCAATAGGCGTGGTCCAGGTCGAGGTTGCCGGGATATGCACTGCTGACCGAACCGACGAGTTTTATTCCTATCGGGCGGAAAAGGGCCGGACCGGGCGTTTTGGCGCTGTGCTGGCGCTTCGCCCCTGAGCGGAGACGAAGGTATGGCGGAACAGTTAACGGATTTAACCCTCCAACAGCGGTTGGCCCAGGTAACCGGGCAAGTTGCTGCCGCCTGTGCGGCTGCCGGGCGTTCCCCGGATGAGATCGCCCTGGTCGCGGTCAGCAAGACTCATCCGGCGGATACCGTGCTCGAAGCAGTGGCCGCCGGCCAGATCGATTTTGGCGAAAACCGCCCGGAAGATGCCGTCGATAAGATCGCGGCGGTAAACGACCGTTTGCCGCCAGACGCGCGGCCTCGCTGGCACATGATCGGCCACATTCAAAGCCGCAAAGCGCGCCTGGTGGTAGCCCGCTACCATCTTGTGCACTCGGTGGATAGCGTCAAGCTCGCCGATAAATTGTCCCGGCTGGCAGTGGATGAGGAATGTGTCCAGGATATCCTGCTGGAAATGAACGTGAGCGGCGAAGCGGCCAAATCAGGCTGGAACGCCGTGACCTGGGAGGATAAGCGCGCCTTGCGCGAGTCGCTTTGGGACGATATTCGGAGTATCCTTGCGTTACCGGGACTCCGTGTGCGTGGTTTGATGACGATGGCGCCCATTGTTGTCGATCCAGAGGAGGTGCGGCCCACCTTTGTGGCGTTACGTCGCCTGCGCGATGCTTTGCGTGGCGATTTTCTGGATGCCGATTGGTCGGCGCTTAGCATGGGCATGAGCGACGATTTTCCGGTAGCAGTTGACGAGGGCGCGACTATACTTCGCATAGGTCGGGCGATTTTCGGCCCCCGTCTTGTAAGATAGGATAAAGTTATGGGTGCAGTGGTGTCGCTAGTCGTGTTGATCGGGCAACTCTACATGATAGTACTGCTGGCCCGGGTGTTAATCGGTTGGTTTCGGGTCGATCCGTATCACCCACTTGTGCAGACACTGTATCGGGTGACCGAACCGGTGCTGCGACCGATACGTGAGCAAGTACCACCGCGGGGTGGGGTGGACTATAGCCCGTTGATCGCCATGTTACTCATCTGGATCGTCACCAGGGTTATCGCTGCCACATTTTAGAAAGGGCAAATGCAGATGCGCAAATTTGAAATCAAGGATGCAGTTGGTGGTGCTGCCTTCACGGTTCGGGTCGTGACCCGCGCGGCCCGCATGGAGATCGCTGGCGTCCAGGATGACGGCGCGCTTAAGGTTCGCCTGACGGCCTCCCCCTCTGATGGCAATGTCAACGAGCAGCTTGTTGAGTTTCTGGCGAAGCGGCTCCAGGTGCCTGTCAAGGCCATCGAGATCGTCGCCGGCCTCAACAGCCGTGAGAAGCTGATCAGCGTGGAAGGCATCAACCCCATGATGCTTGAGGAACGGCTGGCGCCAGACGCATAGTAACGACATGATGAGACGTGGGTCACTTGGAGTCGCCCTGGTAGTATGCCTGTTGGCTGGTTGTAGCTCCCCTGGGGGAACACCCGCGCAGCCGACACATACGCTGGCGCCTTCCACCCCAACGCCAACGCCCATACCGGTGACGGTCACCCCAACGCGCACGCCGCTCCCCGGTCCGGCTGACGTGGCGACCATCGCCGCCGGCAGTGCACCCATCCCGCCCCGGGCGCAGGTGCTGGTCGGTCTGGTGATCGACGATCTGGCACAATCGCAGGGCGTCTTACCCGAAATCGTGGAGGTAGAAGCGGCTGAGGAGGTGACATGGCCGGACGATTCGCTGGGTTGTGGGCCCGCGGAGGTCGGCCCCCTACCGGGGCAGGTTTTTACCGACGAATCGGTTGTCGGCTATCGTATCGTCCTGGTGATTGGCAATGAGCGGTTCAGCTACCATACGGATAACGAGGATCGTTTTTTGATATGTGACTCGGGTGAGGCGCCAGCCGAGGGCGAGCCTGTCATTGTGGACCCGTTGCTCGCAGGACTGGTGGACTTGGCCCGGCAAAACCTGGCCGGACGCCTGGATTTACCGGCACGTCGCGTATTCCTGGTGGACGTGACTCAGGTCGAATGGCCGGACAGCAGCTGGGGCTGCCGGGTATCCGACCAGGAATATGTGGCGGTTTCCATTCCCGGCTATCGCATCGTCCTGCGGGTTGGACGGCAAAATTATTTTTACCATACGAACTACCGCCAGGTGATCTTTTGCCCGGCGGAAGCCGAGCGCTTGCCGGAACCGGTGCTTGAAGCCACTGCTACGCCGGAGAGCGCCGAATAGTTTCACCTTTACGATAAATCATTTTCAGACGGCAGGGCCTTCAGGTCTGCCGTTTTGTGTGTGAATCATGCGGAGCAGAAGATGCGGACATTTAAGTGGCTTGGCTGTGTTATCGTACTAACGGCGGCGGTTGGTGGGGCGCTGGTGAGTGGCGTGCAGCTCTCGGCGGCGCAGGGCAACGGTCAGAGCTGCCTGGCGGCAGTCGCGCAGGTGATCGCGGCGGTGCAGGGTATTTGTGATGACTTACCGCCCAATACTGTCTGTGCCGGTACCGCCGGGGTGCGTGTCCTGTCCCAGGCCGGAGAGACGGTAGCGCCTGCTTCCCGGATGCCGCTGGTGGGATTATCAGCCATCACCACTGACCCTTACAGTCTGACCGGCGGTGAATTAGGGGTGAGTGTCCTCACGGTGCCGGGCGTGAGCGCGGGCGAATCGCTGACGGCTGTGCTGTTTGGCGCCGCCACCCTGACGAACGTGCCGGGCCAGCCGCTTGCTCCCGCTTGCAGCGCCACGTCTATTGGCTCGGTGAACATCCGGGCGGAACCCAATACCAGCGCCGCCATCCTGGGGCAGCTCGACCTGGATGAGTCGGCCCCGGTGACGGCCCGGCTGCCCGATTCCTCCTGGTGGCGCATCCTGTGGAACGGCGCTGCTGCCTGGGTATTCGCCCAGCTGGCACCGGCCGGTTGTGATCCTGCCGCCATGCTGGTTTACGATCCGGTAAGCGGGGAAGTCAGCGGCGGGCTGCCTGCGCCTGACTTTCAGAACGTGCAGATTACTACGGATTTCAGCGCGCTGGCCTGTGCAGGAGCGCCGCGGGGCGGTCTCCTGCTCCAGAGTGACACTGCAGGCGCGGCCTGGATCGTCAATGGCTTGTTGCTTGACCTGAATGGCACGGCCCTGCTCCAGGCCGGTGGTAATGATGTGCTGGCGGTGCAGGTGTTAACGGGGCAGGTAGCCCTGGAAGCTGGTGGTGTGACGCGGCTGGCCGCGGCTGGGCAGTTGCTGCGGGTGCCGCTGCAAGATGGCCGTTTACAGAGCTTGCCCGGTCCTGCCCTGGATGCCGTGCTGCCTGGCGTGGCAGATGCGCCCCTGACCTTGCTGCCCCGCCCGGTTATAGCACCTGCTGTTACCCACGAAGTTCCGGCGCTGCCCGCTGGGGCCGACATCGCCTGTGATCTGCTGCCACAATCGATGATGGTGATGGCCGAGGGCACGACCGCCGTACTGCGGGTTTATGCCAAGGGCGATCAGACGATACGCGTCAGCGTTTCCGGTGGGGATTTGCGCAGTCTTTCCGTCGATACGCCAGCCGGGTCAAACGTTATGCTGTCCGGGCCTGACGGATCGCCCGCCGAAACTACGGTATTAACCACCGACCTGGTGGTGGATCAGGGTGGCGGGTATGCCTTCCGCGTTGAAACGACCAGCGGCACGCCGGTGCGCTTTGGCGTGACGTGTGGCCTGCCGCAGCCGGCTCCCCCGCCGACCCTCCAGGCCTGCGAATCCGTGCTGATGCGTTGGGAAACTGTGTCCGGCAACAGCGTCCGTTTCACTGCACCCCAGGACGCCCAGGTGAGTGTCATCGCCCGGCATGAACTGCCCAGCCAGGGACCGGCCGCGATCCTCGGGGTGTTCACCGAGACAGGTGAACAGGTCGGCCAGGCGGCGTTTATGGGATTTCAGGCGCGCCGGGTCGCGGGACCGCTGGACATCCTGCTGCCGCGCCAGGCGACCTACGTCATACGCTGGGATGGTGATCCGTTTAACCTGATGGATGTTGAAGCGTTGTGCGTGCCGCCCGTGTCTCAAGTGCCGGCGGGGTAGCCGTTGGCTCAGGCCAAAAAAGCCCTGAACCTTTCAGGGTTTTTTTTCGGGA
>DAOUEM010000016.1:0-18341 GCA_034430555.1 Anaerolineae bacterium | reverse complement strand
ATGCGGTCGCCAGGGGGGATGAGGATACGGTCACCGATTTGCAGTTCGGCCACCGGTACGCGGATTTCGTGGGTGCCGCAGAATGGGCAGGGGCCGCCCGTATAGCCCTCCTGGCCGAGATGTTCGGCGCAGTCGATGCAGGGTCGCAGGGTGATCGCTTCCTGCGGGACCAGGTTCAGCAGGGCGCGCAGGCTGTACCGGGCGCGTTCGGCGGTGTAACCTTCCAGCGCTTCGCCGATGGCGAACAACACGATCACGGTGGCCGCCTCGCCGGTCTCGCCGATGATGATGGCGCCGGCGGTCGCTACACTCATCAGCAGGTTGATGGTGATGCTCCGGCTGAGCACCAATTCGCGCCATCCGCTGCGTATGATGGGTGTGCCGGCCAGGGCGACCACCGTCAGATGCAGGCCCGTCACCAGCAGCGCCGGCCCGTTCAACAGGCTGAGCGCCACACCGACCAGCAGCAGGGCCACGCCGATCATCGCCAGGGAAGTATCGCGCCGCGAGCGCAAAAAACGCAGCAAGCCGCCCGGTCCGCCGTAGTCCGGCAGGACGGCGCCCGTGCCAACCGTGCCTGGATCGGCCACATCGTAACCCAGGGCGCGGATGCGGGCGGTCACCGTCTCCTGGCTGGCCGTGCCGGTCACCGTCATGGTGCCGGTGGTGAAGGTCACGGCGCAGGACTCGACGCCTGTCAGCCGGGCGACGCCGCGTTCCAGGTTGAGGGCGCAGTCGGCGCAGTCCATGCCGCTGATGTTAAGTCCAAGGGTGGCCGCTTGCTGACCGGGAGAGGGCATATTGATAGACCTTTTCATATATGAATGATCGCTCATATATTGCGGGTAGCATAACATCGAAACAGTGGCATGTCAACCAGGGGAAGGGTAAACTGTGACAATTCCACTAGAGGGGGATGAGAATGGCGTCACAACCGCTCTGGACGGTGATCGCCGGCGCAAATATGGAAACCAATGTGCCGGTTTACGGTTTTCCTCTGCAACTGGGCACCGCGCATTACGTCAACAACCTGATCTTTGACGAGGTCGGTGGGGTCGCCTCTAACCTGGCCGTGGGTCTGCAGAAGTTGGGGCAGCAGACACAGGTCGTTTCCGTGGTGGGGGAGGATTTCCTCGGCACGGAGGTCTTGTGGCGGCTGACCGGCTACGGGATCAAGACGCATTACATCCGCACGGATTGGGCGCAGACGGCCCGCACGGTTATTCTGGTCGCGCCCGGCGGTGAGCGTCAGCTCCTCTGCGACTTCGGCGAGGCGTCGAGCTACCGCTACCCGGAAGGAGTGCTGCGGGAAGCACTCGCCAACGCCGGCGAGTGGGTGTATACCTCTACCCATGATTGGGCGCGTTATGCTGCCAATACGGCTCGTGAAATGAGCAAGTTCGTGGCGACGGACGTACACGACGTTATCGACGTGGACGACTACCACCGCGACTTCTATCTGGCAGCCGACCTGATCTTCGTCAGCCTGGCTCGCCTGCGCCCCTCGCTGCCGGATTTTGCCCGGCATCTGAATGAGGGTTTCGACGTGAAAACCGTGGTCGGCATGGACGGGGCGCGCGGCGCCTGGTTGGTCGATGCCGCCAGCGGCGACGCCAAGCACTTCCCGGCAGAGCGCGTGGCCCACGTGGTGGATACCGTCGGCGCGGGCGATGCCTTTGCGGCGGGCTTCTGCGCCGGGCTATCCGCCGGGCAATCCCTGGAATCGTGCATTCATTTTGGGCAGAAGGTCGCGGCTTACAAGATACAGCACCGTGGCACGCTGGCCGTCCCCAGCGCCGCGGAAATCGGGCTGGCGCTGCCCGACGCATGAAACGTCGTTGACAAGCGTATGGTCATCTCTTAAAATTCCCCCTAATAAACTGGCCAGGCGTACGGCCTGGCTTTACATTGGAGGTTGCTGGTGAAGGTCTATCCCACTGAAATGCTGAGGAATGTTGCCCTGGTTGGACATCAGGGCGCTGGTAAAACGTCGCTGGTCGAAGCGCTGCTGTTCAATACGGGGGCGATCAACCGCCTGGGCCGTGTTGAAGAGAAAAACACCGTCTCCGATTTTGAGGAAGAGGAGAAGGAGCGCGGTCTTTCGCTCAGTACGTCGCTGGTGCCCTGTGAATTCAACAATCATAAGGTCAACATTTTAGATACCCCTGGTTATACCGATTTCCAGGGAGAAGTGAAAAACGCCATCAGCGTGGCGGATGCCGTGGCTGTGGTGGTGGATGCCGTCGCGGGGGTTGAGGTCGGGACTGAGGTCGCCTGGAACTTCGCCGCCGAACAGAACCGCCCGATGATCGCCATCATCAACAAGATGGACCGCGAGAACGCCAATTTTAACAATGCACTGGACTCCTTGCGCAAGGCGTTCCCGGACTACAAATTTGTACCCGTCACGCTGCCGATTGGCCAGGAGCACGATTTTAAGGGCGTGGTGAACGTCCTGACCCAGAAAGCTTACCTGGATGCCGGCAAGACCGCTTCCGAAGTGCCCGCCGACATGGCCGACGAGGCGGAAGCCGCTCGCACGGCGCTGGTCGAGGCCGCCGCCGAGACCGATGATGCCCTCATGGAGAAATACTTCGAGGAAGAGGACCTGTCACTGGAAGAGGTGCGGCGGGGCATGCGCGCCGCTGCCAAGGACCCGTCCCTGCATACCGTGCCGGTTTTTGTCGTCAGCGGCACGCATAATATTGCCACTTTCCCGCTGCTGGAGGCATTTACGGTATATGTACCGTCACCGGAGATACGTGCCTTTACGGTGGTCAGGGATGAAGGCACCGAGGTGATCAAAGGCCCACAGTCCGATGATGGCCCGCTGGCAGCCTTCGTTTTTAAGTCCTCTACGGATAAATTCGTCGGGACGCTGAGTTATTTCAGGCTTTTCTCCGGCAGCATGAGCGCCGATTCCCGCTTCCTGAACAAAACCCAGGATGTCGAAGAACGCGTTGGGTCATTGTTAGTGATGCGGGGCAAGGAGCAGTTGACGGTCGACCAGTTGCATGTCGGCGATATTGGCGCGGCGGCAAAACTGAGCCGCACCACCACCGGCGACACGCTGACCACCAAAGCCGACGGCATAGAAGTCGCTCGCCCAGTATTTCCCGATCCGCTTTATGCGGTGGCGCTTACCCCGGCTACCCAGGCCGACGGCGCCAAGATGGGCCCGACCCTGACCAGCATCTGCGATACCGATCCCACCCTGCGGTGGCGTCAGGAAGCGGCGACCAAACAGATTATCCTGGAAGGCATGGGCGAGATGCACATCAACGTGGCCATCAGCCGCGCTGAGCAGTTGGGCCTGGGCCTGATTACCGCCGTGCCGAAGGTGCCCTACCTGGAGACGATCTCCAGGACCGCCTCCGCCGTTTACCGCCATAAGAAACAGACCGGCGGGGCGGGGCAGTTCGCAGAGGTTCACCTGCGGGTGGAACCGATGGATCGCGGCGGCGGTTTCGAATTTGCGTCCGAGGTGGTCGGCGGGTCGATCTCGCAGTCGTTTATCCAGTCCACGGAAAAAGGAGTCCGCCAAACGTTGGATGCCGGCGCCATTGCCGGGTTCCCGGTCGTCGACGTCAAGGCTATTGTGTTCGATGGCAAGGAGCACCCGGTCGACTCCAAGGACATTGCCTTCCAGATCGCGGGACGCGGTGCCTTCAAAGAAGCGACCTCCGAGGCTGGCCCGGTCCTGCTGGAACCGATCATGAACGTCGCCGTGACCGTGCCGGAAGAGCACATGGGTGACATCATGGGCGACTTCAATACCCGCCGCGGGCGCGTGCAGGGCATGGACAGCGTGATCGGCAAGAGCGTGGTGACGGCCCAGGTGCCGTTGGCCGAGATGCAGCGTTACGGCAACGATCTGCGCTCGATGACAGGCGGGCGCGGCATTTACACTATGGAATTCGATCGCTACGAGCCGGTGCCGAGCCACCTGATGCAGGAGATCGTAGAGGCGGCCAAACGCGAGCAGGAAGAAGAAGGCTAAACTTGTCATCAACAACAAAAGACGCGCCCAGGCGGCGCGTTTTTTGTTGGGTCACGTGGAGGGTGACTACTCGTCTTCTGTCGGGGGAGGGGGCGCGCCGCCGATCAAGCGGCGTTTGATCCCCAGCAGACCTTTAAGGACTTTCTGAGGCCTGCTGATGTGCTCAATACTATCCAGGCCAACCTCGTAGGTTGCTGCGCCTGCCATGAGGTTCCCGCTGCGGACCTGGAGATCGCCGAGCGCGATCAGGGTCTGGCCATACAACTCTTCCTCGCCCAGGGCTTTCAGGGTGTCGGCAGCCTGCCGGTAGCACGTGATCGCCTGCTCGGTATCACCCTGGGCGGCCAGCACGCCACCCAGGTTACCCAGCACCTGCGCCTCTCGTTTCTGGTCGCCGGCTTCGTTGAAAAACGCCAGTGCTTCCTGCATCAGCCCGGTGGCCTGGTCATGAGCACCCAGCGCCCGGTGCACCAGCCCGATGTTCACCTGCATTTCGGCGGCCATGTCGGGTTCGCCGGCATCTTCGTAAGCCGCCCGCGCCTGTTCAAAAATGTCAGCCGCCGCTTCGTATTCTTTCTCACGGAACAGCTGGATTCCTTGCTGCTGCAGGTCGTTTGCTTCGGTCACAATACGCTCCTGATCACATGCTATCGCTATTACAGGGTGATGTTATTGAGAATGCCCTCGGCAATTTTGCGCAACTCGTCTTTTTCCAACCGGCTCAGGTGCAGGATGCTCTCGGCAATGCCCCGCAGGTCGTTGACGCCCAATTCGCTGAACCACATCGCCAGCTCAATGAAGCTTGCGTTGACCGGGTTACTCAGAAAGGACCGCATATCGTCCGGCATTTCGCTGAAGCTTTTGTAATTTTCCTGGTTCGCCAGCCAGCGCCCGACCCGGTTGCTACTTTCCAGGAAGTGGCTCAGGGAGACGTTAGTGGCAGCCGCCAGCGAGGTCAGTTCGGTGAGGGGGATGGGCGACTGGCCCATCTCGTAAGCGGTGATCTGTGCCGGCGTGAGGCCGGTATTTTCGGCCAGTATTTCCGGGGTCAGCTCGGCGGTGGTGCGCGCCTGGCGCAGGGTCGCGCCGACGACCCGGTTGCGCAGCGCGACGTATTCTGCCTGGGGCAGGGCCTGTGGCTGCGTATTGCCGGTCATGGTCTCGGTGGCCCAGAAGTGACTGATCGGCACGCCCAGTTCGTGGGCCAGCAGCTCGACTTCGGGCAGGCTCGGATGCGCCCGGCCCATCTCCCAATCCATGAGGGTCTGCGCCGCTATCCCCATACTGGCTGCGCATTCCTCGACCGTGCAGCCTTTGGCGAGCCGCGCGTCACGGATCAGCAACCCCAGGATGCGGCCGCGCAGGGCGAATAACTCTTGGAAGTCAACCGGTTTATCTTCAGCCGCCGGGCCAAATTTGGCTTCTCGCGCTGCCTTCAACCGTGCTGCCAGATCGCCAGAAACGTCACTCAAACTCATAGGGCTATCTCCAAAAGAGGCTAACTATGAGAGCATTATATGCTTTGGGGCAGCAGTGGGCAAGCAGCAAAATCGGGCTGTTCGCCGGATACTCGGGAAGCATCCGCGAACAGCCCGTAGTGAGTCATCATTGGTCACCCAACGTAGTGATCGGTGCTACTGGCTGATGATCGTGGCTCCCTCTGGCGCCATGATCTCGAACGACTCGTTGATCTGGTCCAGTGTTACCTCGAAGTGAACCTCCAGCGTAATGGGCGGCATCTGCATGTCACTACCGCTGCTGCCGGAGGTGGTCATCAGCGCGCTCATATCAAGGGTGGCGACCAGGTCCAGCCCCAGCCCATGGATGAACATATCATCCGCGCCGACGTACTGTGTCTGCTCCAGGGTGATGGACGTGCCGTCGAGCAGCATCGGCAGCAGCATACCGAAGCTCGCCATATCGGGGTCCTCAGCAGCCGCGGCGGTCAGGGCGTTGGTCAGCAGGCTTTGGAACTCAGGGGATTCAAACAGCGGGGCCGAGTCCAGGGTGAGCTTGAAGACGTGCATGTTCTGACCCATCATGTCGACGTCAGCTTCACGAACGTGGTTGATGAACCCCGGAATCTGAAGCATGCCCATCACGTCGCTCATACCGGCGCTTTCCAGCATACCGGCCATGTCGCTGCCGAGCAGGCCTTCAGGGCTGAGGGCGCCACTCGGCAGGTCGGAGAGATCGCCTTCGCCCAGGAAGCCGCCCAGCAGCCCGGCTATCTCCGGCGAGTTCATCGCCTCGACAATGGACTGACCCAGCCAGGTTTCGGTTTCCGAGTCCCTGAAGTAGGCAAATCCATCGGCGATGACGATGCTCATGGAACCGCTCTGATTTTCAGCGCCGGTCATCGAGGCGTCGAGCGAGGTCTCCATGGCGATGGGGGGGAATACATCCTCAACCATGGTGAACGTACCATCGCCTTTGACGTCGATGACGGTATCACCGCCGGTTTCACCCAGCATAGGGCCTATGGCCTCAAGGCCGATCAGGGAAACAGCGACCGAATAGTCCATTGCAAACGAGTTGATGTTCTCGCTGTTGGCCGTCGCGGCTAACAGGATGGTGCAGTCTTCCTCTGCCAGGTTGAAGCAGGTTAGAGTGTCATCACCCTGGGCGCTGATGGCCGGTACAATGCTCACCAATAGGGCGAGAACCACCAATAAACTAAAAACGCGGGTCTTCATCTGGTTTCTCCTTGACAAATAGCAGCACTTTTTTACTTACCAGAACCACACACTCTATAATACGACAAAAGCTGTGGTTTGTTGCAGGTCGCAGGGACTATAAACCCTGTGATGATCACCATTGTATCGTAGACAGGGTACTTCGCCTACGTTATACTGCTATCAGGATATTTGCAGGTAGCTGTCGCGGCCTCGGGTGAGAAAACCCGGTAACGAGACGCGGCTATTGAATGTGAGGAGTATTGGTATGGCTGAGTTCCCCGGTAAAGGCAAGGTGGCGATCGTCAAGACACGGCCCGAGACCGTGCTTGAGGATGTGCGGGAGGTTATGCGCCTGGCAGGCTACCAGGACGCGCTGCCCCGGGACAAAGAAACACTGCTGAAGATCAATATCTCGTGGGATACCTGGTACCCGGCCTGTTCGAGCACGCCGTGGCAAATCGAAGGCGCCATCCAGGAGTTGCAGGAAGCCGGTTACCCGCGCCTGATCGCCGCCCACAACGATACGGTCGTGGTCGATGCGCGTGTTGGCGAGCGCAACAATAAACACAGTTACGTGACGGACAAATACGGCCTGGACAACTGGCATCTTTACGAGCCGCAGTTTAACTGGGTGCGGTACGAGCCGAAAGAACCGTTCCTGGTGCTGGACCGTGTGTATCCGGAAGGCGTGTATATCCCGGAATGTTTCTACGGGCGCAATATTATCCAGCTGCCCACGGTGAAGACCCACGTCTTTACCACCATCACCGGCGCGATGAAGAATGCCTTTGGCGGCTTGCTGAGTAAAAAGCGCCACTGGACTCATTCCGTCATTCACGAGACGGTGGTCGACCTGCTGCAAATCCAGCAGGATATTCATACCGGACTCTTTGCCATCATGGATGGCACCTTTGCCGGCGATGGTCCCGGCCCTCGGGCCATGCGCTGGCATGAGAAGAACATCCTGCTGGCCTCGGCGGACCAGGTCGCGATCGACGCCATGAGCGCCAAGCTGCAAGGCTTCGATCCCATGGCGCTTGATTTCATCCGGCTGGCCCATGAGCGCGGCCTGGGCATCGGCGACCCGGAGCAGATCGAGATCGTGGGGTATGACCTGCGGGAGGAGCCTGCCTGGAACTTTGTTCAGGAGGATACCTTCGCCAGCATCGGTCAGAAGATGATTTACCACGGCTGGCTGAAGGGCTTTGAAGGGCTGCTGCTGCGGACGCCGCTGGTGCCGTGGAGTTTCCTGGCCAGCCACGTGTATCACAACGTGTACTGGTACCCCTTTGTAGGGCGCCAGCGGGTGGAGAGCGCGCTCCAGACCAGGTGGGGACAGCACTTCAAGAATTACGGCGATGGCCAGGTGGTGATGCCCGGCGAAGACCCGGAAAAGGTCATGGCGATGGCGGCCGGCGGCGCGGCGGCGGTGGCCGGGGCGCTGTTTCTGGGGGGCATGTTCTTTTTGCAGGGGCGTGGCCACCGGAAATAGCCGCTTCTTCGTGTAGTCACACCAGCCAAAGAAAGCAATCTGGGGTCTGAGCAGGACTCTGGTTGTTGTCAGGTGGGGATGCGGTACCCTTTGCTGGGCACGGTCTGGATATAGTGCGGCCGGCGGGGACGCTCCTCGATCTTCTGCCGCAGGCGTGAAATGTTGACCCGCAGTACCGAAAAGTCACCCTCGTAGCTGTGTCCCCAGACGCCGGTGAGCAGCTCCTCGTGGGTGACTATTTCTCCGGCCCGCTGCATGAGCGTACACAGGATGGCGTATTCGATCGGCGTCAGGTGCAGCGGGTCGCCGCGCAAGGATACCTGCCGCCGGGCCATGTCCACCCGCAGATGTCCCACCTCGATCGTCGTTTCTCCCTGTGGGGTCCAGCTTACCCGGCGCAGCAGGGCTGCAATACGGGCCAGCAGTTCTTCCTCATGAAACGGTTTGGTGATGTAATCATCGGCGCCGCCTTCCAGCGCGCGGACTTTGTCTGCTTCCCAGGTGCCTCCGCTTAAAATGACGACGGGCACACTGGACCGGAAGCGGATGCGCTCCAGGACTTCAAACCCTGAGATATCGGGCAGGGCCAGGTCCAGTAGAACCAGGTCGGGCGCACGCTGCTCGAACTCACGCAGGGCGTGGCTGCCGGTATAAGACGCGCGAATCCCGTAGCCGTTGAGCTGGAGAAGCTCGGTCAGGAATCCCACGACTTCGGGGTCATCCTCGATAATCAGCAGTTCTTTTGTGGAACCCATTGATTTACCGATCTGGTGCTGAAGATACAGTCCTCACAACTATTGTAAGTAAACAACCATGAAAATCCTATTAGATAATAACCCGAACACTTGTTAGCGCAAGGTTAAAGCATTCTAACACCAGTGGCCGTGAAGATCAGGGGCTGCCAGTGGACGGCTCCTGCCGGGTCGGCCAGCTCCGATAGGCGTTCTCCGGCGGCCCGGAAAAACGCGCGGCGTTGGTTCCAGGGCAACGCCTGCACCTCGAAGTGGCGGGGCGCCCAGGCCAGGGCAAACGCCAGGAAGCGGGCAACACCAGGGTCAAAGGTGACGGTGAGCGGGCGGTCTTCTGTCACAGTGATGTCCGTAAAACCGGCATCCTGCAGGGCGTCCCGGTAGTCGTCGGCGTCCTGAAGAAACGCGTCCCAGGGGCGAGGGGCGGCCAAGTGTTCCCGTAATGTGAACTGAATCCCGCCGGCGGTCTCGGTCGCATAATCAGCCAGGACATCGTCGACCACGGCGCGGGGATCGGCTGCGGTGCCGACCGGTCCCCACTCCTGGAGATACAGCCGTCCGCCGGGTCGTAAAACGCGGGCAATGGCCCGAAACACCCGGTCCGGCTGGCAGTCGGCCAGGCCAAACGAGGCGAAAGCCACATCCACGCAGTCGTCGACCAGCCCGGCCAGGCTGTTGGCGTCCATTTGCAGGAAGGTCGTCCGTGTGCCAGCACCGGCGCGTGAGGACCTGGCGATACGCAGCATCGGCATAACGATGTCCACGCCGATGTTCCGCCGTGGTGTGATGTCGATCGCGTCGATCACGATCCCTGTCCCCGTGCCGATGTCGAGGACCGAATCGGCCGGCGTCAAGGGGGCAAGCGAGACCAATCGCCGGGCGAAAGGGCGCATTACCGGCGTGATAGCGGCTTGGTACCTGGGGGCAGTATGCCGGTACAGTTGTTCGATCACGGTGGGTGTCCGTCGCATGAGCGTCACCTTAGCGTAGGGTGGTGGCGAGTCATTTAATGCTATAATCTTGAGCAGTCGTGGGCCACAGCCAAGGTATTAATAAGCTGCGTGCTTCCGGCCAGGATGATGTATTACGCTGGCCAGGTTACCCTCAGTGGGGCAGACGACTGCTGGTAGAGAACGCTGATCGATCCCCCGGTGTATTGGCGTAAGGAGCTGAACAGTATGCGGGATTCGTCGAAAGAGCCAACCATCAAAATGCGGCATGTCTCGCCGCCAACCCAGCCAACTGGCATCACGACGGTAGATATACCCGCTTCCCGCTTGCGCGAACGACATCGGCGGCGGACCCGGCGGTTTGGCCGGGGCGTTTCGCTGCGTGCCCTGATGGGATGGGTGTTTGTTGGACTGGTCGGGTTGGGCATCATCGGTTTGATCGCGTCACCGCTGGTATATCGCAGCTTACGGCCGGAGTATCGTGACCGGATCAAACACTATCTGCCGTTTATGCAGGTCTTTGATCCGCAGCGTGAGTACGCGGCGGATACCCTGCCGACCGTTGCGCCGGCCGGGGACGGCGATGGTCCCTCGGCAGCCGACTTGCTGCTGGGACCGGCTCCGACCCAGACGCCGGACGAGGCAGCGGTGATCGTCATCACGGCCACGCCGACCACCTTGCCAACTGACCGGCCCACCGATATGCCGCCGCCGACGGTTCAAGCCCAGCCCTCGGCTACCTGGACTCCGCTACCCCCGCCGACGCCCATCCCGGCCACGCCGGTGGCGCTGCTGCCGTCCGGTCGGCTCTTTGGATTTCAGCACATGTACCAGACCTGGAACAACTGCGGCCCTGCCACTTTGACGATGGGCCTGACCTATTATGGCTGGGATGAAGACCAGAGTGTCGCGGCCAGCGTGCTCAAGCCCGATGCCGAAGATAAAAACGTCAGCCCGTGGCAGATGGTGCGCTTTGTTAATGAAAACACCGGCGTGCGAGCGCTGGTGCGCATGGGCGGCGATCTGGATATGCTGCGCCGCCTGATCATGGAAGGCTTCCCGGTCATTGTCGAGACCGGCTACATGCCGGAAGGCTACGACTGGATGGGCCACTACCGGTTAGTTGTGGCCTATGACGACGCCGCCGGCGAGGTTTACGCCTTCGATAGCTTCCTGGGGCACGGCGACTTCCAGGGGTTGCCCACCTCCTACGATTATTTTGACAGCCGCTGGCAGCATTTCAACCGTACCTATGTCGTGCTCTACGAGCCAAGCCGCGAAAACGACCTGCGCCAGGTGCTGGGTCCGCACGCCGACCTGGCCTATAACGCCCAGCATGCGCTGGATGTGGCACGCAGCGAAGCCAGCGCCGACCCGGAGAACCCCTTTGCCTGGTTCAACCTGGGCACAAGTTACCTGGCGCTGGACCAGTTTGAAGAGGCCGCCCGCGCCTACGACCAGGCCCGCAACGCCGGGACTGGGCTGCCCTGGCGGATGTTGTGGTACCAGTTCGGGCCGTTCGAAGCCTACTATGAAGTAGGGCGTTACGACGACGTGCTGGCCCTGGTCCAGGCGAACCTGGGTACGACGCCCTATGTGGAAGAGACCTACTACTGGACCGGCATGGTGTACATGGCGCGGTCGCAGTTCGCCACCGCCCGCGCGGAGTTCAACAGGGCGCTCCAGCACAACCGTAACTTCACGCCTGCCCAGGACGCGCTGGTCCAGTTGCAGGTACAAGAATCGGCGGCCGCCAGCGGCAGTTGAAGCGGCGTTACCGATCGCGCCGGCCGCGGCATGGCGGTAGATTGGCCGTGCTGCGGCCTTATCATGTAAAGGGAACCTCATGGACGCTACCGGCGGCAAGCCATCCGAACGTGCACACCAATCACCGGCGCACTCGTCGGTGCGCCACCTGGCGCAGTCAACCATCCTGTTGATGCTGGCCTTTGGCGCGGCCAAAGCGATCAGCCTGCTGCAAACCTTTATCATCGCGCGCGAGATCGGGCTGGACGACCGCTGGGATTCGTTCATCACGGCCAACCGTGTGCCGGAGCTGCTGGTGATCATGATCGGCGGCGGTGCGCTGGGCTATGCCTTTATCCCGGTGTTTGGCGGCATGCTGGCCAGGGAGGATAAGGACGCTGCCTGGAAGCTCGCCAGCCAGGTGGTGAATACTATCTTCACGGTGACGGCAGTGCTGAGTCTGCTGGCGTTCGTGCTGGCCCCCTGGCTGATCCAGACCTTTCTTGCCCCCGGCTTCAACCCGGAAAAAATCGCCGAGACGGCGGCCCTGATGCGTATCCTGCTGATTTCGACCTTAATCTTTTCCGTCAGCGGGATTTTCCAGGGCATCCTGCACAGCCACAATCATTTTTTGCTGCCGGCCCTGGCCCCCATTTTGCAGGACCTGGGGCTGTTGTTCGGCATTATCGTGCTGCTGGGCCGGTTCGATATTTACGGCGTGGCCTGGGGCGCCGTGATTGGCGCGACCCTGCATTTCGCCATCCAGGTGCCGGGCCTGATCTACTACCGCGCCCGCTGGCGGCCGGTCCTGGGCTGGCGCGATCCGCAGTTGCGCCGGGTGATCGTCCTGATGATCCCCCGCCTGCTCGGCCTGGGCGTGGTCAGCTTCAACTTCCTGGTGGCGAACAACCTCGCTTCTCGCCTGGGCGAAGGTGCGGTAAGCGCCTTCGACTGGGGCTGGAAGCTGATGCAGATTCCGCAAACGTTGATCGGCACGGCCATGGGTTTTGTGATCTTCCCCACGCTGGCCGCTTTGAGCGAGCTTGGCGATGGGGCTGGTAAACGCGGGGCATTTGCCGGGGCGATGCGCTTTGTCATCATGGCGACCGTGCCCTCGGCCGTGGGGCTGCTGCTGGTCGGACGGCCCGGCATTGCCCTGCTGGAGGGCGGGGCTTTTGATGCCAGCGCGACCGACATGGTCTTCAGCACGTTACAACTGTTCTCGATCGGCATCATCGTGCACTCCATGCTGGAGATCACGGCGCGTGGTTTTTACGCGGATAAAGATACGATCACGCCCTTGTGGGCGGCTCTGGCCGGGGCGGGCGTGGGATTGATACTGGCGCTGGCGCTGACGCCGGTCATCGGCGTGGGGGCGCTGGCCCTGGCCAATACGGTCGGCATCGGTTTCGAGGTGGGCGTGCTGATGGTCATCCTGCGGCGGCGGTGGCAGGGCATCAACGGCGGCCTGATGCTGGGCACCTTGACGCGTGCCGTCCTGGCCAGCGGGGCGATGGCCGCCGTCATCCTGATCCTGGAGCTGGTGTTTTCGTCGATCGGTTTCGGGCAGGATTCGGGCGCCAAGCTCACCTTGGTACTGCGGACTGGCGCGCTGGTGGCGGCGGGTGGTGTGACCTATATTCTGGTGGCGCTGCTGCTGGGCATGAACGAGATTCGCACCGTCGTCAGGCTGCTGCTCAAGCGGGGTGAGCGGGGGGCTGCGCCGGTGGTCACGGTCGAAGCATAGGGGGAGACAATGGCTGTAGAAACTGTGATGCTGACGCTGGGATTGGTGGGGACCAACTGCTTTATCGTGGGCGATACCGACACCGGATCGGCCATCGTGATCGACCCTGCCGACAACGCGCCGGTGATCCTACAGGCGGTCCGCGCACGCGGCTGGACCGTCAAACAAATCCTGGCGACTCACGCCCACTTCGATCATGTGCTGGCGGTGGACGGCGTGCGCGAGGCTACCGGCGCGCCCTTCCGCCTGCACGACGCCGACCTGCCGCTTCTACGCATGGTCCAGGCGACCGGGGCCTGGTTCGGCCTGGAACTGCCCAAGGGACCGGAGGCAGACGGTACGGTAGCTGAAGGCGAACATATTGAAGTCGACGGCATCGCGCTGGAGGTGCTGTTCACGCCAGGGCACGCGCCTGGTCACGTCAGTTACGTGATGGCGGCGCAGGAAATCGTCTTCAGCGGGGACTGCCTTTTTGAGGGTTCCATCGGGCGCACGGACCTGCCCGGCTGCGATCCTGACCGGTTGATGCGCTCGATATTTGACAAACTGGTCCCGCTGGGGGATGGCTATACGGTGGCTTGCGGGCACGGCAATGTCACCACCATCGGCCGGGAGCGTACGAGCAACCCCTACCTGCTCGCCTACCATGCCTCCTGATTTGCCCCGGCACCTGCCGCGGCACCTGCCGCGGCTGCGGGCGGCGCTGCTGGCGCTGGTCACGAACCCGCCGGACGTTCGGCGCGTGCTGAATGTCGGCTGCGGCGATTTCCCGTCGGCGCCGGTGCTGCGCGAGTTGTTTCCATCGGCGCTGGTGATCGGCCTTGATTGTGATCCTATTGTCATATCAAAACACACGGGGGTGAGCGTGGTCGCTGCCGATGCGGCCCGGCTGCCCTTCCAGCCGCGGATGCCTTTCAAGGCGCGGATGCCTTTCAAGGCGCAGCCCGGCTTCGAGTTGATCGTGCTGCGTCATCCGGATGTTGATCGCTATCCAGAGGTGTGGCGGCAGAGTGGTGAGCGTCTGCCCGGCTACCTGTCGCCGGGGGGATGGATCCTGGTGAGTTGTTATACGGCCACCGAACTCCAGGCGATCCGGGCCGCGCTGCTGGCCGGTGGCGCGAAGCCCGTGCGGAAACCCCTGCACCTTGCCCCGGTCGACCTGGCGGGGCGGGACCGCTGGATGTCAGGATTGACGCGTGAAACGTGATGCCGGTTAGCCTTCCAGCACTTCCTTGATCTTCGGAGCCTGGTCGTTCATCTCGGTAATGACCGGTCCCAGCCGGGCGTCTTTCTCCACCAGTACGGCGAGAAAATTACGCCCACACGGGTAGATCAGTAGGACGCCTTCCTCCCCTTGCACCAGCAGCCGCTCCAATTCACCCTGAGCCAGGCGGTCCAGTGTACGGCGAGACAGTCCGGCCATCACGCTGGCCATCGCGGCCACCTGCGGGCTGCTGGTGGGGTTAATGTGACTGTCCGCACTGTCGTCGGAGGGATAAGCTTCCACCAGCAAACCTTCGATGCTGAGGATGACGGCAGCCTGGATGCCTTGTTGACTTTCACGCAGGTCCTTGAGAATTTGCCAGAGCGCTTCAGAACGGTACATTGGCACTTGATTAGGACTCATGGGTGTTTCCTGTTTCCGTTTATGTTGGGTGACGAGTATCAGCGTATGAATTGTAGTTCATTGAGGCGAATCGCAAAAGTTCTGCCCGGCACTGTGAAAAGGACACACCTGCCGCCAGCAGAGACCTCTGGCCGCGGCAGCCGCCGGGCGCTGGTAGCGAGACCAGGGGCGTCTCCCTTAACGGAGCGCCCCTGGTGATGGTTGATGAACGTATCAGGATTGTCGTACGGCTACTTCACATCATCCGCGGTGATGTTCTGCTCGGTGATATACAGGGTACCGGCGTACAATTCGCCAGGGCTGAAGCTGCCCACCCAGATATCGTACTGGCCGCTTAGCGGCGCCTCGAAGGTCAGCAGGGGTTGGAGGGATCCGCCGCTGTCGTCGTCGCAGTACCAGGAACCGTCCGGCGCATTCACCGCCATCGTGGTATCGCCTTCGCTGGCGAAGAAGAAGCGCAGGTTAAAGCTTCCCGCCGTATACTGCAGACGGAAGTCCGGCGCGCTGGCGGCGTAACCGGCGAAGCCGACGCAGGCGCTGCCCACGGCCGCATTCACGTCAACCGGGCCGCCGCTGGTCATTTCGACTGCGTAGGGATCCGGCGCGAAGCCGGAGACCAGGCCGACTTCCCCGTAAGACGGCGCCAGCGAGAAGTCCAGCGTGCTCCCGCCGCCGGTGGTGCCGGCTTCCAGGGTCAGGTCATAGCTACCGACGTTACCGGTGTTGTCGTAACGCGAGGCGCGGATGGTATAGGTACCGTCCGCCGGGATGACGAAACCGGCGATCTGGGAGTTAAAACCGCCCACCGATGAGTCTTCGGCGTCATCGTTGGTGGCGATCTCCATGCCGTGGCTGTCCAGCAGGTACAGGTATGTGTCCAGCATTTCGGCGCCGGTAGCGACCATCGTGATCGTGACCACGTCGCCGGCCATGGCGTCAAACATCCAGTCCTGCGCCGGTGCCATGTCGGTGATCTCGCCGGAAACGGTCTCGCCAACCGCGATGGAGTCGCCGCCCGTCAGGGACACCGGGATGCTCAGCACGCCGGGGCACTCGGTGGTGCTGTCCACGCCCTCGAAGATGACCACAGGCTCCATGTTCTTTTCCGCCGGCAGCAGTTCGACCATGGTGATGGCGCCGGGGTTATACGTCTGGTAGATGTTGACTTCGCTCACCGCGACCGGCAGGCCGTAGGTCAACGTCAGGACGTCCAGGCCGTCATATGTCGCGGAAGCCCAGGCCGTGGTGTAATCACCGCACTCGTCTGTGTCCGGCGCGCCGGTCGCCTGGGCGGCTGACCAGGAATCCGCGCCGTAGGAGCTGGTCGCTTCCGCCGCAATGGCCCACTGGTTCAGCTCGAGGCCATCGGCATCCGCGCCGACCAGTTCGACGGCGTCGATCTCGTTCCAGTTACTGGTGATCGTCTGGTCCAGCGTGATACGCACGCCGCTGAACATCATACCCGCTTCAATGGCGCTGGCTGTCGGGCCGGTTGGCGTGGAGAGCACGATGGAGTTCAGCATGGCATCGTAGGTGCTCTGGAAGGCGCCTTCCTGGCCGAGCGGAGTGGCACCCACTATCACAAAGGTGTTGCTGTCGGTGGAGATCAGGACGATATCCATCGCTATATTTTCCTCGGCGTTCGACAGGGCAACACGCAGTGCTTCAGTGCCGGCTATCATGACGGCTTCCGGCTCTAGCGCACCGGTGCCTGCGAATTCCTCGGTGAGCATACCGAGTAGGGCGGACGGATCGCCGAGGGCCGCGACGAGATCCGGTGGAAAGGTCAGGATCAAGATGGCGGGTGAAGACGGCGGACCGGCATTCACGTCAATTGACGGATCGGAGAGCAGGGCGTACTGGTCTCCTCCCATGTCCTGGAGAGTCCAGCCGTCCGGGTAGCTAATGGTGAGTCCCTTTTCCGGCCATTCGAAAGTTTGGCCCAGGCCCTGGGCCATAACCAGGCCGGGCGCCAGCGCAAGTACCAGTACCAACAGAGCCAGCACACCTTTACGAGAGAAGTTTGTCATTGGAACATCTATCCTTTTCAGATAACCAACAATAGAATGAGGCGTCCAATTTCGCCTGGATACCTATCATAGGCATTCTGCGCGGTGGCGCAACTCGCCTTGCCGGATTTCGGGAAAGCTGCTCAAATAGGCAAGTTGATTTCGCTATTGGAAGAACAATCGACCTATGGTGCAGCATCTCCTTTTTATGTTCCTGGATGGAATCGGCCTGGGCGAAGATGATCCGTCCGCCAATCCCTTTACTGCCGCCGATATGCCTTTGTTGAACGATCTGGCCGGCGGACGCTGGGTGCGCGGTCGTTCCACCTACACGACGGCGCTGGCGAGTTTTGTCCCGACCGACCCTCGCCTGGGGGTGCCGGGCCGCCCCCAGAGCGCGACCGGACAGGCGACCATTCTTACCGGTCGTAATGTCCCGGCTGAAATCGGCGAGCATTACGGCCCAAGACCCAATGCTGTCATTCGTAACATACTGGCAGCGGATAACCTGTTTAAGCAAATCGTGACCCGTGATGGCACGGCGGCCCTGATCAACGCCTATCCACCGGGCTTTTTCGCTGCCGTCAATCGGGGGAAACGGCTGCTCTCGTCGATTCAGCAGTCGGTGCGCGAGGCCGGCCTGCCGCTTTTCGATCACCAGGCGCTGATGGAGGGCCGGGCCATGAGCCCGGATTGGACCGGGGACGGCTGGCGCTCCGAACTGGGGTACGAGGATACGCCCGTCTACACGCCGCAGGAAGCGGGCCGTCACCTGGCGAGGCTGTCCCGGCAGCGCACCCTGACCTTTTTTTCCAACTGGATCACCGATGTGCTGGGCCATCGCGGTCCCTTCGAGCATGCGGTCGGTATTCTGGAGCGTTTTGACGGCGTCATGACCGGGTTGCTGGAAAGCTGGGACCTTGAGTCAGGGTTGATCGTCATCAGCAGCGATCACGGCAATATGGAGGACTTGACCACGCGCAAACATACCGAAAATGACGTGCCGACGCTGGTGATCGGCAGCGGCCACGAGGAGTTTGTCGATGGCCTGGTCGACCTCACCGGTCTGACCCCGCGCATTCTCCGGGCCTTGTATCCCGACCAGGCAGACGTGATACAATAGGGACATCCTGTTAAGTGGCCTGGGATACAGAACATGAATACGTTGTATACACCTGAGGAGCAAGTACTCTTGCTGAGGATCGCCCGCGAGACCCTGGAAGCGGCTGTTTGCGGCGATCAGCCATCCCAGCTCGATCAACAAACACTGCCGCAGTCGCTGCGCGAACCGAGAGCGTGTTTCGTAACCCTTCATACCAGGTCCGGCGAGTTACGCGGCTGCA
>DAOUEM010000015.1:0-13207 GCA_034430555.1 Anaerolineae bacterium | reverse complement strand
CGGTGGGTCCTATCACGAAACAACCCGCGACCATGAAACCCTGGTCTACGACGGGACCAACGCGATTGGCCGCTGGGAACCCAGCGAACTGCCGCCGGGGCAGGCTTTCGGTTCGATCGAGCCGCTGTTCGTCAAGCTGGATGACACGATCATCGACGAGGAACGGGCCCGGCTCGGCGCGCCGAGAAATGTGTAGCGCAACGGTTCGCTGCCAATTCCGTATCACTAGATAGGAAACACACACGTCAGGCCTCTACCCCGGCACCGGGTAGAAGCATAAACGGAGGGGGGGGATGTTGATGGCCCGGCAAAAATCAGCCGACGCGGTCGGCGGCGGAGTCTTTTTTATCGGCCTGGGCGTATTGTTCCTGTGGGATGGGCTGGACTTCTGGCCGGGCATTCTGCTGGTGATTGCCGCCTCCGGCGCGGCCAATAACCTGGTCAAAGGCGAATGGGTCGATGCGCTGGTGTCGATCTTCGTCTTTGGCGGGCTGGCGGCCTGGTTTGGCGGCTACCTGCCCATCGACGCCAACCTGCTGCTGCCGCTCGGCCTGATCGGCATCGGCCTGATCATGCTGCTCAATATCTTCCGGCGTGTCGACCCGGAAAAGCGCAAACGCAAAAACGAGGCGTACGAGGTAGACGAGGCGTATTGACCAGCGTTGGATATGGTCCACGCACCCAGCGCCCCGGCGGACCGACATTCGCCGGGGCGCTGTCATTTTCAGGAGCATGGGAACCTGAAACAGCGCCAAACGTCAGGCGTGAACCGCCACGTCAGTAGTACAATACAGGCGAATCATCTTGTATCTTTGACCTAACGCCGGCGCGGAGGGCCGCCCATGCTACGTACCCTCTTACTTTATCTCTCCAATGCGGGCTGGGCTAAAGCCCTGATCACCGATTTTTTCCTGGCCAGGCGTGTGGCGCGCCGGTTTGTTGCCGGCGAAACGCTGGCCGAAGCAATCGAAGTGGTCAGGACGCTGAACCGGCAGGGTCTGCTGGTCACGCTGGATCATCTGGGCGAGTCGGTGCTTTCTCCGGCAGATGCCGAACGCGCCACTATCGAGTACCTGGACATCCTGGAGACGATCGCCGCACACGACCTGCAAGCCACCGTTTCGCTCAAGCTGACCCACCTGGGGCTGGACATCGCCGAAGACCTTTGCCTGACCAACATGCGCCGCATCCTGACCAAGGCCGGGGAGACCGGCAACCACGTCACCATCGACATGGAAAGCACCGCCTACACCAGCCGCACGCTCGACATCTTCCGAACCCTGCGCCAGGACTTTGCCAACACGGGCACGGTCATCCAGGCGTACCTTTTCCGGAGCGAATCAGATATGAAAGCTCTGCACGAGGAGGGCGCGTTCGTCCGGCTGTGTAAAGGCGCCTACAAGGAACCCCCCGACAAAGCCTTCCCGCACAAAGCCGATGTCGATGCCAGCTTCGTAGCGTTGATAAAGTCCTATGTCGCCGGTGGATCGACGGGCGCCTACCTGGCCATTGCTACCCACGATGCTCAGATCATCGACGCGGCGCGTGAGCACTTCCGGGCGGCGGATATCCCTGCCGAGCGCTACGAATTCCAAATGCTGTACGGCATCCGCGGGGATTTACAGCGTGAACTGGTGCAGCAGCGATACAAGGTGCGGGTATACGTCCCCTTCGGCACCCAGTGGTATCCCTATTTCATGCGCCGCCTGGCGGAGCGCCCCGCCAACCTGTGGTTTTTCATCAGCAACTTCTTCCGAGGGTGAACGGCTCTTCACGAACACGCAGAACCCTCCCGGGCATCCGCTGCCGCCTCCGTCTGTGGCGAACGCCCAAACCTGCTGTGTGCCTGGTCCATTGAGGATCATGCGCCCAAGGGGTACAATCCAACATATGACTACACAAACTCCAACCATCACCACCGCCGTTCTGAGGCCTGACGGCTTACAGCCTACCGCCTACCTGGCCGCTTCCCTGGCGGACGCCGTCCAGTACGAGCCACACGGTGTGTATACGGTCTCTCGTACCTACCACCGCACCGCCACCCTGGAACTGGGCGCACACCTGGATCGCCTGGAAGAATCGGCGCATCTGAAGGACATCCCCTTGCAGCTGGATCGCCCTGCCTTGCGCGCCGCATTGCGCCAGTTGATCGAGGCGAGCGGCTACCCGGAAGCCCGTTTCCGTCTGACGGTGCCCGCCGAACAGCCCGACCTCGTTTACATCGCGGTGGAACCACTCAACGGAGTCCCATCAGAAGTGCGCCGCCGCGGCGTGCGGGTCCAAACTTTCCCCGTCCGGCGCACCAACCCGCGCTCGAAGGATACGAAGTGGATGATCTCGCGGGCTGAGCTGCAGGCGCAGATGGGCGACGATATCTACGAAGGCCTGCTGACCGGCCCCGTCGGCGAACTACTGGAAGGTCTTGGCAGCAACTTCTATGCGGTCAAAGACGGCGAACTACGCACTGCCGGCAGCGGGGTGTTGTACGGAATCAGCCGCCGGATCGTACTGGCGGTCGCACCGGAGGCTCTGCCTGTCCGCGAGGAGCCGGTTACCCTGGCGGATATCCCGCAGCTGAGCGAGGCCTTTCTCACCAGCAGCAGCCGTGGGATCGTGCCCATCGTGATGATCGACGGGCAGCCGGTGAACGGCGGCGTACCCGGACCAATCACCCATGAGCTGGCTGCGCGTTACGAAACCTGGGAAGACGCGCATCTGGAAACGCTTTAGGACAGCGGCTGTCTCAGCACATTCCAACCTGCGGAGTCGTCTTTTTGGGTTAGAATAATAACAGGATAAGCGCTATCCTGGCCGGTATATCAAATATTAAGGAGTACGTGCCATGTTTAAGCGAGAAATGCTCACCAATCCACGCACATTAGCGCTGACCGGGGTGATGACGGCCGTTATTTTTGTGATGACCAGCATCATCAAGATTCCCACCGCTGCGGGTGGCTTCATTCACTTCGGCGATGCCGGTGTGTTGTTTGCCGGCTTTGCTTTTGGGCCGGTCGTCGGAATGATCGCCGGAGGGCTGGGCACGGCCCTGGCTGACATGGCGGGCGGCTATGCGCTGTGGGCACCTTCCACCCTGGTCATTCATGGTTTGATGGGGCTAGCAGCTGGTTACCTGGTGGGCGGCAAACCTCAGCTCCAACGGCTGATAGTAGCCTCCGGGATCAGCGGCGTGATCCTGGTCTTAGGCTACCTGATTGCTGGGACAATCATCCTGTCCAGCTTCGGCACAGCATTAACAGAAGTGCCTCTCAACCTGGTGCAAATCGCGGTTGGCGCGGTGGTTGCCATCCCGTTGTTCTTTGCGGTGCTGCGCGCCTACCCGCCGTTGATCTGGCATAACACCGCGTCGGAAGGCTGACACCACATGGCGGAACACCGGAGGGCGTGACTGAATTTCACGTCCTCTTTTTAGGCACGATCGCCGTTTACGGAAGCCTCAAACTCGCGAAGCGCCGTCACCTGCTCCGGTAAGGGCATGATGAAGGGACGTTTCTCGGCGATGGTCGCCAGTGCCTGCTTGGCCGTCATACCCTGGTGTTTGATCAGGTAAGCGGCTCCCATGCTGGGCGCGCGGCCCGATCCGGCGGCACAGTGCACGTATACCGCCCCGCCCCCCTCGACCTGTCCCGCGATCCAGTCCGCCCCGCGTGACAGGTCTTCCTGCGCGACCGGCGTGTCATCCACGGTCGGAATGTGCAGGTAATGCTCCGCCGGGATGTTCACACCGGCGGCCCGGTCGTCGTGTTCGCCGCGCATATTGACTATGGCTGTCACACCATCGGCCTGCAAGCGCTCCCACCCGGCCTGGCGAATCTGGCCGCCGACATAAAGCTGCGGCGTGATACGCGCGAACCGCAGGGTGGGCACACCCGACAAAAACAGCCGGTAACGGTCAAAGGCCCAATACAGCGTCGGCAGCGGGCCGTGTTTTACCAGCCGGGTGATGGGTACGAGCAAAATGAACTTCAGCAGGCGAAGTACTTTACCCGGCGTCAGTTTTCCAGAGGTATGTCGATACATGGTCGCTCTATTGGATACGATCAGGCCTGTTCGAGCGCCTCGAGGACGGCCTGCGCGGCATTCGCCCAGGTGAAACGCGCCGCCTGAGCATACCCTAATTCCACCAGCCGTGCACAGCGCGAGTCATCCTCAACCAGCAAGCGCAAAGCCGCAGCCAGGGCATCTAAATCGAGCGGATCGACCGTCACGGCAGCATCACCGGCCAGCTCCGGCAGGCTGGAAGTATTGCTGCAAATGACGGGCGTCCCGCAGCGCATCGCCTCCAAAACCGGGAAGCCAAAGCCTTCATAAAGCGAGGGAAACACCAGCGCTTCGGCGGCGCTGTAGAGCGCGGCGACATCGGCCTCGTCAACGTAGCCAGGTTCCACCACGCCGGGCACACCGGCCGTCCAGGCCGGATCATAGAGCCAACCCTTCGCCCCGGCCAGCACCAGCCCAATGCCGTCTGAGTAAATGCCGCTAGCAGCAAAGGCCCGCACCAAACGCGCGATGTTCTTGCGCGGCTGAAGCGTGCCCAGGAAAAGCAGGTAGCGCTCCGGCAGGCCGTACTTACGGCGGACGCGGGCCAGTTCAACGGGATCGGTCACCGGATTCAGCGAGTCGTCCACGCCGGGGTAGACCACGCGGACTTTTTCCGGCGGCACACCATAGACGGCCACCAGATCGCGCCGGGTGGCGGCTGAGTCAGCCAGAACCAGCGCAGCCCGGCGGGCGCTGCGCGGCGTGGACCATTCCAGGTAGCGGCGCGGCCAGCCCGGATGCGCCTCCGGGTAAAAATGGTAACCCAGGTCATGCACAGTGACGACAGCCTTGCCCGGAAATACCAGCGGCAGGGTATGCGAGGGGACAAAGGTCACGTCTGGCCGCTCCGCCCACAGCGCCGCCGCCAGGCGGAGGTGCGTCCACAGCCGGGGGAACGGTATCACCCGCCGGGAGATGTACGAGCCGCCCGGCAGCAAACCCGACGGCGGCTCGTCACGGAAGTACAGCGTATAGTCGTGCGGCGACTCCAGGGCCAGCAGCGCACGCAGCAGCGCCAGGGCATAACGCTCGGTGCCGGTGCGACGGGCCAGGGTAGTACGACTGGCATCGATGGCAATACGCATAGACTCTCGCCAGGGCGGTTACGACGCGAAATTCGACGGGCGCACGACGTTCAGACTCCAGTTGGCACGGACAACGTCGATCAGGTCGCTGCCCGCCACATTGGTATGATTGGCGGGGTCCGGGCCGTGCAGAATGTCAAAAGCATCGTTGTCGATATTAACGGGTGGCCAGGCCGGACTCCAGGCCCAGAAGGCGTGGTTCACGCCCAGTTCCTCAACCAGCGCCATCTCATCCCGCATGAAGTCGGCAGCGTTCGGCGCCAAGCGCCGCTAACCGGTCGAAATCGTCCTGGGTGTAGGGTGGCCCCCCATGCCCGCTACCGGCCGCCATCAACATGAGGGACCACCACCCGCTGCCAGGTATTGACGCCGCGCAGATGCGGCCCATCCACCCACAACGCAAGCCTATCAAAAGGGGACGAGAGAGGTTGATTCTCCTTCCGAATCGGAGTCCGCCGACTCACCGGTCACCAGTTGCAGCGCGTCCAGCCAGATCGTACCGCGCTGCGGATTCTCCCAGTCGCCCATCCCAATGGCCAGGCTGGTCACGCGTGATGAGTCAAACACCTGCGCCCCGCCGGCATCAGCCCACTCGGCCCGGGCGAAGTCTTCCCAGGTGAGTATCACCGGAGTCCATTCCATACCCGGCGTTTCGACGAAAGCTTCGAACGGCGTCTCGTCCACACTGACGATGATAGCCACGATGTTGCCTGGCGTGTCGGCCTGCCACATGAAGGTCAGGCCCTCAGCGTCGGCCCACTGTTGAGTCGGCACGACATCACGACCACAGCCGACGTAAACATCCAGGCCCAGGTCAAAGGTGATGTGTAATGAATGCTCGTAATCATAACCCGGCTGGCCCGGCCCACACGCAAACGTTCCACCGTCCACCGCTGTATCGGTCCACCAGGTGTCGTCGAAATCGCCGCCCTCAAAGTCATCGATCATAGCGCCGGTTCCTGCCGGCAGGTCGCCCGGTTCGACAGCGGCAGCAGGCTCTTCGGGAGCAGTGTCTTCCGGCGGGGCACTTGCCTCAACAGGCGGCGGCACCGCGCCGGGCACAAAGGCACGTATCGCTTCGTCAACAAATGAGACAAAGACCGGCCCTACGGTTTGATTGGCGATTTCATTGGGGTGGCTATCCCATTCGTCTACCCGGTATTCGGCGGCAAGATAATCGTCTTCGTCGGCCCACTGGCTGAAGATGTCAAACACCGCCACGTTAGGATGGCCCTCCAGGTATTCATCGGAGGTGAGATATTCCGACCAGCGGCGGGCGCGCGCCGCGTTCTCTGCGTCAGTGGAATTGGGAACGAGCGGCGGCGTGGTCCAGGGGATAAACAACTTATCCGGGTGCTGGTCCATCACGTCGCGTATGCTCAGGTAATACTGCCGGTACGCCTCAAACAGGTCTTCATCGTAGATGTCTGAGGATGGAAAACAACTCTTGAAGATGATGACATCGTATTGCAGCATGTGACTGAAGGTATTCGCCGGGGGATCGGTTACCGGCTGGTTAAATACCTCGTACCAGCCATCGGGATCGGTATTGTCGCCGGGCACATCCCACCCGGAAAACGTGTAGTTGCCGTTTTCGTCGGACAGCCCATCACCATTGTACCCGTGATGCCAGAACTCGTAGCCGAGATTGGCAAACCCCTCGATCACCCCACCCTGGAAGATAAGATTCTCGCCGGTGGAATGGTGCATGAAGATGATCCGCAGCGGCTCTTCCTGCGCCCTGACAGCACCGGATATCCCCGCTCCCAGGACGACAACACCCGCTATCAAGATCACCCGCCAGAAAAACATCACCCGCTTGATCATGTAATCCCTTTCCTTACTCTCTAGCAACCGGACTTTACCAGTACATCGAGGTTTCCCCGACGGCTGCAATGATGGGTGTAACGAAGGGGACTGATATTTACCAGAACTTCACTATAGCCTAATTGGCACAGGCACCGGTACCACGATCCTATAGGCACCCTTTCCCGACTCCCCGATAATGTTGGTAGCAGGGGCTACTATCACCTTATATCGCAGGTAGTCGCGAGGTGTATTGGTAAGGAAAGCCGTTTAATCTAAGTGTGGTGAATGTAGCCGTCTTTATGACGAACGAGTCTTCTTGCGGAGGCTCGTTTTGTATATCACATGAGCGGTCGCGGCTGCGGCAGTGCATCCAAGGCTTCCATGCTGGTCACGCATACCACCCCGCCCAGGGCAAATACGATCGTCCCGTCATTGGCCACGTCGAGCGCAGCCAGGGCCGCCTTACGCCCAGGCAGGGCCGCCAGTAACTGCACCTGCTTGGCATCGGCCACCAGGTCGATGGCATGTTTTTGATGGGTGGGCCGCAAATCCCCCTGGTAGACACGGATCAGGTTATCGTCAATATCGGCCAGCAGGACGAGCTTACCGTCCGGCGATACAGCGACCGGCCCCACCGTGAAATGGGTGTTGATCTCGTGGGTCACCGAGCCGGCGGAGTCCGTTAACACCACACGCTCCCCATCACTGACCAGGAGCGTGCCAGTTCCTTCCGGGGCCAGCAGAGTCAGGCGTGCGTCGACACTGACCGAAAATCCCAGATCAAACATCCCGACCCGCACGTGCTGCTGAAATATATAGAGTTTGCCCTCGTCATTGAGCGCGCCGCTCAAACCCAGGGCGCGGTCCAGGCCGGCAATCAGGAAACGACCGTCCTGCTCACGATCCAGCGCGATGTGCCGCCCCTCGACTTCCAGGACAAGCCCGCCGCTTTGAAACTGGTACAGGCGCATCCGACCGTCACTGCTCTGAAACACCGTCAATCCACTCATAAAAACGACCGGCAGCAGCGTGCCATCCGGCGCCTTGAAGCGCGCCGTGATCTCCCGCCAGAAATCATCGTGTAAATCCGCAGGCGGCTGGTACGCCGAAAATTGCAGCTCACCCAAGGGCATGGCGTCGCGCCGGTCATAAAAGTGCACGTTGTGCCGGCTGTCCCATACGGCAATCTGTGGGGTATTCCCGGAAACAAACTGCACCGAAGAAATCGGCTGACTGGAAAGGTGTAACCGCCACCCCACTGGACCCCTCGTTTCACTAGCAAAGAATATACAGGTACATTTTACTGGCTGATAGTATAGACCAGCAGCGCAACCGACGATAGTACCAATTACGTTTTGCATCGGGATTATGCCTCTGCTACAATGCGTCCTATGAATAGTGGACCGTTTCGCAACATAAAAGGCGTGTTCTTCGATCTGGACGGGACGCTGAAAATCAGTTCTCCTAACGGGGTTGACGCTCTGTTGGGATACATGAGTGATTTTGGAATTCCCATCGACCATGAAGCCAAACGAGCCGGCCATCGTTTCGCGCATGAGTACTGGGCAGACCGTGACCAGGTTGAAGATGACATGGAACGATTGGGGCCAGACAGCTTCTGGGCGAACTACATCCGCGCCCAGTTGATGTCCATGTCTGTGTTACCGCCGGGCCAGGCGCCGGACGACGAAACGGTTCATGAAATCAACCGCCGCTTTGCCACGGAGTTCAATCCCCAGACCCACATAGCTCCCGGCACGATCGAACTGCTCACCGAACTGCGCAACAACCGCTACATTCTCGGCCTGGTTTCCAACCGCCCGCTGCCGCTCAAAGACGCGGCTGAACGACTGGGCGTTTACGAGTTTTTTCATTTTACCCTGGCCGCCGGCGAGATCGGTTCCTGGAAACCCGATCCGGGCATCTTCCACCACGCGATGGATATGGCCGGAATCACGATTCCAGATGAAGCCCTCTATATCGGGGACAACTACTTTGCAGATGCACAGGGCGCTAATCAGGCCGGGCTGAGAGCCGTGCTGATCGACCCGCTGCGTGCCTTTCCCGAAGCCGCGGAGGTCGCGTTTGTCATCGACGAACTGGCCGATCTCATCCCCTACCTCAACCAGCGGACCCCGGAATATTAAACGGCGAGTTGTGCGCGCCACCCGCCGTTTTTCTTTGGGCTACTGATTAGCAGCAAACGTTACGGGGCAGGAATCACCAGCTCCTGGCCGATGCTCAAAATCGCATTCTCGTTGGGCAGGCCGTTAGCTGCCACAATATCCTGTACGGTGACGCCGTACTGTAAGGAAATGCGGAACAAGTTTTCGCCGGCCTGCACGACATGGATAGTCGAGCCATCGACCGACGTCGGCCGCGGTGTGGGTGAAGCCACTATCCCAGGCACCGGGGTCACGGCCGGCGGCTGGAGGCCCGTACCGCCATCGGACGCCCCATCCCCGCCCAGCGGGATTTCTCCGCAGCCGGGAATTTGCAGCACCTGGCCCTCAAAGAGGTAATCGGCATTTTCCAGGCCGTTGGCCTCGATCAGATCGACCAGCGTCAGGCCATGGACTGTCGCGACGTAAAAAGCCGTATCCCCCGCCTGGACCACATAAGTGCAGGGATCGCCTTCTTGCGGCGCGTTGGGATTGGACTGGCCGGCGCTGCCACCGCCTGTCGTGGCTGAGGTCGCCGTGGCCCGGACGTTTGGATTCAGGTTAACAGGCGGCGCGCCAGGAATGGGGGTGAACGTCGGTCCTGCGGCGAAGGGCACGGTGATGGTCACCGCCGGTGACGATGGGACAATAATCCCCGTATCTGTACTGCTCGTCGTGCCCGGCGCAAGCAGGGGCAAGGTGGGCGAAGGCGCGCCCAGGGTCGGAATACTGGTCATATCCAGACCCTGACCGGGGACAAACGGCGTGATGAAGGGGGTGGCAGGACCACCGGTCGGCGGCAGCAGATTCTGCGGAATGGTGGGCACCAGGGTCGACGCCGGCGGCGGCCCGACATCCGGCCCAGCCTGGCGGAAACAACCGGCCAGGACCATCACAGACAAACCAAACAACAGCCATTTTCCGTTAAGCCGCTTCAACATTTTTTAGCCTCCGTACAGGCTATAGTGAACTCAAGAACCATTATGCGTGGTTGATGGGCAGGTGGCAAGCGCCATTTGCACGAATGGCGTGCCCATCCGCCGCCGTCCGCTGTATAATACGCGGCGCACCGTTTACCCGGTATGAAGCGAGGATTTTATGGCAACCGTTGCCGTCATCCAAAACCTGTTCCGTGTACTGAACCATGCCACGAGCAAAAATCTGCATGGCCTGGAAGCCCAAATCCACGAAAACTTCTTCGAAGCCCTGGAAGAGGCCTATAATCACACGGTGCAGACCGCCCGGACGCTTGACGAATACACCGACCAGGCCAAAGCCACACCGGACGTGATCATCTGTGCGCCGCTGGCGGTCGAAGGTAATCCCGCGCCGGGCCTGGCCGCGATACAACGCTTCCGTGTGGTGTTCCCAGAAACGCCGATCATCGTGTGGAGCACACGGACGGAAGAGAGCCTCCGCCAGACATGCCTGGAAGACCTGGGCTGCGCCGCCTACTACACCGGAACGCTGCTTGACGCACCGGAAGACCTACCTCAGATCATCGCCGACGCACTGAGCTGAACCACAAACACCCAAAGGGTTGCATCATGTCAGAATATACCTCCATCAATACCGAAGCGACCGACGACCCGGACGTCTTGATCATCCTGACCAACCAGCAGCTTACGCTGGAGGACGAGGAGGTATACCTGGACGCGTCCTTCGGCGAAGAAGGCTCCCCTCTGGCTCAGGCGCTGTTTGCCATCGAAGGGCTGGATGCCCTCACCATCGAAGGAAAAGACCTGATCGTCAAGCGCAATCCGGCAGTCGCGTGGCACATTTTGGTCGACGAGATCAGCGCCGCGCTCAAGGATTTTTTCCTTTAGGCGCAACAATCAGCCGCCAGGCCCGTAGAAGTACCAGGAAGTTATTGTCAGGAAAGTGGACTCGGTTCGGCATAGGAACGGGATAAACATATGAAGGGTTGGACGGCAGTTCTGGTATTGGCAGCACTGGTATTGGTGGTGGGATGCACCGGCAGCGCGGCGACTCCAACGCCCGAGCCATCGTCTCTGCTGAGGGAGGCGGCCACTTACATCCGCGAGGCACAGAGCTTCGCCGTGAGCATTAATCGCACCGGGGCGCCGGTCTATGTCGATACCCAGGGACTGATCAACTTTCAGCGCGCCACCGGCTATTATGTTGCGCCGGACCGGGTGCAGGCGCGGGTGCGGGTGCTGGTCAGCGGGCTGGCCGGCGATATCGACGTGATCGCGGTCGGCGACGAGCAGTACTACCGGCACAGCATCCTGACCGGCGGCCAATGGCTCAACGCGCAGTTCTCGCCCGGCTTTAACGCGGAAAACCTGGTGCGGTCCGAAAGTGGGCTTTCCCGTGCCATGGGTGCCATCCGGAACGTCGCGCTGCTGGGCATAAAAGATGTGGACGGCATCGCCATGTGGCACCTGACCGGCACCGCCGTCGGCAGCGAGGTGGCCGCGCTGACCTTCGAGCTGATCCCGGCGGAGGCGGATGTGTCGCTCGACCTCTACATCCGGGTCGATGACGGGCACGCTGAACGAATGGTGCTGGTGCAGCCGGACACGGTCAGCGAGACCGAGCCGGAGCCAAGCACCTGGACGGTTGAGGTCTACGACTACAACGGCGACTACACCGTCGAAGTGCCGTAATAATGCGTTGGTCATTGTCTATGCTCAAGACCATTCGTAGGTATTTTATCCCAGCCGATTCCGCAGGCCCCGGCCCCAACCCCTGGCTGGTGCTGGCGCTGGTCAGCCTGCCGGTGTTTATCGGCGCGCTGGACCTGACCATCGTCTCGGCCATCCTGCCGGAAGTGATCATCGAGCTGCAAATCCCCATCGAGAGCGGCCTGGACGACGCCGCCTGGATCGTGAGCGGCTACCTGCTGGCCTACACCATCTCGATGACGTTTATGGGCCGCGTCTCCGACCTGATAGGCCGGCGCAGCGTGTACCTGATCTGCCTGAGCATCTTCATCGCCGGTTCGGTGTGGGTGGCCATGGCCGATGGCCTGCCCGCCGACATCATGTACGGCCTGGCCCGGCGTGCGGGGTACCGGCCCGACCCCAGCACAGTCCAACTACTGTCGCTGGTGATTGGCCGGGTGATCCAGGCTTTTGGCGGCGGTGCGCTGGTCCCGATCAGCATGGCGCTGGTGGGCGATCTCTTCCCCCCACACCGGCGCGCCCAACCGCTCGGCTTGATCGGCGCGGTGGATACGGCCGGCTGGGTGGTGGGGCATCTTTACGGCGGCGTGATGGTGCAGTACATCGACTGGCGCACGCTGTTCTGGCTGAACGTGCCCATCGGCCTGGTGGCGTTTGGCCTGGTCTGGTGGATACTGCGGGGTGTGCGGCAGCCTCGCGCCAGGGGCCGCTTTGATTTTCTGGGCGCGGCGCTGCTGGGCCTGACCCTGGCCGCGTTGAGCATCGGCCTGGGCGCGAATTCAAACGTGGATATCGACACCACGACCTTTGAAGATCTCTCGGCACTGCCGTCCTATGCCATCCCCCTGCTGCTACTGGCAGTCGTGGCTTTCGGGTTATTCCTGTGGGCGGAAACTCGCATCCGCGATCCGCTGATCGACCTGGGCCTGTTCCGGCGGCGCAACTTCGCGGCGGGTAATGCGACCAGCCTGGTCGTCGGCTTCGCGCTGATGATCGGCCTGGTCAGCGTGCCGATCCTGATCAACATCCGCGCGGAAGACGCCAGTCACCTGACGGAAGCGGCGCTGTCGGTGGGCATCGTGATGAGCGCGCTTACCGTGCCCATGGCGCTGGCGGCCATCCCCGGCGGCTGGTTGAGCGATCGCTATGGCCACCGCCGGCCCACGGTTATCGGCCTGGTGCTGGCGGCGGTGGGCTTCACCCTGGCCGGGCTGACGTGGTTCGAGGAAGTAGGCTACCTACAGATGGCCGCGCACATGATCCTGGTCGGCGTGGGCCTGGGACTGACCCTGTCGCCTACCAGCGCCGCCGTTTTGAACGCCGCCCCGGACGATCGACGGGGCATCGCCGCCGCCATCGACGACATGCTGCGCCTGATGGGGATGACGGTGGCCGCTGCCTCACTCACTACGATTGCCCTGCGGCGAGTTTCAGCGCTGGCGGT
>DAOUEM010000014.1:0-4687 GCA_034430555.1 Anaerolineae bacterium | reverse complement strand
CGCAGGCCGTCTGGCCGCCGGGCCGCAGGATGTGCCACCAGCCGACCGGGATGTCGTGCAGAGGCGGCAGGTGCACGTCCTCGTCGCCCTGGGCCAGGGCGGGGCCGCGCATGGCCGCCAGCAGCAGTACGATCAGGGCCAGGGATAAGATGCGGGGCATGGATCATTCCTCCTGCGGTGCGTGGTGAAGGGGCGCCGGGCGCGAGGTCCGGCGGGTGGATGATCGCCTTCGGGTGACCGTTGGCCGGTGCCGGGCGCGGGCTTATGCCCCCGCTTCTTCCGTGATGTTCACTGACATGAGCGGTTTTTGCTCCATGCCGCCCTGGCCATCGTCCAGCATGACGTAATCCTGCTCGCGCTCCATGAAGTTGTAGAACTGGAGCAGCCCCTCGTTCAGCCGCTCTTCGAGGGCCTGGCGGATGGCCTGGGCCCTGTCCCGGTGGGTGATCACCACGAACTCGGTCTCCTGGCGGTGGCCCACGAAGTTATCGCTCTCGCCCAGTTCTGCCACCACCTCGACGATGGTATTGGCGGTGTAGCGCAGCACGTCGTTGCCGGTGATGAAGTCGTAGCGGGCGCGGAAGGCGTCGAAGCCGGCGATGTTGAGGTCCAGCAGACACCACTGGGCGCGGTCCCGGGTCTCCTCGATCTTCTCGACGACCAGCGGGCCGGTCGGCAGGCCGGTGCGCGGTTCGGTCAGCCCTTCGCGGCTGGCGCGTTTGACGGCGTTGCGCACGCGCAGGCCGAGGATCTCCGCGTCGAAGGGCCGCACCACCACGTCGTCGGCGCCCTCGGCCAGCAGTTGATTCTGGCGCATGGCGTCGCGGTAGCTGGCCACGAACATCACCGGGATGTGGGCCGTGATCGGCGTCTTCCGTATCTGGCGGAAGACTTCCAGCCCGTCGACTTCCCCCAGCGTGGCCGCCAGCAGGATGATGTTGGGGCGCTGGCGGGCGGCGGCGCGCGCGGCGTCGGTCGCGTTGGCCGTGATCACCACCGCGAAGCCCTGGCTGGTGAAGTAACCCTTGAGCGGCTCGGTGACGTCGACATCGTCGTCGATAATCAAAATAAGCCCTTGTTTATCCCCTTGATCGGTCATCGGTCCCTACCTGAGTGGTGTGTAAACGCTGGTCTGTCGAACCACCGGCTACGGGTTGTCGTCCAGCACGGCGGAAACGCGGAACTGGTCCTCGGCGGCATCCGGCGCGTTGGCCAGCACCTCTTCAGTCGGCAGCGACGGCTGGACCGCATCCTGGCGCAGGACGTTGTGCAGCGGCAGCACCGAGGCGGTCGGCGGAATGGCGGAAGTGTCCAACTGGTCGAGCTGGCCCACGTAGTCCAGGATGGCCGACAGCTGGTCGGCATACCGGTCGATTTCGGCGTCGGTCAGGTCCAGCTTAGCCAGTTCGGCGATGTGTTCGACCTGTTCGCGGCTGATGGTCACGGGTGGTCCTTTCCGGTATGGTGGTGCGCTCTAAGTATAGCCAAAAAAGTGGAACGGGCGACCCTCGCCGGCGGCGCCCCGCTGCCGTTCACTGGGCAGCACACGGCCACAGGGTCAAGTGAGTCGTGAACCTGATCACATCATAGTGCCGGTGAGCAGCGAGCCTCCCGGCGGCGGCTGCCGGAAAAAATCCCGGCGGTATCAGTTTAGTATGGGACAACGGTTCGGTAGCATTTGCCCATAAAGGGGACTACAATCAATTCAGCGTGGCAGTATTCAAACCCTAAATCCAGAAGCGAAAGATGTCTACTTCCGTACCGTCGTTTGAAGAGATTATTGCGCACAAAAAGAAGATCATTGCGCAGATGCAGGTCGTCACTCCCCTGGCGAGTCTGCGGGCGCTGGCCAGTATGCAGGAGCGTCCCCAGGATGTCAGCAGCACGATCCGGGAGAACCGCGTGGCGCTGCTGGTCCAGGTGCGCAACCCGTTCGCCGACCTGTTCAACGACGGCAGCGAGATTCCACCCTACGATCCGGTGGCGCTGGCCCGCCGGTTGGTGCGGCAGGGCGCGCAGGTTTTGGTCGTCACCACCAGCAAGCAGTATCATGGCGGCGGCGTCGAGCACCTGACGCTGGTGGCCAACGCGGTCAAAGTGCCCGTCATCCGGGAAGACTACATCCTGGACGAATACCAGGTGGTGGAAACCAAGGCTGCCGGCGGCGATGGCATGATGCTGTTCATGACGATGCTGGACGAAAACCAGCGGCGGTCCTTGATCTCGGTCACCCAGCGTAACCTGATGACCGTGATCGCCCAGGTACACAGCGCCGAAGAACTGGAAGCCGTGCTGCCCTTTGAGCCGCGTGTGATCGCCATCACCAACTGCGATCCCCGCACCGGCGCGGTCGACCTGTCCACCACCAGCCGGCTGCTGGAAATGGTGCCCGGCCACATCACCGTGATCACCATGGACGGGATCACCACGACCCAGGACGTGGCTACCGTGATGACCGGCGTGGACGGCGTCCTGGTCCCGCAGGAGTTGATGCTGGTGCCGGATTCGGCGGCGGCCATCCGCCAGATGTTAAACATCACCCTGCAGTCCTCGTCTGGCGACACCGATCCGCCGTCCGGCTCCACCGGCTGGTAACAGCCGCCAATAGCGGGCCGCCAATAGCGGGCCGCCAGGGCGGGCATATGTCGATCAAACGCGCCCCGTCGTTGGACGTTTTTTGATCCCGCCACCTGCTTAGCCCAGCGGTGGGTCATTGAGGAAGGTCAGCAGCCAGTAGGGCACGGCGTCTGCGCTATCGGCCTGGTGTTCCCGTAGGTGGTTGGCTGTGGGGTGATCCAGCCGTGGTCGGTGGTGATGGCCCTTGGCAATCGGTGGGGCATAGGACAGACAGTCTACCGGTTTCTGGCGGTTGTTCATACCGCTTGAGGCGGAATCAGCCCCTCGCTATTTAGCACAAATGTGCTATAATAAATCATCTTTGACATTGTCGGGTTGTTACTGTAGCATTGCCCGTGCAGGAGATAATCGCGCCCTGTTGGGGGGCATGTGTGACCGGCGGTTCCTGGACGCCACGGGCATTAAAGGAGACAAGCGATGTACCAGTATACGGTTCTTGTGGGCAACGTCGGGCGCGACCCGGAGCTGCGTTATACGCCCAGCGGCGTCGCCGTCTGCGATTTTTCGGTGGCCGTCAATAAGCGCTGGACGGATAACAGCACCAGCGAACAGCGTGAAAAAACCACCTGGTTCCGGGTAACCTGCTGGCGCGGCCTGGCCGAGACGGTCAGCCAGTACGTGAAGAAGGGCCGCCAGGTGCTGGTCACCGGCGAAGTGGATGCCTCCGCCTGGTCTGATAACGACGGCAACCCGCGCGCTTCCCTGGAAATCACCGCGCGCGACGTGAAGTTCCTGGGCCGGCGCGATGATGCCGGCGGGGGCTTCGGGGCCGAGGGCGACTACGGCGGCCCGCCGCCAGCAGAGGATTTGCAGGACATCCCCTTTTAGGTTTGGCCGTGAACGGTTGCCCGGCGTCGGGCGACAATCGATGATCAGAGTGGTGGCAGACGGTTGGCGAGGCTGGTCGTCTACCGTTGTTTTGGTACAGGGGAGATGATATGAGTGACCAACCGGAAAGGCCGCGCCAGCAGATCAAGGTCGAGGTGCCGGCTGACCTGCCCGCCTATTACGTGAATTTCGCGCTCATCACCCAGACGCTGTCGGAGGTCATGCTGGACTTCGCGCAGGTGCTGCCCAATACGCCCAAGGCGCGGGTCCAGACCCGCCTGATCCTGACGCCGAACAACGCCAAGTTGCTCCACAAAGCGCTGGGTGAAAGCCTGGCCAGGTATGAATCCACGCACGGCGAGATCAAAGTGCCGCCCACGCTGGCCGACCGGTTGTTCCGGTCGGTGCGCACGGACGCGGGCGATGAGCTTCCTGGTGACGAGATGCCTGAGGGCGCGCCACCGGACGAGCCAGAGGACAATTCATGAACAACCTTGACCCTGTTGCCGAAGCCATCCGCGCCGAATTCGACGCGACCAACGAACGGCGCGATGCCGCCCTCAACCAGTCGCGCGACCTGATCCGTCACTGCTCGGAGGTGATCCGGGCCGTACACCGCCGCCGCTGGGAGTCGCTGGACGCGCGCCTGGCCGAGATGCGCGCCGCCGCCGAGGCGCTGCGCGAGTCGGTGGCCGGTTACCCGATGCTGGAGCACACCGGCTACACCCAGGATGCCTTCAAGGAGTACGTCGAGGCGCTGGTGACCCTTGCCCTGGTCAAAGGCGACGACGACCTGCCCACCCCGCAGGACCTGGGCGTGCTGGCGTCGACCTACCTCAACGGGCTGGCGGAAGCGGCCTCCGAGCTGCGCCGCCACATCCTGGACCTGCTGCGCGAGGAACACAGCGACGAGGTCGAGCGCCTGCTGGCCGTGATGGACACCCTGTATACGGTGCTGTTCAGCTTCGGCTACCCGGACGCCGTGACCGGGGGCCTGCGCCGCCGGGTGGATCAACTGCGCGGCGTGCTGGAGCGCACGCGCGGCGATGTCACGCTCAGCATCCGGCAGGAGCGTTTGCTCAAGGCCATGCGCGAGACCGAGCAGCGCCTCGGCCTGGACGGGTAGCCCCGCCGTCTCATCCCGCTGATTTAAGTGTGAGGAGGATATCCTCATGCCTGACGATCCTGTTGTACCTATCAGTAGAATCCGCGACATAAACGC
>DAOUEM010000013.1:0-1677 GCA_034430555.1 Anaerolineae bacterium | reverse complement strand
GCCATCGAGATGTACCGGCGGCAGGGAAAACGTCGCCCGGAACCGTTCCGGCTCAAATGGTGGAACGCCTTTTGCCGTGCACTGCACTCACTCGTTTTGAAGCTCTGGAGATAATTCGCTCATGACCAACCACCACCGCGCCCCCAAACCCCTCACCCCTCACCAGGAAGCGCAGGCTCGCGCCCAGGCCTACGATGCCCATCTCAAGGAGATGGTTGTCCGGCATCCGAAGCCCGAACCCGGCACCAGAGACCTGGTGCACGACAACAAACATGTCGCCCGCGCCCTGACCGGGGCCATCTCACTCATGCCGGTATTTCTGGCCGTGATCTGCGTCAGCAGCATGGTGATCTCGGCCGATAAGACCTTCAAGGCTTTCAGCAGCGCCGCTGCTCACCCGGATACGTACTGGGCGTCTGTGGTCGGCTTGTTGGGCGTGGTCCTGACGGAAGGCTCGATGGTGTACGTGGCTTTCGCCGCCACCCGCCAGCGCCTGCAGAAGGACCTGCCCAGGCGTGTCCTCACCCTGCCATCTCTCTGGCGGGACATCAAGGTCCGGCTGGGACTGATCCCCGTACCCGATTACGACGAAATGCCCGATACGTCCCTGCAGTGGTTCTCGCGGATGGTGTTCGTCCTGGTGCTGGCGGCCAACATCTTCACGGCCACCATGCCCATCCTGGAAAGCACGGGCCTGGTCTTGACGCCCCTGGATTTCATCAAGCTGGGTTTCGCCATCTTCATGGGTACGGTCGCGCCGTTTGCGCTGCACTCGGTGGGTGCGCAGCTGGCCCAGCTCAGCTTCGACCTCTACCGCCAGGAGCAGCAGCGCTTGAAGCAGGATCTGGAGGTGCAGTGGCGAGCCGAGATGGACCGGCGCTGGCAGGCGGTGGAGGAGGAGCTGACACGAAGGGCGCTGCATCGAGCTTTTGTGGTGAAGAACCAGCTCTCGCTTGATGCGGCAAGCCCCTATCTCTTGACTGCCGGTGAGGACGGGGAGGTGGCGGCGGTCCCTTTCGAGCCATTGTAGACGAGTTGGCGGCGGCGGTAGCCTCTCATTTGCAGGGATGCCTGCCCGTTGAAGCTGTAACAAACCCTGTAACAGTGTTACAGCCCCCGGAAAAACCTCCCACCAGGCTGGAACAGGCGCTGGCCTGGCTGGAAGCGCATCCCGAGCACTGGGACACCGCCAGCCGCCAGTTGGAGGGCTTGATCGGCGTCTCGCACATGACCATCAACCGGGCGCAGCGCCAGTTGCGGGTATCAAAGGGTGGGGTGGTGAGTAAAGGTCCGAAGTGAGTATACCCCCCCTCGGAACGGTTCCGGGAGCTGCCAGACTGGGGCTGGACACGAGTCCATGAGGGGGTTACAATGAGGGCAAGTGGTGGTTAGATGCACTCCGCATCTGATCATTAAGACAGTCTCCTTGAGGCTTCCGATGGCTGATCGGGAGCCTCAAACCTTTTGGTGGGACCGGTGATGTTTTGGGCCGGGGGGAGGGGCGCAGTACATATACCAGTCCCTCATTCACACGCTGATTTCACCCCGTATCGCCCGAAAAACATGACCACAATTGAACCATGACAGCCACGTTCATTCGCCCCGCAAAGCACTTCAAACTATCGCCCTCCAACAACAAGTTCTCAGCCTCATCTCTGGCATGCATGTTGATGGTCA
>DAOUEM010000012.1:0-2767 GCA_034430555.1 Anaerolineae bacterium | reverse complement strand
CGTGGACCGGAAGCGTTTGATTACCTGGCGAGCGTCAACAGCGGCACCCGGCCCATGCTGGCGGCGGTCCGTGCCGATCACCCACGCGACGCCCTGCAGCGGCTGGAGCTCCTGGCGATGATGGGTAACGTAGAACGTTCGCCAGCCGTCATCCGCCGCCAGATCGCCCATGCCGTCGACCTGACCGTCCAGATCGACCGCCTGCGCGACGGAGCGCGGAAAATCACTGCCATAAGCGAAGTAAACGGCGTGGAAGATAGTCAGGTGATCGTCAACGACATCATGTTGTTTGAAGAGACAGGCCCCAATCAGGGCCGCGTCGAGGGCTTGCTCCGGGCGACCGGCCTTCAGCCGCAGTGCCTGGACGCGCTCGAAGCCGCCGGCATCCACCTGGATCTGGACCTGTTCCGTCCATAACGCGCATCGTGTAAGAACATCCACCAGCAAAGGGGGTGACCAGTGTCTGCACCTGAGCCGTCCAAAACCGTGGTGTTGATCACCGGCGCTTCGTCGGGCATCGGGCGCGCGGCTGCGCTGGCCTTCGCCCAACGCGGGGCGCGGGTCGCCGCCGTGGCCCGCCGCGCCGATCGTCTGGCCGCCCTCAAAACAGAAGCCGAGTCGCTGCCCGGCGACATCCTGCCAATTACCGCGGACGTGACCAGCGCAGCCGATATGCGCCGCGCCGTCCAGGACACGGTGAATCTTTGGGGCCGGCTGGATGTGCTGGTCGCCAACGCCGGCCTCGGTCACCGCGGCACGCTGGTCGAGGCCGACTGGGAAGACCTGAACGCCGTGCTACGCACCAATATCGACGGCGTGCTGCACGGCATCCGCGCCGCCGTACCGGCCATGCGCCGGGGCCAGGGCGGCCACATCATCATGATCTCGTCCGTCAGTGGCGTGGCGCCTGCCCCCTTTGCCGCGGTCTATGGCGCCAGCAAAAGTTTCGTCAACGGGCTGGCGCGTGCCCTGCGCTATGAACTGCGCGATGACGACATCTGGGTGACCACCTTCCTCGTCGGCCAGACCCACAGCGAGTTCGCGCAGGCGCGGCGCGGTAGGCCAGGCCGGGTCGCTGGCCGCATCCCCATCATGAAGGCCGAAACGGTCGCCCGGCGCATCGTGCGGGCTTCCCGGCAGCGGCAACGCTGCGTTGTCATGCGCCTGCTAGACCGATTATTCATCCTGGGTGGGACATTCGTACCAGGTTTGATCGATCGATTGCAGCGAATCGTTTACAAATGAACCCACCTTTGCGTATACTGGGTTTAACATCGCGATGAGTATTGGTTTCATGCACCGCCGAAGGCCTGTCTCACCCGTCACCATGCTGGTGATGGTTATGTCCGAAAAGGCGTAGGAGGAGGCACCTATGGAATCGCGAGGCATTTACGCTAAGAACGGCGAGTTAATCGGCTACCTGGTCGGCAGCGCCGTCTACGACCTGGACGACAACCAGACCGGGTATCTGCGTGACAATGTCATCTACACCATGAATGACAAGCAGCAGTGGCAGATCCAGGGTGATGGCCTGTTCACGCCGTCCGGCGACTCGGTTGGGTATCTCGGCGCACAATTCCAGGAGCGATAACGCTTGGCCAGGAAGGGCAAAAAGCTCAACGCCATGCGCCTGTTGGAGCAACAGGGAATCGCCTACGAAGTGTTCGAATTCTCACCGGAGCTTCACAGCGCGGTGGCGGTGGCGGAAGCGGTTGGCGTCCCGGCGGAGACGGTTTATAAAACCCTGGTCGCCTTACGCCCGCAGGGTAAACCGGTCCTGGCGATGATCCCTGGCCCCGCCTCACTCGACCTGAAGGCGCTGGCCTCCGCCTTAGGGGAAAAGAAAATGGAAATGGCCGCCCATGCCGAAGCGGAACAATTGACCGGACTCAAGGTGGGCGGGATCAGCGGGCTGGCCCTGACCCACAAAAACTGGGATGTGGTCCTGGATACCAGCGCCTTGACTCACGACGCCATCCTGATCAGCGCCGGCCAGCGCGGCATTAACCTGCGCGTGCCGGTGGCCGATCTTCAGCGCGTCTTACCGGTGAAAGTTGCACCGGTTATGCGTAATCATCCTTAAGTCTGGTGTGTTCAGCATTGGAGACGTCTGAGTCAAAGAGGGACATAGCACAATGGGGTTTTTTCGCCGTTTTATTGGCCGCCACGATGACAGTTCTGATAATCACGACTCATCCGTCAATCCCAGCCGGACGGAGAGCCTGTTTGCCCTGACGAAAGAAGGTTACGTCATCGCGGAAGATATCGCCTGCCAGTACGAGTTCGCGGAAACAGAACCGTGTCCCCATTGTGATGGACCGCTCAAGGTGCTGGCCCAGATCAACCGCGCCAGCCAGGGGCTGAATGAGCTGGTATGCGCGTGCCGGCAGTGTGGACGTCGTTCCAGCATCATCTTTGACGTGAGCAATAACGTGTACCAGGATTGGATGGCCGAGCAACTCGGCGATTTATATATCCGCAATTACGATGGACCGCCGCGCCGCCCCTCCCGCCGTTGATAGGCCATGGGGTACAAGCCGGGCGTCCCGACGAGATGTTCGCCGGGACGCCTGGTATCACGCGATCAAACCGGCATAAAAGCCGGCTTAGCTGCTGCTGGGGATGTAGCGCCGGATGGCGCCGGCCAGGTTAGCCAGCGGCATGGTTTGCAGCCAGATGCGCCCCGGCCCGCGCAGCGTCGCCAGAAACAGCCCCTCGCCGCCGAAGAGCACGTTGCTCACGCCCTTCACCATCTGGATGTCGTAGT
>DAOUEM010000011.1:0-30755 GCA_034430555.1 Anaerolineae bacterium | reverse complement strand
AGAATTTCATACTTATGATAAACCGCTCAAATAATACTCAGAAGCTATTGGTTGTGACATAATGAACCACATGCTTTACAACCACGTCTCCTTGATACCGATATTGGATAGGGTAATATAGCTTTTCAAACAACCAGTTCAACTTTCACTGAGCTAGAATCTAACAAGTAACCATCATTGCAGCGTCGATCCGCGGATTGGCGCTGTTTTTGCTGCCGGCGGGGATTTATAAAAAATTTATAAATTCGTTGACACCGCGTTTACTATCGATTAGATTGAGTATGACGCTTAATGGTAAACGGATTGAGGGGTTACATGACGATCCGCGTGAACTGGGATACACCGGCCAGAACGGCCATTCGTTGGGATTACGAGCCGGGTTGGACCTGGACCGAACACCGCCGGGCGGCGGAACTCACCAACGAGATGATCGCCGCCGCCGAGCACATCGTCGACTGTGTGCATCATATTCAGGGGACCGCGCTGCCGCGGGACAGCTTCGTGCTGACCGAATGGCGGCGCACGGTGGAAGACGCCCCGCCCAACACCGGCCTGATCATGGTGGTGGAGGAAGACGCGATCTTCCTGGACCAGATGGCCCGGCTGGTTAACCACATGCGGCAAAAAACGTGGGGCCCCCGCATCCTGCTGGCCGATACGCTGGCCGAAGCCCGCGATACGCTGGCCCGGGCGCGGCTCGTCGTGGGGTGAGCCGCCGTTCACCGCGACCGCAGCTGACTTTTTGCCGCCGGGGAAGTGCCTGACCCTGGCTGTGCGCTATTTACGGGGAGTTGGTGTGATGCCTATCTCGGTCATCTGGGATGACGACGCGCAGTCGATCATCCGTTATATCTTTGTCGGGCAGTGGCAGTGGAGCGAGTTCCGCCCCATCATCGACCAGGCCGTGACCATGGCTAAAAGCGTCGACCACCGGGTGGATACCATCGCCGACCTGCGTGAAAGCGGCCCGCTGCCCAGGCAAAATCCCTTCCCCACGCTGAAACACATGGCCGTCACCACCCCGCCCAACTCGGAGCAGGGCACGTTCCAGATCATCGGCGGCGGCAGCTTTGTCCAGTCGCTGGGCAATGCGGTGAAACGCGTTTACAAGGACGGCGCGCCAACCTATTTCGTGGAAACGCTGGAAGAAGCCTACACCTTCATCGCCGAGTCGCGGGCTGCCGACTGCGCGGCGCAGGCCACGGACAGCGCGCCTGGTGGCGGGCCCTGACCGCGCCGCCCGCTGTTGGTGAGCCATATCACGATCTGCACACCCTGATCGGGTGATTCTGCCTCATGGCCTTCCCGCCAGGAACTGCTATCATAGCCTCGGATTCTGGCCCGCCTTAACGGGCGGCGGCCCCGGATTCCGCTTGCGCCGCTAACCATCACCGCGCGCCTGGCCGGCCCCATCTGCGGCGAGACGGGCGTATTCCTGGAGGAAAGCCGCCATGACCGAGCAGTTCGACCACAAGCGCCTGTATATCCCCGGCCCGGTGGAGGTCCGCCGCGAGATTCTGGATGCGCAGGGCGAATGGATGATCGGGCACCGCAGCCCGGCGTTCGCGGCGCTGTATGCGCGCCTGCAGCCCAAGCTCCTGGAGTCCTTCGCCGCGGGCGAGGGCTACCGGGTGTACGTCTATACCTCGTCCGGCTCCGGCATCTGGGAGAGCGCCAGCCGCTGCGCCGTCCGCGACGAGCGGCCCGTGCTGCACCTGGTCAACGGGGCCTTCAGCGCCCGCTGGGCCGACGTCAGCCGGGCCAACGGCAAGCAGGTGGACGTGATCGAAGTGCCGTGGGGGCAGGCCGTCAAGCCGGCGCAGGTGGCCGAGGCGCTGCAAGCCCGCGCTTACGACGCCGTGGCCCTGGTCTTCAACGAGACCAGCACCGGCGTGCTCAACCCGCTGCCGGCCATCGCCGAGGTGGTGCGGGGTCACGCCGATACCCTGCTGCTGGTGGACGCGGTTTCCTGCTGGCTGGGCGCACCGGTCGAGACGACGGCCTGGGGGATCGACGTGGTGGTGACTTCTTCCCAGAAGGCGCTGGCCCTGCCGCCGGGCATTGCCTTCGGCGCGGTGAGCGACCGCGTGCTGGCCCGCGCCGAGACCATCCCGCACCGGGGCTACTACTTCGACATGCTGGCACTGGAAAAGAGCCACCAGAAAAACAACACGCCCTCCACCCCGCCCATCAGCCTGATGTTCGCCGCCGACAAACAGCTCGACGCCATCCGCGCCGAGGGCTACGCGGCCCGCTTCCAGCGTCACCAGGCGCTGGCGGAAGGGACGCGCGCCTGGGTGCAGGAGCGGGGCTTTGCCATGTTCAGCGAAGAAGGCTACCACAGCCCGACGGTCAGCGCGGTGCGTAATACACGCGGCGTCGACTTCCCGGCCATGCAGGCCTTCCTGGCGGAGCGGGGCATCACGCTGGGCGGCGGCTACGGCAAGCTCAAGGGCGAGACCTTCCGCATCGCCCACATGGGCGACACCTCCCAGGCCGACATGGAACGCCTCTTCGCGGCGATGGACGACTTCCTGGCGGGGTAACTTTGGGCGATGAGGGTAGGCGAGGCCCCATTCAGGGCGTTCAGTTGAACGCCCCTACGGGTTTATTTGCCATGCTCGGATGGGCAAGAGCATGTACAATGAGGGCCGGGGCGAGCCAGACTCGTCCCGCTTACCACCGGAGTTCCGAGTCCACGGAGGCCACCCATGACCGCATCCTCGCCCACGTTCCCACGTACCACCGTTGGCGGTCTGAGCCTGCCCCGCCTGATCATCGGCACCAACTGGTTCCTGGGCTACTCGCATACCAGCCCGGCCAAAGACCGTTTCATCAAGGAATACCAGAGCCGCGATAGCATCGCCGAAATCCTGGTCGTCTTTATGGAACGCGGTATCGATGCCCTGATGGCCCCGCTCTCGCCCCTGCTGGAAGAAGCCATCCAGGAGGCCGAGAACCGCACGGGCCGCGCCATGATCCGCATCCTGACTCCCGCCTTCAACATCTCGCCGGGCGGCGACCCGACCCAGGACCCGGAGCCTGTGCTGGACGAAACCAGGGCCATGGGCGCGACCTTTTGCCTGCCGCACCAGTGCGTGACCGATGCCCTCAACGACCGCCGCTCGCGCACGATCCGCGACCTCGACAAATACACGGCCCTCATCCGCGAGCGCGGCATGATCCCCGGCCTGTCCACCCACATGCCGGAGTCGATCATTTATGCCGACGCGCAGCAGGCCGACGTAGAGACGTACATCCAGCTTTACAATGCCGCCAATTTCCTCATGCAGGTCGAGGCCGACTGGGTGATGAACATCATCCGCGAGGCCCATAAGCCGGTGATGACCATCAAGCCGCTGGCGGCGGGCAAGCTGCTGCCGGTGGTGGGGCTGGCCTTCGCCTGGAACACCATCCGCGCCCAGGACATGGTGACCATCGGCACGACCACACCTGACGAAGCCCGCGAGGTGATCGACATCTCGCTGGACCTGCTGGCGGGCCGCGTGCCCGGCACCACGCTGCAAAAAACCCGCAGCAAGGCGTCGCTGACGTATTAGGCGCTGCCGGGCCAGGAGTCTGCGGGACACTACGCTTCATGGTACAAGGTGGATAAAATTCCTGGTGTGGCTGACCAATAGTCAGTATAATCACTTATCAGCGTTTCCAGTAGGCGCTTAATTTACTTTGAGTTACAGGATAACTTCATGATTACACATGTGTCTGTACGCAACTTTAAAAGTTTGGCTGAGGTAGACGTTGATCTTAATCCGTTGACGATTCTCGTCGGTCAAAATGGGGCAGGAAAAAGTAACTTTGTCGACGTGTTAAGATTCGTCTCCGATGCTGTGTCGATGGGTCTTGAGCGAGCGATAATCAACCGAGGTGGAATCGGGTCTATCCGTCGTTATACGGCGAAGGGCCGCCCGCCTGATATCAGCATATCTCTACGGTTCAAGATTGATGAAGAAGAGGGTGAGTATTCTCTTGAAATAGAAAGTACGAGAAAAGAAGAGGGTGGTTATCAGGTCAAGTGTGAAAAATGCACTTTTGGTGATGACGGCTATGAAGTAAGGTCTGGTAAGTTTGTTGACCCGGAAACAGCGCCACCCGATAACCCTTTCATTGATCCGACCACGGTAGTTTTACCTTTTGTCGGCGAAGCACACTCAGCTTGGCCGATAAGGTACTACCTGAATAACGCCGGCTATTACACAATATATCCAGGTACTCTTCGCGAACCTCAGAAGACTTCCCCAGCAAACAGATTAATGGATGATGGAGGTAACCTCAGCAGCCTTCTGCGAAGGATGAAAAGAAACAAAGTCACTCGCAAACATTTTGACGATTTTTGTCAAAGCATGTCGAGTGCAGTTCCAGACGTTATTGGGATTGATGTGAAACCAGCAGGTAGTTACCTGGTTGTCACTCTTGAGCACCAGGAAAATGGGCATGTGAGCACTTTTGATTTGCAACAGGAATCTGATGGCACGCTGAGGTTATTAGGTGTATTTGCTGCCCTTCATCAATTTCCCTCGCCATCACTCATCACAATGGAAGAGCCGGAACTCAATGTCCACCCTGGGGCGCTATCCGTGATAAACGAAATAATCACCCAGACGAGCCAGCGTAGTCAGGTCTTGATCACGACTCACAGCCCTGATTTGATTTCCATGTGCAATCCAAACGACTTGCGTGTTGTGGAAAAGGTTAAAGGCGAGACGATTATTGATCGTCTAAACGAAAGGCAAGTCGGAATCATTAACGATACGCTGTTTTCGACAGGCGATTTGCTACGTGTTGAGGGATTACAGCGTCAATCTTCAGCCGCATAGGACCTGGCTTCCATGAAAACGATCATCTCAATCGTTGAAGGCCCTGGTGACGTCAGCGCATTGCCTGTTTTGCTAACCAAGATAAACGATTGGGAAACAACCAGCCTCATATTACCGAGACCCAAAAACGCCAATGGACGCCCCAACATATTAAAAGAGTCAGGCCTGGAGAGATTCCTGGAGTTAGCGCGCCGTGAACCTCAGTGCGACGGCGTCCTCGTTTTGCTTGATGCGGATGAAGATTGTGCAATGATATTTGCGCAAGGCCTGGCTCAAAGGGCCTCTGTTCTCGGCTTGCCGTTTCCAGTCGCAATAGTGTGCGCCAAATGCGAATATGAGACTTGGTTTCTGGCGTCTCTTGAGACAATTGCCGGTGAAGCCAGAACCGATATTCCGAAGGGCGTTCAATACCTGGAGCCGGTTGAAGAGAGGGTTAGCGCAAAAGGTTGGCTTAAGAGACAAATGCCAAGAGGTTGCATATACAAAGAAATGCAACATCAAGCAAAGATGACGTCTTTACTGGAACCTGGACTGGTTCGGGCAAAGTCTCGTTCATTTCGTCGACTGGAACATGCACTACAGGAATTGTTATCAGGTGAAGTCAGGGTAACTCCGTTGCCTGAGTAACATTTCATTGCATGTTGATTGCTTCGCTGACGTATTAGGCGCTTCCTGGCTGCAAAACTATATAGGAGGACCCTCATGTCGCCTACGGATGAACCGCAGAGAGTCCGGTACTACTGGTGGGTGACCGTCGTCGGGCTGGTTGCGCTGGCGCTGGCCCTGGCCCTGATCGCCATCAACGCCTCCAACGAAGCACAATCCACATCCGATACGCTGCAGACCATCGAAGCGCAGCAGCGGGCGGCCACCCAGGCGCTGGGCGAATCCCGGGACCGGGGCACGCAGGTGGCCGACCAACGCGACTCCGCCCAGGAGCAGGCAGACGCGTGGCAGGCCACGGCTGTCGCCGGGCAAGGCGCTATCGAAGGGCTGCAAGTGACCGCCGCCGCCGCGCAAACCGAAATCGAAGGGCTGCAATCTACCGTCACCGCCGGGCAAGCCGAGGTCTCCGCCAGACAGGCGGAGGTCTCCGCTAGAGAAGCGGAGATCGACGATCTGCAAGCCGCCGTCGAGGACGGCCAGGCAGCGTGGGAACTCGCCCGGTCGGAGGCGCTGGCCGCGCAGGCCCTGCTGGAGCTGGATGGCCGATACCCGGAGCGAGGCGTGCTGCTGGCCCTGGCCGCGCTGGAGTTTTACCCCTACACGCCCCAGGCCGAACTGGCCCTGACGACTGCCGTCCAGGCGCAGCGCCTGCGCCGGATCATCGCGACTCACGAAGCGGAGGACATGAACAGCGTCGACTGGTCCCCCGATGGCACGATGGTCGTGACCACCGGGGGCTGGGGCGATCCCCTGGCGCGCGTGTATGAGGTCGCCACCGGCGATCTGGTGATGACCCTGGAACATGCCGGCGCGGTGGAAGATGCCGCCTGGTCGCCAGACGGGGCGCGCCTCGCCACCGGGGGTGGTTATGAAGATGAAGCGGTGCACATCTGGGATGTGGAGAGCGGCGAAGAACTGTTGACTTTGCCCCTCAGCTTCACCTCCGCCAGAGACGTGGATTGGTCGCCCGACGGGTCGCGGCTGGCCGCGGCCATCTTTGACGATACGGCACGCGTCTGGGATGCCGAGAGCGGGGAACTGCTGATCACCTTCTCCGGGCACGAGGACAACGTGGACTCCGTCGCCTGGTCGCCGGATGGCATATGGATCGCCAGCACCGGTTGGGATGATACCGTGCGTGTGTGGAGCACGTCTTCCGGCCAGGAGCGGCTGCTGCTGGAGGGTGTGGGCGAACAACTAGACGTCGCCTGGTCGCCGGACGGGCGGCGGCTGGTCACCGTCGGCCTGGATGGATGGACACACGTCTGGGACTCCCGGCTTGGCGGCGAACTCATGCTCCTGGGGGGGCATACGGCCAGCGTGCTCGACGTGGCCTGGTCGCCGGATGGGGCGCGTTTCCTCACCGGCAGTGTCGACCGGACCGCCCGCCTGTGGGATGCCGCCACCGGGATCGAAGTGGCGGTGCTGGCCGGGCACGCCGGCAGCGTGCTGGACGCGGCCTGGTCCTCGGATGGGGCGCACATCATCACCGCCAGCGTGGACGGGGTGGCCCGCCTGTGGGACGCCGCCCCTGGCTACGAGCTGCACCTCCTGGCCGGGCACACCGGCGCGGTGGGCACGGTCGCCTGGTCGCCGGACGGGACCATGCTGGCCACCGGCAGCAGTGATCACACGGCCATCATCTGGGATGCCGCGACGGGCGACGCCCTGGCTGTGGTGGACGATCACATGGACGGGGTAGAGGTGGTCGAATGGCGTCCGGATGGTGAGGTTCTGCTCACGGCTGACGACGTGCTGCACGTGCGAAGCCCGGCCCTGGGCACCTGGATGGAAACCATCAGCAGTGGAACGCGCCTGCTGCTGGACGCCATCTGGTCGCCAGATGGCACGCGTTTCCTGGTGTGCGGATCGCCAGAATTGGCCCACGTGCTGGATGCCGAAACAGGCGCGGAATTGCTGCTCCTGGAAGGTCACGAGAACGTGGTCAGCGGGGCGGCCTGGTCCCCGGACGGCGCGCAAATCGCCACCATCAGTTGGGACAACACGACGCGCCTCTGGGATGCGACCAGCGGCGAATCACTGCACGTCCTGACCGGCCATACCCTCGATCCGATGGACGTGGCCTGGAGTCCCGATAGTGCGCGGCTGGTGACCGTCAGCCAGGATGACACGGCCATCGTCTGGGATGCCGCCAGCGGCGAGGCGCTGTTCACCCTGGTGCATCCTGCCACGGTGATGGGCGTGGCCTGGTCCCATGATGGGCGGCGCTTTGCCACCACGACCTCGCGCGGCGACCATCGCATCTACGTGTGGGACGCCGCGACCGGCGCGCTGCTGCAAACCCTGGCCGGACACGTGGACAGCGTGCGCAGCGTGGCCTGGTCCCCGGACGATACGCGCCTGCTCAGCGGCAGCAACGATGATACGGCCCGTGTGTGGCGCACCTGGCCGGACGTGGATGACCTGATCGCCTACGCCCGCCAGTGCTGCCTGCCGCGCGCCCTGACCGCCGCCGAACGGGCCGCCTTTGGCCTGCCGCCGGAGGAATGACCACACGGTTTTTTGGGACGTGTTTGCCGTAGGGGCAGGCGCTGCCTGACCCTTACACTTCCCTCCGCCAGATGGGTCTCACGTCAGCGGTTGAGCGCCATCAGGCCGCGCAGAAACTGCCAGCCGCCGTAGATGATCGCGCCCCAGGCCACCACGTAGGTGCCGCCGCCGCTGGAGGCCGCCGAATAGGTGGCCACGGTGACCACGATCCCGATCACACAGATGATGCCGCCGATCGCCATGTGGCGCGTGGCGGCGTCGCTGGAGGTCTTGCTGCGGGCCTGGGACAGCCGGTCGACGACGATACGGGCAGCTTCCGGGGTCAGGCCCTTTTCCTCCAGCGCCTGTTCGACCTGGTAGGTGGACTTGCCGGCCTTCATCTCCTGGGCGGCAAAGGCGTAGATCGCGCGGGCGACCTCTTCGTCGGATGGGCGGGGGGCTTCGGTCATGGGAATTCCTCCTGGTGCCTAAGGGCGTCGATCACGGGTCGGGCGCGGGCGGAATATTGGTGCGGCGTCCGGAAATGATGGCAGCATTATCGGGGAAGTGGGGCCGCGCCGCAAACGGCTGAGGCCAGGGCGATTCTGTGCTAGACTGGTAACAGGAACCCACCGCTTCCATCACCCGTACGGGCGGAACGGCTGCTGCCGTCCTGGCCGCGCCGCCGGAGAATAGGCCTATGAACAAGTGCCCTTATTGTAAACGTCCCAATCCGGACTCTGCGACGGCCTGCAAGACCTGCGGGATGCCCTTGAATCCCCATGAGGCTACCCGCCCCAAGACCATCCACATCAATTCCGGCGACCTGCCCGGCACCCAGCCGCGCTGGGGCAAGGCTTACCTGGTGGGCGACCTGCGCCTGCGCCTTTACGCCCCGGAGACGGGCGACGCCATCGAAGTGAATTTCCAGCGGTACGAGACCGCCGTGCTGGGGCGGCTGACCCCGGACACCGGCCCGCTGGCCACCGTCGACCTGGCGGCCTTCGACGCAGGGATGCTGGGCGTCTCCCGCCAGCACGCCCGGCTGCAGCTGGAAAAACACACCGTTTACCTGACCGACCTGGACAGCACCAACGCCACTTACCTCAACGGGCACCGCCTGTCCCCCAACCATCCGATCATCGTGCGCGATGGCGACGAGCTCCGGCTGGGCGACCTGCGCCTGGTCGTGACCTTCGTCCAGTCGTCGGAGCGCCCGCCTGCTTAAGGGCATGAGCGGTGTGGTGAGTATTTTTCTGGCTGACCGGGGCGACAGGAGACGATCCTCCCGCCGCTGGCGGCGCTGCCAACGGCGGGCCCGGCTGTTTTTTCGGCGCGGCTGGCTTACAGGCTTTTCAGCACGAAATGCTGGATGTTGCGCAGGCGGCCGCTGATCAGCTCCGCCGTGCGCCGCATGACGATGAAACCCATCGCCGGGTCATCTTCCAGCGCCCCCATGAGCGCTGCGCCGGGGATCGCCAGCAGGCGGCATTCCGTCTGGCAGACGGCCGCCGCCGTGTAGCTGTGCGGCGCGACGAAGCCCGACCAGCCGACCAGCTGGCCCGGACGGTTCAGCGAGGTGGTCGCGAGGCGCTGCGGGCTGGTATTGCTCTGCACCTCGATTCTCACTTCGCCCGACAGCAGGATGTACAGGTGGGAGGCGGCTGCCCCTTCTTGGAAGAGGGTTTCGCCCTGGCCGTAGGTGGCTTCCTCGGCCAGCGCCATGATGGTGGCCAGTTGAGTATCCGAGAGGTCCGCAAACAGGGCGCTTTGTGACAGCGTGTGGGTGGTGATCATTGTTGGCTCCTTTGTGGAATGGATAGGGATGCTGCGGGTGAATCGCGGGACGTGCCGGGAGCGAAGCAGGAGGGTGATGAACGTCGTCCGGCCCATCGACTGACGAATACGCGCGCGCTCAAGAAGACTTATCGTAGGCCAGCAGGAAGACGCCAAACTCCTGTTCCAGGGCTTGCAGCCGCCTGACCTGGTGCTCGTCGAGCGAGGCCAGCCGGTGCTCGCGTTCCAAGGCCAGGACGGGGGTGCCGAAGCTTTCCTCCAGCGCCTGGACTTTGGTTAGCTCCTCCGGGGTCAGGTTGGCGAATTTCAGCCGCGAGGGCTGGGAGTGGGTCATGGGGCGCCTCCATGTCGGCCAATGTTACCGAGTATATCACATTTGGTTATTAGTCTTCAGTCGGAAGTTGACAGCTTCCAGTTAAAAGCTGGATGCTCGCCGCTAATCAAGGCCGTCAGTAGATAGCTTTCAGCCGTCAGCGTTCCACAAAAGCGCAGGCTCGACGGGCGCACATCAGCCGCCAGGGCTGCGCAGACTGAAAGTTGACCGCTGACCGCTTTTCGCGGGGCGTGTGCTACAATGCCGGTCAGCACTGACAAGGCTGTTTTTACCGGCGCTTTTCACCACAGGAGGGAGTATGCACCGGCTCAGCGTGCGCACGGGCGAGCGCAAACAGGTGATCGACATCACGGCGGTTGTCGGCGACCTGCTGCGGCAGGAGGACTTTTCGGACGGGCTGTGCCACGTCTTCGTGACGCATACCACCGCCGCCATCAGCACCGCCGATCTTGATCCCGGCACCGACCTGGACATGCTGGACGCCTTCACGGCGATGGTGCCCCAACTCCAGTACCGGCACCCGCATAACCCGGCCCACGCGCCGGACCACATCCTGGCGACCATGCTCGGTCCCTCGGTGACGGTGCCGGTGGAAGGCGGGCGGCTGGTGCTGGGCGTCTGGCAGCGTATCGTGCTCTTCGAGTTCGACGGCCCGCGCGAGCGGCAGGTGTGCGTGACGCTGGCCGGAGTGTAGCGGGTAAGGCGGCGCGTGAACCGAATCCGTGGGCGGGGCTGGCGGTGGTGGCTGGGCGTGGGCGGCGCGTTCCTGCTGGCGGCGCTGATCTTTGGGCTGGCGCATGGGCAGTCGCCGCTGTACACCATCAACCAGGATAGCTACTTCCTGCACGGCCTGGCGGATGCCGGTCGCGGGTTTTTGCGCGCCGACTGGCTGGCTGGCACGGCGGACCCCTTCCCGCTGTTCAGCCTGCTGGTCCGGCTGACGGCGTTGTTCCTGGACGAGCGCCTCTTTTACGCCTATTACCTGGCCCTGGCCGGCGTCTATGCGGTCAGCCTGACCGGGCTGGCGCTGGCGGTGGACGGCAGGCCGGTCACGCGGGGCAGGGCCTTCGCCACCCTGGCGATCCTGACGGCGCTGCAGGCCGGCCTGTGGGGTACGATCACGGCGGTGGGGCTGGGCCTGGACCTGGCCTGGCTGGTGGAGCGCGGCGTCGCCAACCAGTACCTGCTGGGTTTGACCCTGCAGCCGAGTATGTTCGGCGTGCTGCTGCCGCTGTCGATTCTGCTGTTCCTGCGGGGTCGGTCGGCGCTGGCCGGGGCCTGCCTGGGCGTGGCCGTCCTCTTTCACTTCAGCTACCTGCTGAGCGCCGCCGTGCTGGCCGCCGCTTACGGCTGGGTCCTGTGGCGGGAGGGCGAGGGTCCGCGCCGGGCGCTGAGGCCGGGCCTGATCCTGCTGATCGTGGGCGCGCCGGCCCTGGTTTACGCCCTGGTCGCATTCGGCCCGTCTTCGACGGCGGCCTGGGCGGGGGCGCAGCACATCCTGGTGCACGTGCGCTTCCCCCACCACGCGCTGCCCGCCGTCTGGTTCGACGGGACGGCCCTGCTCAAGCTGGCGCTGGTGATCGCGGGCCTGCTGGCCTGCCGCCGGACCCGCCTGTTCCCCATCCTGCTGATCGCGCTGCTGGCGGCGGTGGTCCTGACGCTGGCGCAAATCCTGCTGGCGAGCGACGGCCTGGCGCTGCTGTTCCCCTGGCGGCTGTCGGCTACCCTGGTGCCGGTGGCAGCGGCGGCCATCGTCGGGCGTGGGGGCCGGTGGGCGGCGCGGCCGTTGTCGGCGTACCGGCGGCCGATCCTGGCGCTGCTGGCAGGTCTGCTGCTGATCCTGGTGGCGGGGGAACTGCTGCTGACGGCGCGCCGCTTCCGGGCGCACACCGTCGAGGCACCGGCTCTGCCGATGCTGGCTCATGTCCGGGAGTCGGGCACACCTGGCCAGACCTATCTCGTGCCGCCCGATCTATCCTTGCAGCGCTTCCGCCTGGATACCGGCCTGCCCATCGTAGTGGACACCAAATCGCACCCCTACCGGGACGTCGAGGTGGTGGAATGGTACGCCCGCTACAGCCGCGTGGAGGCCTTTTACCGGGGGGAAAGGGTGGACTGCGCCGCGCTGGCCGCGCTGGCGGCGGCTTACGGGGTGACCCACGTCGTGCTGGAAGTGCGCCAGGGCCAGGCCGATTGCGCGTTCCTCGCCCTGGACTACGAAGACGCCGCTTACCGCGTGTACCACCTGGAGTCCGGCGGTTAGTATTCCAGGGTGAGCAGGTAGGCCATGATATCCGCGATCTCCTGCTGGGTGAACAACTCCAGGTCCAACGCCGGCATCTGGGCGGCGCTGTACCCCGCCACCACGCAGGCGTCCGGCGCCATGATCGACGGGTAGGCGTAGGCCTCGGTGGACCAGGCTTAGCCGGCGGGCCAAACCCCCGTCCGCCAGATGCCGTATAATAGGGTAGGCGATGGGGCAGGCCTGTGGCCAGGCCCAGTCCGCAGGGTACAATCGGGTCAATGTTTGGATGGTTGTCCGCCAGGAGGAATCTTATGCGTCACCGCCGCTTTTGGACCGTGTCTCTGCTGCTGGTAGGGCTGGCGCTGGCTGGCATCGTGAGCCGGGTCAGCGCGGCGGAGGGCCGCCAGGGGGATGAATGTATCGTGGCGGCGGGCGAAACCGTCGAATCGGATATGTACGTCGCCTGCAATACCCTGACCGTGGCCGGGGTGGTGGAGGGCGACCTGATCGGGGGGGCGTGGTCGGCGGCGATCGCGCCGGGCGGGCGCGTCGAGGGGGACATCTGGCTGATCGGCGGGCAATTGCGCATCGAGGGTACCGTGGAAGACGACATTCACTTCGCGGGCGTGGACCTGGACCTGACCGGCTCGGCCCAACTACCGCAGCACTCCGACCTGGCCGCCGTAGCCCTCAACGTCGAGGTGTGGGCCGGCGCGAGCATCCCCGGCGACCTGCTGGTGCTCGGCTACCAGGCCATCGTGCGCGGCGACGTAGGCAGCGACCTGCACTTCAACGGCTCGGCCCTGGTCATCGAGGGCGATATCAACGGGGACGTGTGGGCGCACGTCGGCGGGGGGGATACCTCGCCCAGCTTTATCCCGTTCCCCTTCCCCTTTTCGGTCTCCTTCCAGACGCCCGGCCTGACCGTCGCGGAAGCGGGCCGCATCGGCGGCGACCTGAGGTACGCCGGCCCTGGCTTAGGCAGCATCGAGGGCGAGGTCGGCGGCGAGCAGGATTTCACCCTGGTGCTGCCGCGCCCGGACATCACCCAGGCCGCGACGGAAACGGAGACGTTCCAGGCCGGCGATCTGATCGCCCGTTACCTGTCCACCGTGGCGACGGACGTGCTGTCGCTGATGGCGGCGGGCATCCTGGTGCTGGCCATCGCCCCTGCCTGGATGCGCGAGCCGGCGGCGGTGGTGCCGCGCCACACCGCTTCCAGCTTCGGCTGGGGTATGATCCTGACGCTGCTGGCGGCCCCGGTCAGCCTGATCCTGGTGCTGGCCAGCGTGCTGGTGCTGGTGCTGATCTCGGTGATCACGCTGGGCGGCTTCACCTGGATGGGCCTGCTGCTGCTGACCATCCTCAACGTGGTCGTGATCGGCGGGCTGGCCTTCGTGGTGCTGTTCCTGGCGCGGCTGGTGATCACCGACTTGATCGGGCGGCGGATCGGGCGGCGCCTGCTGCGCACCACCGATCGCTGGGTGGTCAACCTGATCTCGCTGTTTATCGGCGCCTTGATCTACGCCCTGCTGACCAACGTGCCGCTGCCGTGGGTCGGCCTGGTGATCAACGCGGTGGGCATCTTCGTCGGGTTGGGGGCGGTGGCGCTGCACGCCCGCCAGCTTTACCATCGGATGTCGCGCGCCCCGCTGTTTGCCACGGCCGAGTCCGGCGGGCCGGGGCCGCAGCCCAAGCGGTTGGAGGCGCTGCTGGGCAATACGCCCGCGCCGCCGCCGGACAGCACCGAACTGGCCGGTCCTGGCATGACCAACCTGCCGGAGGGCTTCGAGTGGTGGGTGGCAGGCGAGGAAAAACCGCGCCGGCGGTAGCGCCGGGTCCCCGGGGCAAGGCCGGGTAAGCGGTGCGTCCCCCTGAAAACAGTATAATGCCGGCAATGGATCGACAGTTTTACGGGTGGTTGTAAATGGTCGAGACTACCCAGTCACAGGTGGGCACCCATTCTCCTGATCCCGGTTCCCGGCCCGGTCCCCGGCTGCTGCGTCCCCTGAGCAGGGCGCTGCGCACCTGGATCACGCCCTGCGTCACCGACCCGGATGAAGCCTTCCGCGAAAGCGCCATCCGTTTTGTCTACCCCGTGCTGGTCGTTTCGCGCCCGCTGGTGATCATCTTCCGGCACGAAATCCAGGCGATACCCGTGCCGCCGCCCCTGACGGTAGAACTGCTGTGGGTCATCTGGGCGGTGCTGGCGGCCGGTTCTCTGCTCTTACTGCGCCGCCGCCGGCTCACCCTGAGCAGCATTACTCTGCTGCTTATCGCCTCACACGCCGATCTGCTGGGCATTTATTGCTTTGGGTATTGGAACGCCTTCCTGCTAATGACGATCATGCTGGAGATGATGATCGCGGCGGTGCTGCTGCCGGTCTCGCTGGCGCAGCTCTTCACTCGTTTTTTCCGGGGGGAAGCGGGCCGCCAGTCGGGGGTATCCGGTACAGGCCTGGGACTGGCCATCGCCAAAGAGATCGTGGACCGGCACCGGGGCGCCATCCTGGTGGAAGACCAGGCGCGACCGGGTCGACGGCCGGACGCGGGCGGGGCGACCTTCACGGTGTGGCTGCCGGTGTAAGCGGCGCGGCTGCCGGTGTAAGCGGCGCGGCTGCCGGCGGGAGATTAGCGGTCATTCGGGCGTCCGATTTGGTGCTTCTGCACAGGTGCGGCGCGGCGATTGCCTCTGTTCAACGACCACGGGCGGACTATAATTGCCTTCCTCTGACCGGATTAAGGACACTGACGTGTCAAACCACATGACCACTCCCGAAGAGGGCGGCTCGCGCCCCTCCCTGTTTCGCCTGTTGTTGGGGCAGCCGCTGCGCACGGCTGACCTGCCGCACCAGGCCATCAGCAAACCGATCGGCCTGGCCCTTTTCGCCTCGGATGCGCTGTCCTCGACGGCCTACGCCACCGAGGAGATTTTGATCATCCTCAGCCTGGCCGGCGGCGGGGCTGCACTGTTCAACCTGTCGATTCCGCTGGCGCTGGCCATCGCCGTGCTGCTGGTCATCGTGACCATCTCCTACCGGCAGACGATCTTCGCCTATCCTGACGGCGGCGGGGCGTACATCGTCGCCCGCGATAACCTGGGTGAGCTGCCGGCGCAGGTGGCCGGCGCGGCGCTGCTGACCGACTACATCCTCACGGTGGCGGTGAGCATCTCGGCGGGGGTGGCGCAGATCACCTCCGGCTTCCCCTTCCTGCTGCCCTACCGGGTGCAGCTCGCGGTGGGCGTGATCATCCTGATCGCGCTCGTGAACCTGCGCGGCGTCAAGGAGAGCGGCCACATCTTCGCCGTGCCGACTTACTTTTTCCTGGGCATCATGGGGGTGACCCTGGTCGTGGGCCTGCTGCGCGCGCTCACCGGCTCCCTGCCGACTGTGACCGAGGTGGAGGCTATCCGCCACGAGGTGATGGAGCCGCTGACGCTGTTCCTGATCCTGCGGGCCTTTTCCAGCGGGTGCACGGCGCTGACCGGCATCGAAGCCATCTCCAATGGCATCACCGCCTTCAAAGAACCACGCAGCCGCAACGCCGCGACCACGCTGGTCTGGATGAGCGGCATTTTGATCAGCCTGTTCCTCGGCATCACGCTGCTGGCCAATACGATCCAGGTGGTGCCGAGCGAGACGGAGACGGTGATCTCGCAGATCGGGCGCACCGTGTACGGCGAGAGCAGCCCGCTGTACCTGCTGATGCTGGCCGGCACGGCCTTGATCCTGCTGATGGCGGCCAATACCAGTTATGCCGACTTTCCCCGCCTGGCGGCCCTCCAGGCGGGCGATGGCTTCCTGCCGCGCCAGCTGACCTACCGAGGGGGGCGGCTGGTTTTTTCCTGGGGGATCGTGCTGCTGTCGGTCTTTGCGGCGGCGCTGGTGATCGGGCTGCGGGCCAGCACCACGGCCCTGATTCCCCTGTACGCGGTGGGCGTGTTCCTCAGCTTCACCCTGTCGCAGACGGGTATGGTGCGCCACCTGTGGCAGATCGGCCGGCTCCAGCCGGGGGAGACCGTACCCGGGCGGGAAACCATTCTCCACTACGATCCCTACTGGCGGCTCAAGCTGGTCATCAGCGCGGTCGGGGCGGTGGCGACCGGGGTGGTCATGGTTATTTTTGCCGTCACCAAGTTCGCCAGCGGCGCCTGGTTTGTGGTGGTGCTGATCCCGGCGCTGGTGCTGATCTTTTTCCGCATTCACCGCCACTACCAGGAGGTGGCCCGCGCCCTGAGCCTGGCCGGCCAGCGGCCGGAAGCCGCGCCGCGCCTGGTGCGCACCGTGATTTTGATCGACGACGTGCACGCCGAGACGGCCCGCCTGGTGGATTTCGCCCGGTCGATGGGCCATCCCTGGTCCGCCGTTCACGTGGCCGTCAACCCGGAAAAGGCGGAAGCGGCCCGCGCCAAGTGGGTGGCCCGCATCGGCGAGGGCGAGCTGATGGTGCTGGATTCACCTTACCGGCTGCTGGTGGACCCCATCCGTTACTACGTGGAAGCGTTACAGGCCGATTCGCCCGGTTGTTTTGTCCACGTGATCATGGGGCACCTGGCCATGGATAGTTACTGGGAGCAGATTTTGCATCAGAACAGCGCCCTGATCTTCAACCTGGCCTTAAGCAAGCTGGACCGGGTGGCCGTCACCGTGATCCCCTACCAGATTCACCGGCGTGGTCCGGCGTAGGAGGCTTGCCGGCGTAGGCCTGCCGGTGGCAGGGTCGGCGCGGCTCAGGCCGGAGGCGCTTCGCTCCGGGGCAGGGGCAGTTGCAGGGTGAACGTCGTGCCGTGCCCCAGCTCGCTTTCCGCGGTGAGGGTGCCGCCGTGCGCCTCGACGATGGCCTTGGCGATGGTCAGTTCCATGCCGGTGGCCTTGACGTTGCCTTCCGATGCGGTAAAAAACGGCTCGAAGATGTGCGGCAGCAGTTCGCGGGGGGTGCCGGGGCTGCTGTCCTGGATGGTGAGCTGGACGTGGTTGTCGACGGTGACGAGCTGCACCTGCACCGTGCTGCCCTCCCGGCTGTAGTCGATGGCATAAGCCAGCAGGTAGGTCAGGGCATCGCGCAGCCGCCAGGTGTCCACCCGGGCGTGGACGGCACCGGCGGCCATCTCACAGGCCAGGGTGATCCGTTTGGCGGCGGCCCGGGGCAGTTGGCCGTCGAACACGCTGGTCAGCAGGTCCTGCAGGACGACGTCTTCCCGCTGCAAGAGGATGGCCTGCTGCTCGAAGTAGGAGATATCCAGCATCTGCGCGATCAGGCTGGTCATCGACTCGGCGGTTTCCTCCAGCACCCGCAAATGCTCGTCCAGGCGCTCCGGCTGGCGGCGGGCCAGGTAGAGGCGCGTCATGATGTTGGTCATGGGGGTGCGCAGCTGGTGGGAGGCGTTGGTCACGAAGTGATCCTTCTGGGCGCGGAGGATCTTTTGCTGGCTGATGTCGCGGACCAGCGTCACGGTGGCGCCGGCGTTGGCCCGCTGGTCGCCTGGGGGGGTGAGCAGGGTGGCGACCGGGGCGACGACGGGGGCGACGGTCAGCTCGGCTGCGAACTGGGTGCCGTCCTGGCGGCGCAGCCGGACCTCGCCCTGCCACACGCCGGCCGCATCGAAGGGCAGTCCAGCCCCGTGCAGCAGCTCCCACAACGTGTCGTCGGCGGAGATGAGCCGCATCAGGTTGGACAGCGGGCCGTTCAGGGCCTCGACCGTGTAACCGGTTATGGCGGCCAGGGCCAGGTTCACCCGGCAGGTGTCGCCTTCGGTGTAGATCAACCCCTCGCCCATCGAGTCGATGATGGCCTGTAACTGGGCGCGCTCGTTCTCCAGTTCCAGCGTGCGCTCCACGACGAAGCCTTCCAGGTGCGTGTTTAGCAGCTCCAGCGCCGCCTGGTAGTTGATGCGCTCGCTGATGTCGTGCAGCACGATCACCCGGCTGGAGACGGCGCCGTGCCAGTTGAAGACCGGGGAGACGTGCATATCATAGGTCCGCTGCTCCGCCGCGTGCGCCAGGACCACTTCCTGCTTGATCACGTCGGTGGCGGCCATGATGTCGGCCAGCAGCGGCGCCGCCTCTGCCGGCCAGAAGTCGCGCAGCGGCCGACCGACGCACTCGCCTGCCGCCGCGGCGGCAGCCGCGGATGCCGCCGGGCGTAAGATGCGCCGCGCCGCCGGGTTGAGGTCGATGATCAGGCCGTCCTGGCCCAGCACGATCACGGCGTCGGAGATATAGTCCATGACCACGGCGCGCGCCACCGGGATGATGTTACCGGCGCCGTAATAGCGGCTGCCCCAGATGATGAGTGGCGAGGTGATCAAGGCCGCCAGCGCGATCAAGTGGTTCAAGCTGGTGATGCCCTGGTTCAGCTCATACAGCAAGATAAAGGCCACCGGCGGGGCGGCAACCAGCAGTAAGGCCCTGGCCTGGATGCGCCTGGGATCGCCCCGGCGCAGGAAGACGCGGACGGCCAGCACGATGGCCGCTGCCAGCACCCCGTAGTTGTAGAGGGCATCGGCCATACTCCCGAAAACCCGCTGCTGCTGCAGCATGACGACCGAATCGACCGTCTCCTGGGAATAGTGAGTCCAGAACAGGCCGTGCAGTGGGTTAGTAACGACCAGCAGCGTGGTCACCACCGGCACGAAACACAGGGCAGCCACGTAGCGCCGGCCAAGCCAGCGGTAATAGCCCAGCGTTTGCAGGGTGAGAAAGAGCCAGGCCGTCGGTATCAGTGTGATGAAGCTCTGCTGTACCAGGTGCCAGAACACCTGGGTGGGCATATCCACGAAGGAAAGCTTGAAAGCGGTCGCGAGCAGCAGTCCGACCGCCAGCAGGGTGATGAAAAGGACGATCTTGCTCGCCGCCGATCCCTGCTGGCGCCACAGGAAAAACGTTGCCAGCAGCATGCCTGCGCCGGCAACCATCAGGGGTATCGTGTATGGTGTGTCTTGCCAGACCATGTTGAATACCCATCTCTGTTTTGACCGGCGGCCTGTCGGTCAGGAGGTGGCAGCCGGCAGGTAGCCCGGTCCGCCCACGATATGTTTTTACTATACCATTAATTGAACATATTTGTAACACATTATCTTTAAGCTGTTGTAAATTATTCGTTAATTCTTTCGCATTGAGAACAGCCGCGGCGGGTGGCTCATCGGTGCCGCTTAGCCCGGATCAGCTAGGGACAGCCGCACGGTGAAGGTGCTGCCTTCGCCTTCCCGGCTTTCCACGGTTAGCTGGCCCTGGTGCAGGCCCACGATCTCCCTGGAAATGGTCAGGCCGAGGCCGGTGCCCCGCGCCGCGTGTTCGTTCACCCGGAAGAATGGCTCAAATATCTGGTCGAGGGCGCCCGCGGGGATGCCGATGCCCGTATCGCGCACCCGGATGAACACGGCAGTCGGCGCGTCTGTCGGGTCCAGGGCCAGGTCCACAGTCACCTGGCCGCCCTCCCCGGTGTAGTTGATGGCATTGGTGACCAGGTTGGTGATCACCTGGGTGATCAAGCCCGGGTCGACGGTCAGGGTGATGGGGGCGGCGGGGGACTGACAGGTCAGGGTGAGGCCCTGGTTTTCCGCCTGGGGCCGCTGAATGGTCATCACGTTGTCCACCAGGTCCTGCAAGACGACCGGCTCCCGCTGCAAAACGATCACGCCGCGCTCAAAACGGGAGACATCCAGCAGGTTTTCCACCAACCGCTGCATCCGATCGGAGACCATGTCCAGGACCGCCATGTGGCCGTCGAACCGGTCCCGCTGTTTGCGCAGCAGGTAGAGGCGCATCTTCATGTTGGTGATGGGGGTGCGCAGTTCGTGGGAGGCGTTGGCGATGAAGCGGTCTTTCTGTGCCTGGAGGGCTTTCTCCTGGCTGATGTCGCGGATCAGGGTCACGGTGCAGATGGGGTGGGTGTGCGGCTGGCTGACCAGGGTCACGGTCAGGCCGGCGTCGAAGGTGACGCCGTCCTGGCGGGTGAACTTCAGGTCGCCGCGCCAGCTCTTGTGCTGGAAGAGGGTGCCCTGGATATTCGCCAGGTATTGGGCGGGGTCGTGCCCGGCCTGTTCGATGTTCCGGGTCAGCAGCGCCAGCATCTGGTGGACCAGTTCGTCCAGCGAGTACCCGATCAAGTAGGGCAGGGCCTGGTTGACGTAGCGGACGGTGGTATCTTCCGCGTAGACCACGCCTTCGCCCATGGCGTCGAGGATGGCTTGCAGCTGGGCGCGTTCGCTCTCCAACTGGGCGGTGCGGACTACCACGCGGCGCTCCAGGTTGGCGGCGTGCAACCGGATCTGGTTATACAACTGGGCGTTTTCGATGGCGATGGCGGCCTGGTCGGCCAGCGCCGCCAGTTTGGCGACGTCCGTCTCGCAGAAGAAGCCGGGCTGGCTGCTGTCCAGGTTCAGGAAGCCGATGACCTGCCCGTGCGTTTTGATGGGCGCCGCCGCGTAGGAGCGGATCCACCCGGTCGACTCCCACTGCTGCCAGGAATGTTCTGGCGCGCGGGTATCGCTCAGCAGGAAGGGCTGCCCGGTGACGAACATCTGCTGGAAGTTGGGCGTTTCCAGGGGGATGCGCGCCGTCTGTAAAAACTGGACCTGCTCCTCCCCGTAACCCTGCCAGTGGGTGAAATGAATGAAGGTGCCTTCGATCAGGCAGATATTGCCGGCGTCATGGGGCACGACGTGCCCCACGTTTTCCAGGATGCGCCTCAACACTACGTCCGGGTCCAGGGTGCTGGTCAGGGCGGCGGCGGTATCGCGCAGCGATTCGGCCAGGGTGCGCTGGGCGTGCTCGGCAGCCTCGGCCTGTTTGAGGGCGGTGATGTCGTGCTGCGAGACTAACACGCGCTCCCAGCTCGCTTCATGACCCGGGGCCAGGGTGGTATTAAGGTTCAGGTATCGCAGTTCGCCGCCTATCGTTTCAGCGATGGTTTCCGATGAATAATGGGTCTGCCCGTCGAGCAGCGTCAGCAGTTCTTCGGTGAACGAGTCAACCGTGGTTGGTTTACCTCTTATTAGGTTGGTGAGGTGCTGGTCCAGTTCTTCGAAGTTGTTCGCGTGATAGAGGCGCAGGGTGGCCCGGTTGACGCCGATCACCTGGATCAGTTCGGCGCAGCGCTGCACGACAGCCGGGTGTTCGGCGAAGTACGCGCGGAAGTCGGCGACGCCCTGCGCCTTCAGATCGTCCAGGTAGGTCTTGACGGCGGACATATCTTCGTCCCACAGGGAGATCGGCACGTCTTCAAACAGGCCCCGGTAGCGCGCCTCGCTTTCGCGCAGCGCCTGTTCGGCCTGGTGGCGGCTGGTCATGTCGGTGGTGACGACGATCCAGCGGCTGAGGCCGTCCTGGCGCCGGTCGACCGAGTAGCGATTATGGATGTAGCGCCGCTCACCATCGGGGCGCACGATCCAGTATTCCAGCTCGGGCGGGGGCGGGTTTTCTGCCGAGATATCCGCCGTCAGCGCCCGGATGCGGTCTTTGTCCTCCGGCGCGACGAAGGTCAGCCGGGGCAGCGTGCGGTACTGCTCGCGGGTGAGTCCGTAGATGTCTATGACCCGGTCATTGGCGTAGATGATCTGCTGGTCCTCGACGATGGTCAGGCCGTGCTGGATGCTGTCCGCCGTGGTGCGGAAGCGATACTCGCTCTCCATCAGGGCGATTTCCGCTTCCCGGCGCTCGGTGACATCCAGCAGCGTGCCCAGGACTGCCGCCCGGCCCCGGTACTGGAGGCCGCTGCCCAGCACTTCGCAGTGGATGGTCATGCCGTCTTTGCGCACGCCGCGGAAGGTGGAAAAGATCGGGCCTGACTCCTGCGCGGCGCGGTGGACGAACAACGAACGCAGCAGGTCCTGGTCCTCCGGGTGGACCATCTCCAGGCCCAGCGTCTCGACGATCTCTGCCGGTTGGTAGCGGAATATCTGGGCGAAGGCGGGATTGACGTAGACGAACTGGCCGTCCTGGATGATGAAGATGCCGGCCAGCGAGTGCTCCGTGATCATACGGAAGCGTTCTTCGCTCTCGCGCAGGGCGTGCTCGGCCTGCTGGCGCCCGGTGACATCCATGGCGACGCCGGTCACGCCGACGAGCGCGCCACCGTCATCATAGAGGGGCGTGTAGTGGGTATCGAAGGTGCGTCCGGCGACGGTCGTAGACGCGGCAAACGCTTCGCCGTTGAGGGCGCGGCGCAGGTCCGCCCCGGCTGCCGGGTAATCCCGATACACGTCCAGCGCCGACTGCCCCACCACCTCGCCCGGTATCAGGCCCAGGCCTTCCAGGCCCTGGCCCTCCGACAGGGTGAACACGCCGGCCTGATCCAGCGCGAAGAGCACGACCGGCGTATTGCCGATGATGCTGGTCAGCCGCTGCTGGCTTTCGCGCAGGGCCGCTTCCACCTGCTTGCGGGCGGTGATGTCCTCTTTGACGGCGATGTAATGGGTGATGCGGCCTTCGTGATCCTTGACGCCGGAGATCGAAGCGAATTCCCAGTAGAGGTCGCCGTTTTTTTTGCGGTTGAGGAATTCCCCCTGCCATCGGCCGCCGGCGGTAATGGTGGCCCACAGCGCCTCGTATTCCTCCCGGGAGGTGTGGTCGGTTTTCAGGATGCGCGGGTTCTGGCCCAGGGCTTCGGCCAGCGTAAACCCGGTAATTCGGGTGAACTGGGGATTCACGTACTCGATGTTGCCCTCGATGTCCGTGATCACCACCGAGGCCGGGCTTTGCTGCACGGCCCGCGAGAGCTTGCGCAGCTCTACCTCCGACTGGACGCGCTCGGTGATGTTTTGCAGCGAGATAAAATAAAAGTGTTCCGCGCCCATGTCCACCAGGGTGATGCTGGCCGAGATATGGTACGGCTCGCCGTCGGGGCGCTGGCACAACACCTCAAAACGGACGGCGCGATTCTCACGGGCGACGGACAACTGCTGCGCCAGGCACTCTTCCCCGTCGGGCGACTTGATCGCCGTCAGGTGCATGTCCATGAGTTCCAGCGGCGAAAAGCCGGTGATGGCGGCGAAGGCGGTATTGCTCTCCAGGATGCGGCCCTGGGCGTCGGCCACGCAAAAGCCGTCGCTGGCCGTTTGCAGGATCATCTCGTTGCGCAGGATTTGCTCCCACAGCGCGTCCTCGACCTTTTTCTGCTGGCTCCGGTCGTCTACCTGCAAGACGATGTAGCGCGGGTCGTCCTCCCCCTGTACCCGGCAGAGGCTGACCTGCGCGGTGATGCTCTGCCCATCCCGGTGCAGGCCACGCAGCTCGGCGTCGAGATAGGGACTGCTCGTCTGCAGCAGCTGCCGGCGCAGGCTGTCACAGGAGTCCCGGTCTTTCGGGTGGATCACGTCCGTCAGAGGGGTGCCCAGCAGGGCGGTCTCGTCCAGGCCCAGCATCGCGCACAGGGTCTCGTTGACCTGCAAAAACCGGCCGTCCAAGTCGAGCAGGGCCATGCCGACGCGGGCGTATTGGAAGGCGCCCCGGAAGCGCGCTTCGCTGGTTTGCAGGGCGGCTTCGGCGGTGGTGCGCCGGGTGTTGTCCGCCTGCAGCGCAGCGTAGACCACCGCCATCACCAGGGCGCTCACCAGCAGGACTACCATCAGGCCGGTGGCCTGGAAGATCAGCACCGCCGGTTGCAGGGACCAGCCATCGTCCGGGACGGCGGCCAGGGTCCATGTGCCCGCCGGGACACGCAGGTCGTAACGGGCCGGGTCCGCGGCGAAGACCGCCTGATCCCCGAGCAACAGCTGCCCGTCGGCGTTTTGCAGGGCCAGCATCAGGCCGTCCTGGGGATCGGCCAGCCCGGCGTCGTCCAGCAGGGCCGGCAGGTCCAGGGTGACGGCGACCACTCCCCAGTATTCGCCCGCCAGGAATACCGCCTGCCGACCGACCAGGACCGGGCCGTCCGTGCCCTCCGGGGCGTCGAAGGGGCCGTCCAGCACGACTTCCTCCCCGCTGAGGGCCTCGTCTAGGGTTGCCGGATCGTCCAGGCCGGGATCGGGCGCATCGCCGGCCGGGTAAACCAGGGGCGGCGCGTCTGCCGCCGCGATCGTCAGGCGGCGGATGCCGCTGGCGCCGGCAGAGAGGCTGCCCAGGAATGAGTCGGCTTCGGCGGCCAGTTGACCGTCGGGGTGGGCCTGGACGAAGGCTAACAGGCCGTTTAACAGCGACAGGCGCTGGTTGAGGCTGGTGTTGAGCGCGGCGGCGTGGTGGGCCAGCATGGCCTCCACCTGGGCCTGCCGGTCGGCCAGCCGGCTATCCCCGTAACTGGCAGCCAGCAGCGCCCAGATCGGCAGCAGGACGGCCAGGGTGAACAGTGCGCCGGCCAGAGCCTGGCGGCGGGGATGGCTGAGGAATTCCCGCCAATGGTGGAACGACAGATACTGCAGAGGCATGACACCTGGTTTCCCGGCAAACGGACGGCTGTTGTGACCAGACGATCAATCCTAATTATATAGGAAGAATGCGTTTTTGCCCCCTGTTCTGTGAGAGATTTACAGCTTATTCATGATAAACGGTACCCCTGCCGGGCCCCCGCCGGGAGGTACCGTATTGCCGATAGTAACATTCATCGTCGCTGCCGTGGACAGCCTCCATAATGCAGCAAATCTCGCCAATACTAAAGCCCGGCCCGGTCGGGCCCGCCGGCCTGGTCGGGCGCGCCGGCCCGGAGCCGGAACCCCGCCCTCTGGGCAGCCGGCCAGTCTCAGCAAACGTTAAGCTATCCGGCGCATCTTTTGCCGTGGTAGGGCGTATTATAGGTATAGACAATTGCTAAAACACGAGAGGAGTGAGAGATGTCGCAGTATAACTGGCAGGAAGATGCCCTGGTATCCCAGACAGGCATCGGACTCGACGTACGCGATGTGCTGCAATGGACGTACCTGTGGATGGCCTTCGGGCTGGTCGTGACGACCGTCGTCTCCCTGGTGACGATCAACACCCCGGCGCTGGCGAACCTGCTGACGCTCCCGGTGGTGCTGGGTGCGATCATCATCGAGCTGCTGCTGGTGATCGCCATCAGCGGGCTGGTCATGCGGGTCTCGCCCACGACTGCGGCGTTATTGTTTTTCGTGTATGCGGCCCTTAACGGGTTTACGCTGACGGTCATCTTTTTCGTGTACGATATCGGGACGATTGCCGCGGCCTTCGCCTCGGCGGCGGCCCTCTTCGGCGCGATGACGCTCGTCGGCTTCACCACCCAGATGGACCTGACCAAGATGGGCACCTATCTTTTCATGGGCGTCATCGGGCTGGTCATTGCCATGGTGGTCAACATGTTCCTGGGCAGCAGCACGCTGGACTTTGTCATCAGCGCGGCGGGCGTGTTGATCTTCACCGGGCTGACGGCCTACGATACGCAGAAGATCAAGCGTATCGCGGAAAGCCCCGCCGTGCAGGCCGATGGCAGCCTGGCGATGCGGGTCAGCATCCGGGCGGCGCTGACGCTCTACCTGGACTTCATCAACCTGTTCCTGTTCCTGCTGCGTTTGTTCGGACGCCGCCGCTAAGGGTCGGTTCGTAACCATCGATTCGACAAAGCCTCCCCCGCTTGCCGGGCGGGGTTTTTCGATTCGAAACTCGCGCCAGCGGGTGGCCTCAGGAAAGGTCGCGCACCCGCCGCCGCCAGAGGGACAGGGTGATCAGCGCGCCGATCACCGCCAGCAGCACGCCCCAGGCCCAGGCCAGGTCGGGCCGGACGCCGGGCGGTGCGTCTTCGCTGGCCGCCGGGTCCAGGCGCACGCCGGCCAGGCGGTCGTGGGCGTCTTGCAGGTCGGCGGGGGCCACGTGGGCGTGGATGCCGGTCGTATTCTCCAAGATGGCGTCGATCAGCGGGTTGCTCTTGCGGAAGAGGCGCAGCACGCGCCACAATTCGTCCGGGCTGGTGATGGGCTGGGCGCGGGCCGGGAAGTCGCGTCCGGCCACCTGCACCCGCACCAGCGGGTGATCGGCCAGGTTGCGGTACCAGTCAGCCCGGCTTCCCCACAGCGAGACGATGTACTGCTTGCTGCCGTGCCGCCGCGTCTCCAGGATGGCGCGGTGGGGCAGGCCGCTGCGCCGTCCGGTGGTGGTCAGTACCAGCAGGGTGGCGGGCATCAGGCGGCCCAGGCCCAGCCGGTAAGCCAGCAGGGGCGCTTTGAGCAGCCAGCGGGCTATCCCCTGGGGACGTTTTAAGGCCGGGGCGGGCAGGTCGATGGTGATGGTCGGCTCGGTCATGGGTGGCGCTCGGACTCATCGTTTATTGGGGTCAGTATACTGGCTTCGGCGGTCGGAGGATAGCGGCGCACTTGATAGCGCGCCCATCATTTACCAGCCGCGTGATCGATGATCGTGATGTAGGGGGCAGGCGATGCCTGACCCTGATGGCGCGACCCTGGCTGCTTGCCCGGGCGATCCATCGGTTGGGCGAATCACCGATTCGCCCCTACCAGCCCGGCCTCGTGCTATTCGTCGTGCTGCTGGCCCAGCAGCGTGCCGTCCTCCTGGAGCAGGTGATAGCCCATGTTGAGCGTGTGCAGCCGCCATAACTCCTGCCGGTGGCCGGGCGGACGGTATTCCAGGTGCATGATGCCGGTATTATGAATCCAGGTATCGGCGCTGCGCCAGTGGCCGACGTTAAACACGATGTCCACGATGGCGTTCATCACGCCGCCGTGACCTACCACCAGGGCCGTCTCCGCTGCCCCGGTGTGCTGGCGCGTGATCGTCATCAGGACGCGCCCCACCCGCGTGACGAAGTCGCCCCAGGTCTCGCCCTCCGGCGAGATGGGATTGAAGGGCTGCTCGCTGGCCCAGTGTTCGGCCCACTGCGGCGGGTGCTTTTCCACGTCGATGGCGATGGCGTCCGGCCAGCAGTTGCCGATCTCGCGCAGCCGGTCATCGCGGATGACGGGCAGGCCCACCGCCTCGCCGATGACGGCGGCGGTCTCGGCGGCGCGGCGCATGGTGCTGCTGTAGAGCACGTCGGCGGTGACGTGGGCGGCCAGCCACGCGGCGGCTCGGGCGGCCTGCTGCTGGCCCAGCGGCGTCAGCCCGGCGTCGACGGGGCCGTTGTTCCAGTCGAAGTCCGGCAGGTTGACGTAGCTCTGGCCGTGGCGGATGACGTAAAGGTGCATACGGGTTCCTGTCCAACTGTACGGCGCGGCGAGGGAAAGGAATCTTATCCATTGTCGGTCGGGAGGGCAAGCGCGCCATGCGCGACGTGAACGTCATGCATGGCGTTCGCAGTTGACTCGTCAACTGCGGCTGATGTGCCGGTATCATTGGCGGGGCGGGGTGGTTTGCGGTACCGTCGCGGGCACGTAGCGAGAGGCGAGGTGGTTATGGCGAAGCAACCCGATGTCATCGTGATCGGTGGCGGCGCGGCAGGCCTGATGGCGGCCGGACAGGCGGCGGAGCAGGGCGCGCGCGTCCTGCTGCTGGAGAAGATGGACCGTCCCGGCCGTAAGCTGCTGATCACCGGCAAGGGGCGCTGCAACCTGACCAACGAGACCCCGCTGCGCGACTTTTTGGGTCACTTCGGGCGGAACGGGCGCTTTCTGCGCGGGGCCTTCCACCAGTTTTTCGCGCCGGACCTGCTGGCCTTCTTCCAGGAGCTGGGCGTGCGGACCGTCACCGAGCGCGGCGGGCGCGTCTTCCCGGTCACCGGCCTGGCCGATGACGTGGTCGAGGCGCTGCTGCACTGGAACCATCGCCACAAGGTGACTATCCGCACCGCCTCCCCGGTCGACCGCCTGCTGGTCGCGGCACATGCCGATGGCGGGCATATCACCGGCGTGCGGGTGAGCGGCACGGGCAGGCAGACGGTTCAGGCCGGGGCCGTGATCGTGTGCACCGGCGGCCAATCGTACCCCGGCACCGGCTCCACCGGCGACGGCTACCGGCTGGCGGCGGCGGTGGGGCACCGCATCGTGCCGACGCGGCCCGCCCTGGTCCCGCTGGATACCGCCGGGAACGTGGCGCGGCGCTTGCAGGGCCTCAGCCTGCGCAACGTGAACGTCGGCCTGCGGGTGGACGGCCAGCAGGGGCCGGAAGCGTTCGGCGAGATGCTGTTCACGCATTTCGGGCTGTCCGGCCCGGTGATCCTGACGCTGAGCCGCGAGGCCGTCGACGCGCTGGGCGCGGGCCGTCACGTCCAGGTGAGCATCGACCTCAAGCCGGCGCTGGACGAGGGCAAGCTCGACGCCCGCCTGCTGCGCGATCTGGACGCGCACGGCAAGCAGCAGGTCGCCACGCTGCTCAAGGGGCTGCTGCCCCGCAAGCTGATCCCCGTCTGCCTGGACCTGGTCGGCCTGCCGGCGGACAGGGCCGCTCACCAGGTGACCGGCCAGGAGCGGCGGCGGCTGCGCGATTGGCTCAAAGACTTCCGGCTGGACGTGACCGGGCACCGCCCCTTCTCCATGGCCATCGTGACCGCCGGGGGCGTGGACCTGGCGGAGGTCGTGCCCCACACGTTGGAGTCGCGGCTGGTGGCGGGCCTGTACTTCGCGGGCGAAGTGCTCGACGTGGATGCCGACACGGGCGGCTACAACTTGCAGGCGGCCTTTTCCACCGGCTGGGTGGCGGGGAGAAATGCGGGGAGAGCGGCAGCACAAGCATAAGCGGTGGGATCACATCACGCAAAACGAGATTCTCTTATACAACCCCTATAATGCGAATAATGTTTGCATGCTATAATGCAGTTAAATGCTTACATCCAATCACCCACATATGGTAATTACAGAAAGAACATCATGGTACAAAAAAACCTAGTCAAGCGCCCCCCATTGTCAGCTTGGCAGTCAGAGTTATTTCGATTCACAGCTTTTCCAGTGCCAAATGCTGATTTCGATGCCCATGGTTGGTGGTCCGATGTGGTAGGAGAACTCCCTGAAACTGAATCATCACATCCAAAAGTGAAGACGATTATCGAAGAAGGGCCATACCTGAAAGGGAAACTTCAGCTTAGTACTCAACCAGGGCGTATTGATTGGCTGCACGGAATGGATATCGAATTACTTGCCGAACGTGGAGAAGTACCCACACTGGGCTCATTTCCCGAAACCTTAAGTGATTTTCAAGAATTAGTCGTACAATGGCTAAACAAAGTGACCTGTCCTAATGCAGTTAGAATAGCATTTGGTGCCACTCTTTTAAACCCGGTCGACTCACATGAAGATGGCTATCACATATTGTCAACGTACCTACCATATGTTGAGTTGGATGCGGAAAATTCATTTGACTTCCTTTATCAAATAAATAGAAGACGCGACTCAAAAATAGGAATACAAGATTTGCGTATAAACCGCCTGTCAAAGTGGTCTGTTGCCCTACTGACTTATGAACCGATTACGATTTCTCCTTCAGCAGTAAGTCGTTTTGGGGCTATTCGGCAATATGCATGTCGTTTAGAACTTGACATAAATACGTCCCCCAGCTTTGAAGGTGAATTTACCCTGGAAGACATCCGAAATGTATTTGATGAGCTTGTTAAACTGGGAACTGAAACCGCTGAAGAGGGTGACAAGAAATGACAGTGCAAGACACTACATCCACTCAACCGGAAATGAAAAAGACCTTATACTACAGGTACAGTTTCCCCAATGAAACCGCGATACCCACTGAGGGCATATTGCCTGGCACAGCAATAATCCTTAGAGTACCGTTGTCCGATCAGCAAAGAAACGTACAGTACATGAGCAGTTGGCCCACTAAACAAGCATTGGTGACAGATAGCTCCTCTTTTGATTACCAACCATCAAGTGACCTGAAAGAGAAGATTCGCAACCTTTTCATTGGTGCTGAAGAAGAGCTTTTTGAAGATGGCATGGAAAGTGATTTTTCAAGAAAGCTACTGATTCTGGTTCGAAGAAACCGGAACGAAGCAATAGCTATACTTAAAGACCTAATCATTGGCGAACAAGTCAGTCGCATAGTTGCCGCAGAGACCCTTCGTTCACTTGGAGACATGCCTGATGAGTTCTTGCACAATGAACGACGTAGATTTCTCGAGTTTTGCCTGTTAAACAGTGATTCAGCTCGCATAATCGATGGTGCATCGCTTGGTTTAGCTTCTATGGATGATCCCAAAGCTATACCTTCTATCAAACTGGCAATCAAGCGAGCATCTATTGATGATTTGCGTCAGGATTTGGAACTGGTTTTGAGACAATTGGAAGATACCCTGTTGGAGGAGGGGCGGCAATAGTGCCACATCTAGTCAGGCTAATTAGTCGACGAAATTGGGACAGTCTTCCTTGGCTAACTGAAGGTGAGGTTCAAGCGGATGCATTAAGAGATCTTTGCACCGATGAAAATATGCTATCTGTTTGGTTAGTTGAAAATGTAGAAACCGACATAGACCGGGTCATAGTTGCACTGGCGTCAAATCGACAAAGACCAGACAAACTAGATTATGCTCTCATAAATTATCAATATAT
>DAOUEM010000010.1:0-2420 GCA_034430555.1 Anaerolineae bacterium | reverse complement strand
CGTTCATCCTGAGCCAGGATCAAACTCTCCGTAGAATTGTCTTACACCACGCTCCTCAGAGCGCAGTGACAGGGTCCTTCTGCTTTCCTGTCTCTTCCTTACTGCTTCCCACTATTCTCTTGTTAAGGTCCCTATCGGCGTCAAGTTGGCATTGAACAACAAAAAACCGACTTCACCGTCGGCTGCAGGCTAACATTGAGATGTCAAGTCACCTTGTATCTGTGTTTGCCTACCGCCTCCTTTTAAATTGTGAAGAATGGCTTCGCACAACTTGAAGCGCATACTATGTTCACATTATACACGCTTCTAAACGAGATGCAAGGGTTTTTCCAACAATTTTCCCACGAAACCCACATTTTTCTCAAACATCACCGGGCTTGCCTCCCAACACACCTGTCAGTACGATGGACAGTAGTAACCGCCTAGTGAAGCGCAGGACCCTCATGAACATGTCTGCTCCCCCTGGCCGTATCCTGCTATATAAACCGTGCTGTATCGGCGATGTAGTGCTGGCCACACCGCTGCTGGCCGCCCTGCGCCGCGCATTCCCGGACGCCCACATTACCTGGGCGGTGGGCACCCACAGCGCTCCGGCCATCGCTGATCACCCCATGATCGACGCGACCCTGCCGACCGGGCGCGCCGCCAACCCGGCCCGGTCGATGACAGGGCTGTGGCGGCTAGTCCGGCAGATTCGAACGGGGCGCTATGACCTGGCCGTGATCCCGGTGCGCTCGATTTTCGCCGGGCTGGCGATCAGGCTGGCCGGAGTCCCGGTACGCGCCGGGCTGGATTCGGCAAACCGCGGGCGTTTTCATACCATCCGCGCCGTGATCAACCCGGCAGATGTGCGGCACGAGGCCGACATCTACCTGGACGTCGGGCGGGCGCTGGGCATCGATGTAACCGACTACTGGGCCAATGTCCCCGTCACCGACCGGGCCAGCCAGCGGGTGCTCATTCCACCTGACAAACGCCCCGGCCTGATCGTGGTGCACGTGGGCGGCGGGAAAAACCCGGGTATGACCATGGCCGAAAAATGCCCCCCGGTCGCGCTGCTGGCAAACGTGGCTGCACGGGCTGCCGCACAGACACGGGGCAAGATCGCGGTCATCGGGGGGCGGGAGGACCGCGCCCGCGCCGACGAACTGCATGAGCATCTGCACGGGGCCAGCCCAATCTCGCTGGTCAACATTCTCGATTTCCAGCAGCTGGCCGCGCTGGGCACGCTGGCGGCGCTGGTCATAGGGCCGGATACCGGCGTGGTCCACCTGATGGCGGCAGCGGGGGCGAAGACGGTCATGATCTTTGGCCCATCGGACCCACGCCGTTACGCACCGTTCGTGCCACCGGGACAGTCAGTCGCGCCCTGGAAACCGTACCCGCTGCCAGAGGGGGGCGTCGCCAGTGGTCCGCCGAATGATTGGTCATGGGAGAAGCACGGCGTCACGGCGCGGGAGGTTTGGGAGGAAGCGAAGACACTGTTGTGAGGGAACGATGGCTGTGACTATTATCCATCACGCTCAGAGTGACAGTGCCGTGCTGTGTAAACTGCATCATGTGTGATTTTTATCCAGATATGATCAGCAAGTCACGGCACACCGTCACAATGGAATGCCATGTTTCTGAAATGATTCCTTGACAATCCCCTCACTCCCCCGTACACTACGAACACTATGAACGAGTGGACACATATAAACAGCATGATGGGCATGATGTGCAGCGAGCCGTGCCAGACGGGGTGCGAGGCCCCTACCTGGCAAGGGTCGTGCGCGTCTGCCTGACGCCACCACCCGGCTCGTTTTTCCACCGCCTGCCTCGCGCAGGCGGTTTTTTGTTGCCATTTTGCGTTCGTACGAGATAATCAAGCGGTCACCATCCACAAGGAGCCATCATGAGCGAGACTATCCACGTATCCGTTGCCTGGCCCTACGCCAACGGCGACCTGCACGTCGGGCACCTGGCTGGCGCTTACCTGCCCGCCGACATCTTCGCCCGCTATCACCGCCTCAAGGGCAACCGTGTCTTGATGGTCAGCGGTTCGGACGCGCACGGCACGCCGATCTCGGTGGAAGCAGAAAAGCTGGGCGTCACGCCGCGCGAGGTGTTTGAGAAGTACCATCACCGCTTCCTGGAAGCGCAGCGCGACATCGGCATCAGTTACGACCTGTTCACCCATACCGATACCGAAAACCACCACCAGGTGGCGCAGGATATCTTCCGCAAGCTGCTGAATGAAGAATTCCTCTTCCGACAGGTACAGCAGCAGCTTTACAGCGAATCGCAGAAGCGCTTCCTGCCGGACCGGCTGGTGGAGGGCACCTGTTACGTCTGCGGTTACGAGGAAGCACGCGGCGACCAGTGCGACAACTGCGGCACCCTGATGGACGCCACCAAACTGATCAACCCGCGCAGCAAGC
>DAOUEM010000009.1:0-2710 GCA_034430555.1 Anaerolineae bacterium | reverse complement strand
GAACGGGCATCAGAACGTCGACAATGGCACCAAGCGGCAGCCGCTTCAACAATGATGGCATAGCCCTCTCCTCGTAGTGTGGGGTTTGGAATCGGTCGGGATGGGCGGACGATTATTGTCTCATGTAGCCACAGGAATGGGATATTGTCAAGAGGCAATGCTCCCTGCAGACGAACTTCGCCTTGGCTCAACCATACTGCACAATCCGCATTCCAACGAAAAATGCTCCCCTCGACTAATCACAGGAGCCTCTATTGGCCGGGGGGAGCACGCTTTGAGAAAATTGGGATGGGGCGGTGTGCTCAGTTTGCCGTTTGCAGGGCGTCCGCCAGCCAGGTGATCACTTCCGACTCTTCGGGGACGCGCCCGGCGCGCTGCTAGGTGAGCGCCGGTACAGCTGGGTTATAGACCGCACCCTTCAGGTGGCGTTGAGATAGGGGAGCACCTCGCTGATGTCTACGACGAGCCGCGCGATGGCGCTGTGGCGTGAAGATATCCAGGTCATAGCTCTCAATTAATATCCCTGATCTCCATTATCCAGCCAGAACCACATCCTTAATCAGGATCAGCGCCGCGACACCCAGCAACACGAGCCCAAACACGATCTTAATGCTGCGCGGCTTGAGACGATTGGCCATTACGCGCGAACCAAGCTGGCTGCCCACAAAGACGCTGAGAGCGGCTGCCAACCAGACAGCCCACTGGGGAGAGGCAGCGGTGGCAAGGTGAGAGATGAAACTCGATAATCCGGACCCGGTGACGACGACCGCCGACGAGGCTGCTGCGGCCTGGGCGTCCAGCCCGGCGATATACAGCAGCGGGACGACGAAGCTCCCACCCCCACGCCCAATCAGCCCGGCAATCAGTCCCAGCACACTTCCCGCCGTTATCCCCAGGATGATCCGCCCACGGGGTGACAGATCACCCGTTTTCGGTTTCCAACCCGAGAGCATCAACACCGCCGCGGCAGCGGTAAACAGAGCAAAGAAAACCAACAGCGGCTTGGCCGGGATTTGCACATTCAACCAGGCCCCCAGCGGTGCAAAAACAACCATCGTCACCCCGAACGGAAGCGCGACCTGCCAGTTGACCAGCTTCTTACGGGTGTAAGTAACTGCCGCCGAACTGCTGTTTACCACGTTAAGGAGCATCCCCAGCGGAATCGCCTCAGTCTTGAAGTCCATCCCCATCCAGAACAGAATGGGGATATAAAGTTGTGAACCGCCCATGCCCAGCATGGAGAATACAAAGGCGATGATGAAAAACAGCGGCGGCACCAGGTAGAAGATGTTCATTCCTGTTTGCTCTGAATGAGATGGTGGACTTTACCAGGCTTGAGCTCAGCTACCAGTTCAGGATAACGGGCATCGAGAAAGCGGACATTGTCCAACCCTTTGAACTGCAAGTAGGCATAGCCAATGGCGGAGCGAGTGCCAGATGAACAGAAAACTGCTACCAGCCTGTTATCGGGCACCTCTTTCCAACGTGTGGGAAGCTCGTGGATGGGAATATGCAGCGAGAAGGGAAGGGCCAGGTATTCTGCTTCTTCAGGTGAGCGCACGTCCAGCAAAACAACTTCCTCGCCCGACCGCATGCGATCAAAGAATTGGCTAGGGGTTACTTTATGCTGGGCAGCCCCCCAAAAGTCCAGACCGAGGTCAGTAAGCCATTCGTCAAATGTCTTTTCAGCCATGATAATTCTTGCTTTCTCTTGTGAACTCAATTCTCCGCACAAGGGATGCACAGCACACGACCTGCCTTGATTCGAGCGTTTCGCTCCACGACCATCTCGCCGCATTCCTCACAAACAACCGACTCGAAGGTGTGCGGCAGCTTGTCGCGCCACTCATAGTCAAACACCTCGCCGACGATCAGAAGGGACTCAAGCGGAGCGTTCATAACAGCTTCAACCAGCGGCTCGCTGATGGAAGGGTCAATCTGGGTGGGCGGCGTGCCCGCTTTACGCAGCGCCATGAATTCGGTTTCCTTGTTGCGCTGCATGGCTTCGGCACGCGGAACAACCCGCACCGCTTTACCGTGTTTCTTGTCAATCAGGGTCAATCCCCACTTGCCATAGTGCAGCTTCCGGATGTTGCCTTTGCCAAAAGTGCAGCCGGTCGCCACCTGGACGCCATCGGCAAAGCAGGTGGCGCAGTGGTTCTCGTCCAGGTCCACCAGGGCGACGAGCGAGCTGTCACCGGTGCGTTCAACACCCAATGCTTCCATTGCCGCCAGGCTAGCGCGCAAGCCCATCGGCATGGCCGGACACTTATGACCGTGGAAGAAGAGGCCGTATTCCAGTAGCTGTTGGGTGTCCGGGCGGGTTTCGATGTCGAGGTGGGTCGTGTCGGTGCTCAATTCAACCTCCGAATACATTCAATATTGTGAATAAGGTTTCGCCAAATAGGAGCGCCTGTCTCTCAAGGCGCTCATGTCTACTTGTATAACGCTAGGCTGTTGTCTCCAGGGCGCTGGCTAACCAGCTGATTACCTCTGCTTCGGTGGGGATGCGCCCGGCGCAGACCACCTGCTCATTGATCACCAGCCCCGGTGTCGAGAAGATCGGGTACTTGTAAATCTCGTCGTGGTCGGTCACTTTTTGGAAATTGGCCTGGATGCCCAGGTTGGCCGCTGCCTGCCGGGCGGCAGCCTCGACCTTCTTGCAGTTTTCACAGCCACCGCCAAGTATCTTGATGGTCAGCATGTTACC
>DAOUEM010000008.1:0-7853 GCA_034430555.1 Anaerolineae bacterium | reverse complement strand
AAGCTGGCGGCGGCTGGCAATAGTCGTGATCCCGGCCCTGGTGTTCAACGGTCTGTTCGTACTCATCTGGGCAACCGCACCCAAGATCCGCGTGGAAAGGCCCTTTAGCCCTGCCGATATCCTCTTTAATGGCCTGTATTTTGGCCAGGGGTTGACCTCCCCCTTAAGCCAATTTGGGGATGTACTATCCCAGTCAGGGCTGACGCCAAAATGGTCGGCTGCAGCCGTGGTCGTTGGGGGATTGGGTTTGTTAGCATGGGGTTTATGGCTGGCGCGCGACCGGCGTGCCTGGTTGGGTCCGTTGTGGTACGTCATCATGACTATCCCGGCGATCCTGTTTCTGCCAACGGATTACGTCTTTAAGGCCCCTCGCCTGATGGTCGCGGCATCGGTTGGGGCTGCTTTCGCCTGGGCCGTCGCTCTGCAAGCAATGTGGCAACGCCTCCCGCTACTGGGGCGTATCCTGCCGGTTATGATCATGATCCTGCTGGTGGCCGGCGGTTGGGCGTTTATCAACCTGCATATGGATATCCATTCCGACCTGAGTGTGCTCTATGACGACATTTTCCAGGTTGCGCAGAACCATCCTGATGATCGGCTGATCGTCTTTAACCTGCCTGCCTGGGCTAACCCCATCAACGATGCCTATGCCTACGGCTTCAATGGTGTCTCCTATCAATCCGATTATTACCCGTTTAGCGGCATGATCTGGGCAAACACCGGCCTGGAGGTTGAAGCTGAACTGCTGATATGGCAGGACACCACGCCGGTCTTGCCCGGTTTCACGATAGGCATGGTCGGCGATCAATTGACCCAACCGGAACGAGCTAATGCCATACAGCAGGCTGATCGCGCTTACCTTGCCAGGGCGATGAATGGCTACTGGGCCTGGGAAACCGGGGTGACGCTGCCAGCAGCCACCATGGACAATGCGGTCGTATTCGCCAACGGCGTCCGGCTTGAACCCGCGCTGTCCTCAGCTCATTCGTCGCAGCATGTCGCCATCGACCTGACCTGGATGGTAGAAGAACAAACCAACGTCGTGGCGTTTGTCCACCTTGTGTGTGATGAGGCCCTGGTTGCACAGCGAGACGGGCCGCCATTGGGCGGTTTATATCCCTTTGAGATGTGGCCGCCTGATCTACCGTGGCGTGAAACTCGTTTGATTCCCTTCTCGCTGCCGGCAGGTGAATCCTGCCACATTAACGTTGGACTCTACGATCCGAATACCGGCGAACGTGTCCCGTTGATCGATGGCGGAGAGGCGGTCAATGTCCCTCTCACGTTTTAAATCAGAACTCAACGGGAATATCGTCTACGGCGCGGGCCGATCACCGCTTCCTCAGCACCAGCGAAGATGGGCGGATGCTGGTATTTTTCTCCACCGGCAACCCGGCGGCAGATCAGACTGGTACCAGTCATCCTTAAGCCACCACCTAGGATGAAACTCCTGTGCGATTCGCCGGAAGGCGTGTTACACTACGACATCAATAATCCCCGTTCCGGAGAAGTGTCCCGTGCCTGAACAAGCCCTGTACCTCAAATGGCGTCCCATGCACTTTGAGGACGTAATCGGCCAGGAGCATATCACGCGCACGCTGCAAGGCGCATTACGCCAGGGCCGCATCCGCCACGCTTACCTGTTCAGCGGGCCGCGCGGCACCGGCAAGACCACCACCGCCCGCCTGCTGGCCAAGGCGGTCAACTGCCTGCACGAGGACCCGTCGCAGCGGCCCTGCAACCAGTGCGCTCACTGTATTGCCGTCAACGAGGCCCGCTACCTGGACCTGATCGAGATCGACGCCGCCTCCCACACTGGCGTGGACGACGTGCGTGAGCTGCGTGACAAGATCGCCTTTTCGCCCGGCGAAGGGCAGTACAAGGTCTACATCATCGACGAGGTGCACCGCTTTTCCGGCGCAGCCTTCGATGCGCTGCTCAAGACCCTGGAAGAACCACCCGACCACGCCATCTTCGTTCTGGCGACGACCGAACTGGAAAAAGTGCCGGAGACGATCCTGAGCCGCTGCCTGCCGTTTGAGTTTCGGCGGGTGCCGGTCGTGGACGTGGCCGCCTTTCTGGGCCACATCGCGGCGGCGGAAGAGTTCCGCATCGAGCCGGAGGTGCTGGAGCTGATCGCTCGGCAGGGCACCGGCTCCGTGCGGGACAGCATCAGCCTGCTGGACCAGGTGGTGGCCGACCCGGCCGAGACGATCACCCTGGAGATGGCCGAAGTCGCCCTGGGCGCAGCCGGACGGCGGGCGGTGAGCGCGCTGGTCGAAACCATGCTGGACCACGACCTGCCCGGCGGGTTGGAGGTCATCCACGCGGCGGTGGATGGCGGCGCCGACCCGCGCCAGTTTGCCCGGCAGATCGTCGAGCATCTCCGCTACGTCCTGCTGGCGCAAACAGCCGGCCCGGACATCATCGACGACACCCAGGATGCCCGGCAGACCTACACCCGGCAGGCCGCTCACATCGGACGCGGGGCACTGCTGCGGGCCATCCGCAAATTCAACGAGGCGCACAATGATCGCAGCAGCGACTGGCAGCCCCAGCTTCCCCTGGAGCTGGCCCTGCTGGAGAGCCTGGCCCCGGCGGTACAACCGGCGGTACAACCGGCGGTACAACCGGCGGCAGAACCAGCCCTCGCCGCTGCACCACCCGCCCAGCCTTCGCCCCGACAGCCAGCGCCGCCCCCGCCCACCCCGCACGAGGGGGAAGAACCGGCGGTAGAACCGGCGGTAGAACCGATCATCGAACCGGCGGACAGCGAGCCGGGCGCACCACCTGCCGTCGGCCTGCTGACCGTGCGCGAAAAATGGCTGGAGCTCCAGCGGACCGCGCGGCACTTCCACCACGCGGTCCCGGCCCTGCTGGACCACGCCACCGTGCGTGAAGTAAGCGGCAACATGCTGGTGCTGACCGTGAATAACCCGTTCTTTAAGGAAAAGCTGGACGCCGACGACCGGCGGCAGGCTCTGTTGAAGGCGCTGCGCCAGGTCTTCGACGTGCCCCTGAAGTTCCGGGTGGAGATCGTCAGCCCGGATGACGCGCCCACCAGCGTGGATACCCGAGAAATGATCGCCAACGACGAACTGGTGGCCTTTGGCATCCACCAACTGGGCGGCGAAATCTCTAGCAGCGACATCGAAACGAACGACTATGGGTCAGAGCACGAGGAGTCAGACAATGAGTAAAGGTAGAGGACGGCGCGGCGGCCTGCCTGGCGGCGGGCAGTCCGATCTCATGAAACAGTTCCAGAAGATGCAGCAGGACATGGTCGAGGCGCAGGACGCGCTGGCCGAAGAGACGGTCGAAGTCTCGGTCGGCGGCGGCGCGCTGACCATCGTCATCAGCGGCCATCAGCGCGTGCAGAGCATCACCATCAACGCCGAAGTCATCGATACCGATGACGAGGAATGGCTGACCGATCTGCAGGACCTGCTGGTCGCCGGCGTGAACCAGGCCATCGAGCAGAGCCAGGCTATGGCCGCCCAGCGCATGGAGAATATCTCCGGCGGACTGGCCGGCATGGACCTGGGCAGCCTGCTGGGCGGGATGTAAGGCCGCGGATGAGCACTGACCGATGAGCAAAGCCGTCCCTGAGCCGGTCACGCGGCTGATCGATGCCTTTTCGCGGCTGCCGGGCGTCGGGCCGAAGACAGCCTCCCGCCTGACCTATTACCTGCTGCGCGCCCCGGCAGACGTGTCGTCGTCGCTGGCCGCGGCGCTGACCGAACTGAAGGCCAGCACCCGCTTCTGCTCGTCGTGCTGGAACATCACCGAGAGCGACCCCTGCCCCATTTGCAGCGACACGACCCGCCATCGCACGCTGATCGCCGTGGTGGAAGAGCCGCTGGACGTGCTGGCCATCGAGCGCACCGGCGGCTACCAGGGCCTGTACCACGTGCTGCATGGCGCGATTTCACCGGTGAACGGCATCGGCCCGGATCAGCTCAAAGTGCGGGAACTGGTCAAACGCGTGCAGGAGAACACTATCCTGGAGGTGATCATCGCCACCAACCCCGGCCTGGAAGGGGACGCCACGGCGATGTACATCCACCAGCAGCTCACCCCGCTGGGCGCCAAGGTGACGCGGCTGGCGCGCGGCCTGCCCACCGGCGGCGACCTGGAATATGTGGACGCCATGACCCTGATCCGCGCCCTGCAAGGCCGTAATGAGATGTAGAACACGGCCGGTCGCAGCAGCAGGCCCGGATGAGGGTATAACGTTTGAATGGACAAATCGATGAACCCGATCATTGACATCTCGGTGCCGCTGCACGATAACATGCCGTTGTGGCCCGGCGGTCCCGGCTACACACGGACCTGGCACCACCGCATCGGCCCCGATCACGCCGCCAACGTCTCCCAACTGAGCCTGGGCGCGCACACCGGCACCCATGTGGACGCGCCGCTGCACTTCGTGCCGGAGGGCGGCACCGTCGAGCAGATGCCGCTGGACGTGCTGGTCGGACCGGCAGCGGTCGTGTCCCTGCCCACCGTCGAACGGATCACGGCGGCGGACCTGGCCGCGCTGGACCTGGCCGATAGTGTCACGCGCGTCCTGTTCCAGACGCGCAATTCAAAGTTCTGGCGCCAGCCCGGCCTGCCCTTCCAGGCAGATTTTGTAGCCCTGACGGCTGACGCGGCGCAGTGGGTGGTGGACCATGGCATCCGGCTGGTGGGAGTGGATTATCTGTCCGTGCAGCTTTACGAGGACGGCCCGGCGACTCATCAAATCCTGCTGGGAGCCGGCGTGGTCATTGTGGAAGGGCTGAACCTGTCCGGCGTGTCGCCCGGCACTTATGAGCTGACCTGCCTGCCGATCAAACTTCAGGGTGCGGAAGGGGCACCGGCCCGCGCCATCCTGCGTCCGCTGGCCTGACCGGCCCCGGCAGCCCCACTTACGCGGCGCTTAGGCGGGCGCGTCTTCGACCAGGGGCAGTCTGATCACGAAGGCATTGCCCTGCTCCGCCAGGCTGTCCGCCGTGATCTCGCCCCCGTGCAGGTGAATGATGCGCCGCGCCACGGCCAGCCCCAGCCGGGTGCCGAGGGCCTGCCCTTCCGTCGCCCGCGAGAACGGCTCAAAGATAACGTGCAGCGCTTCCGATGTCAGCGTCGGGCCATCGTAATCGATGCGCAGCACGACCATGTGCCCTTCCCTATCCGACCGGAAGCTGACGTGCCCGCCCGGTGGCGCACAGCCCAACACGTAGGTCCCCAGGTTGCTGATCGCCTGGATGATTTGCTCCAGATCGGCATAAACGTGCAGCGGCCTGGCCGCAAGCTCGACCGTGAGTTCGATCTGGCCGGCCAACAGTTGGGGCTGCAAGATGGCCAGCGCACCCGCGACCATCTCCTGGAAGGGCTGCACCACCTGCTCCAGCGCCAGCGATGACTGTTCCAGGCGCGAGATCAGCAGCAGGTCCTCGATCAAGGCGCGCATGTGGCTGGTCGATTCCTCGATGATCCCCAGATGCTCGTCCAGGCGATCCGGCTGGCGGCGGGCCAACCACAGCCGGGTGATGATGTTGGCCACTGGCGTCCGCAGCTCGTGCGAGGCGTGGGCAATGAAGCGGTCCTTCTGGGCTTGCAGGGCCTTGTCCTGGCTGATGTTACGGATGATGGCCACCGTGCCGGCATACTGCCCACCAGGTTCCAGCACGGCAGTCATGTTGATGTCCGCGTCAAACACCACGCCGTTTTTCCGGCGCATTTGAAGCTCGCCGTGCCAGCCGCCCATCTGCCGGATCGCCGTAATGATACCGATCATAAAATCGTCCGGATCGCCCGTGACCATCGAAGCCCGGAATATCTCCGCGGCGCGGCCTACAATCGCTTCTCTGCTGTAACCACTCAGGGAAACCAGCGCCTGGTTGATATAACCGACCTCCATGTTTTCGCTAATGTAAATCACGCCCTCGCCCATCGAATCCAGCACGGCCCGCAGCCGCTGCCGCTCCAGCCACAACTCGGTCGTGCGGTCGCTGACGTGCAGCTCAAGCTCGGTCGAGTAGCAGCGGATCTGATCGAAGAAACGCGCGTTTTGAATGGCTACGGCGGCCTGGTTGGCAAAGGCCATCAACCGTTTGGCGTGGTCCGGGGTGTAGAACCCCTGCCGGGCGCTGTCCAGGTTCAAGAAGCCCAGCACCTCGCCGTGGATCTGGATCGGCGCGCCCACGTAAGACCGCACCCAGGCTGCTTCCGGCCAGTTGTACCAACTTCCGTCAGAGTCATGGGTATCTGGAATCAAGCAGGACTGGCCGGCCGAATACATACGACGTAAAACCGGCACATCGACCGAGAAGCTGGTGCTCCTCAAGACCGCTTCAGCTCCCGGCGAATAGCCGCGCCAGTGCGTCGCCCGCACCCCCCCCTCCTCCACCATCATGATACTGGCGGCATCATGGGGCACGACCCGGTCGATATTCTCCAGGATGCGCGTCAAGACCTCTTCCAGTTCGAGGGTGCCGGTCAGGGCAGCGGCCGTATCCCGCAGCGCCTCGGCCAGGATGCGCTGTTCGCGCTCTGCCTGTTCGGCCCGTTCGCGCTCATCGACCTGCGCTTGCAGGGCCGCGTTGGCCTGGCCCAGGGCCGCGGTTCGGAAGTCAAAGACCACATCACGAAACCGGGCGATCAACAGGGCCAGCGGTACACCCATGATAAAGAATATCATCGGATTGACGAGCACATCGGCCAATGTCGCTTCTTCCATCAACAGCGGCAGCAAAAACAGGGCCAGCACGTTGGCGACCAGGTATAAGTTAATGAGTCGTGTCGGTAAAAAAGCGCTGACGATGACAATGGGCACGACGAGATATTGCAGCACGCCGGTTTCCTGGTCCATAATCGCCAGGTAAAAGATGGCGATCGAAGCTACGGTGCCAAGCAGACTGCCGGCAGCTTCCACATAACCATATCGACACAACACCAGCGGAACAGCCGCAAATAATATGGCGAGTATCGCCGCCCCGATCTCAAGGCGATTGGTGACCGGGGCATGCACGCCGACCAGTCCCGGCAGTACGGCGACCAGGAGTCCCAACGGCATCAGGACAATCACCACGGTAGCCAGCCATTGGGCTTTCATACGTCGTTCCGGGTCCTTCACGGCAGGCAAAGGCACCACCAGCCACTGCCACAAGTGCCTCCCCAGACGATAAACGCCGCGGCTTCCTGCTGCTGATCTTCTCATGTCACAGCCCAGCTCCCCTGAAATAAGGGTTTTAACCAGACATACAGCCCCGTTTGGCCAGCAGAGACAGTGAACAGTGATTTGAGCTATGAGATGCCACGCGGAAATGTATTAGTAGTTTGGCCGTCATCATACTATAATGTTGAGTGGGCTGCGAAAACAGCTCGAATTAGGAATTCGTTTGGTTTTCATAGGTTTTTCGCCACTATTGGCCTTGACAGCCCCCCGGGCGAATGGTATGATACCCGGGCTTCGGCAAACGGCACCTTCCCAAACATAATACAGTAAGATGATTGGTCAGGCATCACTGCACTCAAGGGTGGAGTGAACGTATCGGGCGAATCCTCGGTAAGTTTTAAGGTCTTACCCGGCGATTAACCCTTGACAGTCCTCTGAGCCGATGCTAAGATAAGTTTAATCGGCAAGCGGAATCCTTTCCAAGACAAATTACTTGAGCGAAGGCGAAAAGTCGCTGAAGTTGCAGGCTGCAACTTGGCGTTTTTTCTGTCGTTAGCCGATAGGGACCTTAACAAGAGAATAGTGGGAAGCAGTAAGGAAGAGACAGGAAAGCAGAAGGACCCTGTCACTGCGCTCTGAGGAGCGTGGTGTAAGACAATTCTACGGAGAGTTTGATCCTGGCTCAGGATGAACG
>DAOUEM010000007.1:0-6645 GCA_034430555.1 Anaerolineae bacterium | reverse complement strand
AGGGCGACGACTCGCTGGGCCTGATGGTGCTGGACACGGTCGCCATCATCGCCTGATTAACGCAGGCAACCACTTAAGACAATCGTTGGGCGTCGTTGTTAAGAGAAATAGACCTCACAACTGATTGTTGTTCAGCCGTCTATGCACTCCATAGACATAATATGTTCGGGTCATGCTATACTAACATGGGTGATAAGCGTTCCTGGGGGGATGCCATGCGCATATTCATCAGTTATGCCCGCGAAGAGAAGTCTTTCGTGAGCGGACTTGCCGACCTGCTACGTACTGAGGGTTACGATCCTTGGTATGATGGTGATTTGCCTGGTGGTGATGATTGGAAAGAAAAAATATATCGTGAAATTGAGAAGTGCTTGATTCTGATCTATGTGCTTACCCCAGCCTCATCGACCTCTATCTGGTGCAATCATGAGGTCGCCCACGCACGTTCGAAAAAAAAGCGGATTATTCCAGTCCAGCTCAAGCCAGCCCCGATTCCTGAACCCATTGCCCAACTGCACTGTTTCGACATCACGGCATTCGCTTCCGAGCCTTTAACAACCATAGCACCATTGGTCGAGCAATTAGCGCGTATCTCCCGACGGCGTTTCTGGCGTGCGTTGGCGGCAGTGTTGATTCTGTTCGCCGTGCTGGCGACCATTATATTGGGCGGGTTAGCTTTGTATAGCAGGCCGTTAGTTGTAGCTGATTTTAATAACTGCGCGGTCACCAATAATGTCGGCGGAGCCCTGAATACGGCATTCGGCAGCGACAGCAGCATACAGTATGAATTCATGGAGGATAGCTCGGGTGGCGGGTGTATGGCCAAACTGATTTATACCCTGGGAGAGTGGAGCGCCTTGGTGATCCCGCTGGAAGGCATCGACTTAAGGGAGTATTACAGCCTGAACTTTGATATCCGTACAGACAGCATTATTGGCACGGACTGGCAGCTGAAGCTTGAATTGAAGCGCGACAATCAGCGGGAAGTTCGTATTGTTTATGTGTCAGGCATTACCGGTGAGTGGCTAAATATTCAGGTGAATCTGGATAGTTTTGTGCGGCCCAACATGGTCGTCGATGACCTGTCCAGATTTGACGACATCGAGCAGTTGTTTATTACGTTCGACAGCCGCTCAGGGGCGCAGGGTGTCGTGTACATCGACAATGTCGAGTTCAGACGCTGATCCATCTGTGTGATTACCAGCCGCCGGGAAACGCACCAGGTCTTCCCGGCGGTTTTTGACAAATTAGCTGCCGGCGGCGGTACCCGTTTCGCCCACGTCGGCGCCCACTTCGTCACCGGATCCCCCAGTCCGTTCTTCCACCGGGATGATGGCGATCAGGCCCAGCGCTGCCATATCGCAGAACAGCAGCGGGGCCAGGAAGGGCGCGCCGCGCAGGAAGCGTTCCGGCACGATGATGCTGCGCCTCTCCAGGTCGGTGTCGACGTGCAGCAGGAAGCCGACCAGCCCGACCACGATCAGGGCGATCATGGCCGTGACGTAGGTGATGGTATCGCCCCGGCTGGGTTTCTCCAGCAGCCCGTAGACCACCGCCGCGATGGTGGCGAACACGCCTACCACCGTCGGAATCCACACCCACAGGTTCTCAAAGTTGAAGCGCCCGTGGTCCAGCACGCTGCTGAGCAGGGTCGCCAGGATGCCCAGCCCCACCCAGATACAGTACTGCTGCGTCTTGGTGAAGGGCACGCGCCAGGAAAACAGGCCCGGCACGGCCAGGCGGCCGCTGTCCGGCGGGTCCTCGTAGACGGCGGCGATCACGCCCAGCACGCCCACCAGCGAGAAGGTCGGCGGCGGCCATGCTGCTCATGCCGTACTGCTGGACGATGCCGGGTGTCGTATCGGCGTGGCAGGTGACGCATGGGTTGGTGCTGTGCGCCAGCACGTTGACGGGCTGGCCGTCGACTCCTCCGGCAGCGGCCAGTCCGTGATCGAGATCAAGCTGAGGGGGAGGGCACAGAGGCGAGGCCAACTGCGGACCGGTTAACGGCCAGCCGGTTGACCTCGCTTGACATGAAGTGATTGTTGGCTGTCTTTGCAGCAGTGGCAGTCGCCCCCGAATCTTAGAATTGCCTGGCTCACACCCAATCGCCATCGCCGCGTTTGGGCTTTTCGTCGGTATCGTAGGTATCGTAGGCATCCGGATCATCGTCGCGTTTAGCTTTGCCCTCGCCAACCGGGTTGACTCGCATCAATATGATAACGCCGGCGGCCAGCAGCACCGCCCCGATCGCCAATGGAAAAAGAAACCGCAAGATGCCGCTGCCCACGATCACCAGCCCCAGGCAAATCACGATCCCGATGGGGAAAAAGATCATCCGCCGCGGACCGCCCATCAAACCGCCGCGTCTGAACGTTCTCGTCATCGGGCCGCGCATCATCGGGCCATATCGCATACCGCCACGCATATATCTCCGCATCATCGGGCGGCGGCCTCGCCAGCCACCACGCATCATTCTGGGCATTATAAATTTGCCTTTCATTGGGACCAGCTAAACTTTCCAGAGTTTGCTCAATACGATAGTTGAATTCAACTATATTACGTTGGAAATGGGATTTAAGTTGCGCGGGCGCGGGGGAATCAAAAACCGCTTCGTATGATCAGGCTTGGAGAGGTCGGCGGCTCACTCGCGGTTGTACTTGTGACGCGTCATCTCGTCGAAGCGCGGCTGAAGCGTCACCGGGGGTTGATCTTTGAGCAGGTGATACACCTCCACCGCCCGGCGGAACGCCCAGTTTTGTCCGGTGGGCACGATCACTTCGACGTCGCCGCCTTCGATCTGCGCCGGGCTGTACCAGCCGACCTCGCTGCCGGCCATGTCGTCGCCGGGGATGACCGCGCCGCCCTCGTAGGCCAGCAGGTAACAAATGCTGATCATGTACTGCACGTTGTCGTCGTAGCGGAAGGTATAGGCGTGGAAGGCGCCCAGCGGCCGCACCCGGACTTCCGGGCCGGCTTCTTCGTGGACTTCGCGCAGCACGGCGGCCAGCACCGTTTCTCCGGCATCCAGCGCGCCGTTGACCGGCTCCCAGCGTCCCGGGCGCTGCGGATGGGCCAGCATCAAGATGCGCCCTGCCGGGTCCACGATGAAGGCCAGCACCGCCGCCGATGATGCGGCAAAACGGCGGCCATCGACGCTGGTGATCAGGGGCTGCTGGTTGGGCATGGGTTTTCTCCTGGGTTGACGCGCCGTATCCCGGCGATCATGATGATACCGTACAACACCGCCCGGCCAAACACCGATCCAGGCGGTACTCGCAGCCGTGGGTAAGCGCTGACATGCACCGGCGGCGCGAGTCGCCAGCAATGGCGCGCCATAAATGGGGTCGCCAAATCGAAAAAACGATGCTACCATTGGCGATCATATTCAGAGCGGAGTTATCGGTATAACGTCCAATCGACAGATTTAATGATAGGTAAGGAAGCCGCCAGATGAACGGCAAAAAGTGGTCCTGGATCGTGGTGGTGATGTGCGCCCTGCTGGCAGGCCTGGTGGCGGGGACGGCGGCCGTTCCGGCTGCCGCGCAGGGCGACCGCCGCGATACCGAGCGCACGCTGCGCCTGCTGGAAAACGTGATCGTGCCCATCCGCGACGCGGTCGAGCTGGCCGGGCGGCTGGGCGGGGTGCTTGGCCCAGGAGCGGTGGAGGTAGTGCCGGCCCCGGCCTTTGAAGTCGGCGACCGGCATACCTTTTTCGTCGGCAACAGCGGCGAACGCAGCCGCTTCGAAGTGGAAGCCGAGCTGGCCGCCGCCTCGGCTGGCGTATACCTGTGGGTGGAAGTCGGCGTGGCCTACGACCCCGACAGCCTGGACCAGATCGCGCGTAGGCTGGACGAGACCCTCTTCCCCCGCGTGCGCGAGTTGTTCGGGCAGGAGCCATCGCCCGGCATCGACGACGATCCGCACATCTACATCCTCAACGTGACCGGCATCGGCGCCACCATTGGCGGGTACTTCAACGACAACAGCACCTACCCGCGCCAGGTGATCGACACCAGCAACGAGCACGAGATGTTCGTGATCGCGGTGGATAACGTGCCGTTCGACAGCGACTCCTACCTGTACGTGCTGGCCCACGAGTTCGTGCACATGATCCAGCACCACGAAGACCTCAACGAGGAAACCTGGGTGATCGAGGGCACGGCGGAGCTGGGCGCTTTCCTGGCCGTCACGCCGCAGGTCTTTTCCATCCAGAACTTCCTGGCCAGCCCCAGCGTACAGTTGAACGCCTGGGACATCGACCAGTCCATGCCTTATTACGGCGGGTCCTCGCTATTCTTTACTTATTTGGTGGAACGCTTCGGCCCGGAAATCGTGCTGATCCATTCGCAGGAGCAGGCGGACGGCATCACCGGCGTGAACAACACCCTGGCCGCCAGCGAGGCCGCCGACCCGGCCAGCGGCGACCCGCTCACCTTCGCCGACGTTTACGCCGACTGGCTGGTGGCCAACCTGGTCAACACGCCGATCCTGGGCGACGGGCGCTACACCTACACGCTGATCGACCTGCAGGGGATGCGGGCCGCGCTGACCGGCGCGATCAGCCGCTACCCGGCCACCGTGCCCGAGCGCCAGATCAACCAGCACGGCGCGGAATACATCCAGCTGTCCAGCGATACCCCCCTGACGGTAGCCGTGACCTTCAGCGGCAGCGAAACGGTCCAGGTCGTGCCCACCGGCGCGCCCAGCGGCACGCACTTCTACTGGGCCAACCGCACCGACCAGAGTAATCCACGCCTGACCCGCGCCTTCGACCTGGGCGGGGTGACGAGCGCCATGCTGCGCTTCTCCTCCTGGTTTGAGATGACCGCCTTCTGGGATTACGGCTACCTCAGCGTGTCCACCGATGGCGGGGAGACCTGGCAGGTCCTGGAAACGCCCGCCACCACCGACCAGAATCCGAACAGCCGGGCCTTCGCGGCGGGGATTACCGGGGCCAGCAGCGGCGGCACCGAACCGCGTCCGGCGCCGTTCATGGGCATCAACTACGACCCCACCCTGGGCGCCATCACCGGCCTGGTGCCGGAGAGCGGGGCGGCCATCGCCGGGCTGCTGCCGGGCGACATCCTGCTGGCCATCGACGCCGTGCCGTTGGACCCTGCCGAGCTGGTGCACTACCTCGACACCTACCACGTGGGCGATACGGCCGTTTTAACCGTGGGGCGGGCGGGCGAGCAGCTAAACATCCCGGTCACCTTAGGCCCGCACCCGGAGCGTTTGATCCAACCGCAGCCGGACTGGATCGAGGAGACCATCGACCTGACGCCTTACGTCGGCGGCGAAGTGCTGGTGCGCTTCGAGTACGTGACCGACCAGGCCTTCACCCGCAATGGCTGGGTGATCGACGATATCAGCATCCCCGAGATCGGCTACTTCGATGACGCCGAGACCGACGCCGGCGGCTGGCAGTCGGAAGGCTGGGTGCGCATCGCCAACCTCCTGCCGCAGGAGTTCCTGGTGGAGGTGGTGGAAAGCAGCCCGGCCACCGACGTGCGGCGGCTGTTGATGCCCGGCGGGGGCACCACCGGCACATGGACGGTCCAGATCGGGCCGGAGGCACCGGCTGTGCTGATCGTCAGCGGCATGACGCAGTACACCACCCAGCCGGCCCACTACCGCCTGCAAGTCGACGTGGTGGAGTAAGGCCCCCCACCGCACGCGCGATCACAAAAGCGGGTCGGCCTGACCCGCTTTGTTTGATCATGGCAATGGCGCTGCCTCAGGCCAGGCGGGCCGGGCGAACCGGGCTGCGATAGGCCGCGCGGAAAAAGAGTAGCGTGAACAACGGCCAGATCGTGGCGTGCACCAGCCAGATGCCGACGAAAACCAGCAGGACGGCTTTCGTAGCCTCCACATACGCCAGCGTCGTGACCGCGATCATGCATAAGCCCATCATGATCGACAGGAACGCCACCGGTTTTTCCAGGCCGTATAACACACCACTGGTCGGCATGACCTTCAGGCCGAGATAGATCGTGCCGACGCCGACCACCAGCCAGCTAACCTCCACTATGGCCAGCGTCAGGACCGGCAAGAACCCCGTGACCGTGAACAGCGTCTGAGTCACGTTGAGATGGGCATCGGTACCCAGCAAGATCAGGCTCAACGACCCGGCGATCATTTCACCGATCACGCCCCCGATGATCAGCCTGAAGGCGGTTTCGATGCCGTCCCCGGCAAATCGCCAGCGTACCAGCCACCGGAGCACGGCCAGGACGTAAACCATGATCCCCATCTGAGCCAATTCGAGCACATCCCACACAGGCTCGCTGATCCCACCTAACGATTGAAGGATCGGCGGCAGGACAAAATAGGCGAACACAAAAACCATGCTCGCCAGGGCCGCGGGCAGGTAGTGGGCCTGTCCCCGGTGCACGCCCACCAGACCACTGGCTGTGGTGCTGGCAACCCCCAGGTCGGCCAGGGCGCGCCCGTGCGCCACGTCCGTCGTCAGCCCCTGCTCCACGTAATCGTCACAGGCGTCCTGGTAATGGGCCAGCAGTTCCGCGCGGGAGGCCTGCGCCGCCTCTCGAGGCAGGCCCCGCGTGGCCGCGTCCAGCCAGCGGACCAGATCGGGGTGAATGTTGTCGCTCATGAAAGCACCTCCCCCAGCATCACGTTTAC
>DAOUEM010000006.1:0-6734 GCA_034430555.1 Anaerolineae bacterium | reverse complement strand
GCTCAATATTCCGCCATCGGGATGCTGTCCCCGAACGGCGTGTAATAAGTCTTCATCAAGTTAGCCGTCAGGCAGGCGTGCACCGGCAGCACCAGCACCACGTCCCCCACCTGCACCTGTTCCACCAGCGCGCCCTCCGCCCGGATGATGCCGTGCTCCTGCGAGATAGATTTGACGTAACAGTCTGGCAGCGGGTCGGACCAGCCGCCCGGCGTGGGCAGGGCCACGTCGCCGTAGGAGGTCGCGCCGTCGTCGCGGGTCAGGCGCTCTTTGGAGAGGTGCACCGCGCCCCCGTAAATCACGATTTCGCCGCGGTCCGGGTGGCGGGCCACCACCGGGCAGGCCACCGCCATGGCGATGTCCTCGTGCTGGCAGGCGCCGATCTGCACCTGCATGATGTCGTAAAAGACGAAGCAGCCGGGCCGTATTTCGTCCACCTCGCTGAAGTCCTGCACCACCGAGCAGCACGGCGTATCCCCCGGCGCGATGGCCAGGCCGGTGAAGCCCGCCACCGCCAGCTCGTCGCGGGCCGTCAACAGCCGCCCGACCGTCTCCCGGTAGACCAGCCGGACGTCGTCCGCCGATCGTTGGCCGTAGCTGTGCCCGGCGTGAGTCAGCAGGCCGTCCAGCGTGAGGTGTTTCGTGGTGCGGATCGCTTCCGCCAGGGCGCGCTGCCCCTCGAAGTCGTCCCAGGCCAGACCGGTGCGCCCATAGCCGGTGTCGATCTTGAGCCACACGCGAGCCGGGGCCTGCAGGTGATCCCACAGGAACATCACCGTGTCCGGCGATTCCACCAACAGGCCGAGCGTGATGTCCGCCGCCAGCCGGTTGATCTTCTCGATCTCCAGCCAGTTGACGGGGAACGCGATCAGGATGTCGGCCCAACCGTGCGCGGCAAAATAGCCGGCCATGTCCACCGAAGACACCGTGATGGCCTCCACCCCCTCGTCGCGAAACCATTCGCCCACGATGGCCGACTGGTGCGTCTTGAAATGCGGACGGAAGCGCACCCCGCTGCGGGCCGCCTTCTGCGCCATACGCGCGATGTTGCGCCGGGCAATGACGGGATTGAGGATCATGGTGGGTTTTTCGATCACGAGCGGCATGGGTCCCCCTTATCGCTGGTGGAAAGCCTCCGGCAGGCGGTCTCTCGCCTCCTGCGGCATAAGCCTATGGAATAGGATACCACAAGGCCCCCCGCCGGAGCACTCCGACCGACCTGCTGGCGGCAGATCGGCGGCGGCCATTCGGCTCTCATCAAGCTCTAAGCTTTGGGCCTTTACAGGGCCGCCAAATAATGTATACTATTCCTATACAATAAATGAACATAACTTGTTCGTCCTGGCCAGGATGAACCAGGTGATTAGCTTTTTGAGGAGAGACCCATGAACCGCGACCTTATCCGGCAGTTGAGCTTAATCGTAACCTTCGTGCTCACCCTGATCGTCAACGCGATGGCTTCCAGCGGCGCGCTGGGCAGCATGACGCAGGCCGAAATCAGCAACTCGTTCGACATCTTTTTTGTGCCCGCTAATACGACCTTCGCCGTGTGGGGCGTCATCTACACCGGCCTGACGGCTTACGTGGTTTACCACTCGCTGCCCGGCCAGCGCCAGAACCCCTACCTGCGCCGCACCGGCTGGCTGTTCACCCTGAGCAACCTGCTGAACGCCGGCTGGCTGGTCCTCTTCCAGACGGAAAACTACCTGCTGAGCGTGCCGGTGATGGCCGCCATCCTGCTGACCCTGATCGCCATCTACCTGCGGCTGGACATCGGGGCTTCGGTTTCCCGCGGCGTGCGCTGGCTGGCGCAAATCCCGTTTAGCATTTACCTGGCCTGGATCACCATCGCCACTATCGCCAACGTCAGCCAGGCGCTGTTCGCCAGCGGCTACGAGAGCCTGTTCGGCATCGACGGGGCCAGTTGGGCGGCTATCATGCTGGTAGTCGGCACGGGCATCATCAGCGCCGTGATCTACCGGGGCCGGGGCAATATCGCCTACGCCCTGACGGCCGTGTGGGCCATCGTGGGCATCGTCTTCAAGCAGAGCGAGACGCCGCTCGTGGCCGGGACCGCCGCCGCCATGATCGTGGTCATCCTGGCCGTGCTGCTCTTCAGCCTGTGGCAGAACCGCCGGCCTGCTCCCGGCACCCGCTTCGCCGCGGACGCTTCGTAACCCTGGCCCAAAACGGGTCGGTAGTGGGGCATTCACCTCCGGCGGATGCCCCGACACCAAATTCACTTATCCAGGACTGGTATTGGACTGTAAACAATACTTGAGAGGGAGAACTGTAATGTCAAGTCGGGAAATTATCGTCGAGAACCTGGTGAAAAAATACAACGGCTCCATAAAGGCCGTGGATGACGTATCGTTCAAAGTGGAGTCGGGGCAAATCTTCGGCTTCCTGGGGCCAAACGGCGCCGGTAAAAGCACCGTCATCAAAATCCTGACGACGCTCGCCCTGCCCACCGCGGGCCGGGCCACCGTCGGCGGCTACGACGTGGTCAGCCAGGCAGGCCAGGTGCGCGCCGTGGCCGGCGTCGCCCTGCAGGAGATCGGCCTGGACCCGCTGATGAAATCGGTGGAGATGCTGACCCTCCAGGGCCAGCTCTTTGGCATGAGCCGTAAGCAGGCCCGTGCCCGCGCCGACGAACTGCTGCACCTCGTCCAACTGGAAGACGCCGTGAACCGCCGCGTCGGCAAGTACAGCGGGGGCATGCGCCGCCGCCTGGACCTGGCGCTGGCCCTGGTGCACGAGCCGGAAATCCTGTTCCTGGACGAGCCGACCACCGGCCTCGACCCGGCCAGCCGCCGCGACATCTGGGAAGAAGTCCGCCGCCTCAACGAGCACCTGGGCATGACCATCTTCCTCACTACCCAGTACCTGGAAGAAGCCGACGAACTGGCCGACAACATCGCCATCATCGACCAGGGCCGCATCGCCATAGAAGGCGCACCCGCCGAACTCAAGGCCTCGATGAGCAGCGAATCGATCAACGTCACCTTCCGCGACGAAGCGACGGTGGCCCAGGCCCAGTCCGCCCTGGGCGACATGGTGGACCGCGTCCAGGCCGATCGCAAGGTGCTGCGCCTGTACCTCAGCCAGGCCGCGGAGGCCATGCCCAGCGTCGTCAACCGCCTGCAGCAGGCCGCCCTGGAGCCGGTCTCGCTGACGCTGACCCAGCCCACGCTGGACGACGTCTTCCTGGCGGTGACCGGTCAGCGCTTCGCCCCGGATACAGCCGAAGAAACCGACACGGCGGAACCTGTCAAAGCGGCATAGTCGGCGGCACCAACAACCATTAACCAATAACCAACCACTACTTTTTGAGGAGAGCACTTATCATGGCCGTTGCCACCGACACCCCGAACCAACCCCGGAGCGCCTCTATGCCCCGGCTGAACCTGCTGCACCAGATCATCCTGATCACGTGGCGCAGCCTGGTAACCATCTTCCGCACGCCGGAAGCCATCATCCCGCCCATCGGCATCAGCGTCTTTTTCCTGGTGATCTACGAATCAACCCTGGGCGGCGCGTCGAACTTCCTGCCCGGCCTGAGCGGCAACAGCTACCTGGGCTTCATCCTGCCGCTGTCCATCGTGAGCGCCTCGCTCTCCGGGGCGGGCATCGCCGCCCAGAACCTGGTGCGGGACGTGTCCAGCGGCTACTTCGACAAACTGCTGCTGACGCCGGTCAGCCGCGCCGCGCTGCTGCTCGGCCCGATCTTCGCCGGGGCGGTGATCCTGGGCATACAGGCCAGCATCGTGGTCGGCGTGGCCGTGTTGATGGGCCTGGAACCGGCCACCGGCTTCGGCGGGCTGGCGGCTGTCGTCGGCCTGTCGGTTTTGCTGGGCACGGGCTTCGCCGGCTTCACCGTCTCGGCGGCGCTTGGAAGCGGCAATGCTGCTGCCACCCAGGGCGCGAGCTTCATCTTTTTCCCCTTCACCTTCCTGACGGCCAGCTTCGTGCCGCTGGAACTGCTGAGCGGTTGGCTCAAGACGGCCGCTGAGTTGAACCCCATCACCTATGTGCTGGAAGCCATGCGCAGCCTGATGCTCACCGGCTGGGAGGGCGACGCGCTGCTGAAGGGCGTGCTGGCCTGCCTGGGCCTGGCCGTCGTGATGTACGGACTGGCGGTCTTCAGCCTGCGCAGCCGCACCCGCCGCAAGTAATCCGGCGGAAGTAATCCGGCGGAAGTAATCCACATCTACCGCACAAGATAAGACGAAGGACATCCGGTTGGATGTCCTTTTTTCGATGACACCGGCCATGGTAAGCCGCCCTCCTTTTTGGGCTATTGTCCATCACCTGCTGCCCCCGGCAGGTCCCACCGGCGCAGGACCGCGGTCGGCGTCGTCAGGCAGACGTTGTCGACGGTCAGCGCGCCTCCGGCGGGCCAGGGGGGCGCCTCACCGGGGAAGGACAGCGCCAGCGACACGTGCGGCCACCACATGTCGGGCCGGGTCCAGAGATTTAGGGGGATGCCCTGCGCCTCCAACAAACGGACCAACCGCCGCTGCACGTCCACCAGGGGAGGGACCATCTCCCCGATGACCACCAGTCCTTTGTCCCCTGTCGCCGTCTCCCAGATTGCATAGCGTGTCAGTGGGACGGTAAAGGCGGGCAGGTGAGCTAACCACGCCGCGCAGTCGATCAGGCGTGAAATAACGGACTGGGGCTGCGGTTCGGCCGCATACACGAGCGACAGGTGCCAGTCGCCCGGGTGGTGCCATTCCAGAGGCCCGGCGTTCATGTGCCTTTGCAGCTGGTCCACCACGCCCTGCAGCACCGGATCAGAGGCGAAGGACACGGCGAAGCCGACATCTGTCTCCATCAGTTACAACCCGTGTGATAGCGGTTCGGAAACCATTTACCCCGCCTGGGCGGCCTCGACCTCCTCGGCGCGCTGGCGCATGGTCTGGCGCAGCGCCTCGATGTCCGGCGGGGCCAGGGTGGCGGCCAGGGCCAGGAACAGCGCATCCACCGCCCAGGCCGAGAGGCTGATCAGCAGGATGGCGTCCCCCAGCGTCAGCGACAGCTCGCGCACCAGCAGGCCGGTCAGCAGCGGGGCCAGGGCCGCGCCCGAATTCTCGATGAAGTACTGGATCGCCAGGGCCGTGCTGCGCACCTCCGGCACGGTGATGTCGTAGACGGTGGCGATCACGTTGGGCGAGGCCAGCGGCATGAACAGCGCCGCCAGGCACAGCATCACCAGGAACAACACCTGGTCCTGCATCGGCGTGCTGACCGTCAGGAACAAAAACACCGCCCCCAGGATCACGCCGGCCAAACTCACCCACAGGCGGCCCCGCCGCGTGCGTTTGAAGAAATAGTCGCCCGCCGCCCCGCCCAGGAAATAGCCGCCGGCCAGCACCACCACCGCAATCGACATGGTGACCAGCACCTCGTCCGAGGTATAGCCGCGCTCCGTCTCCAGGTAGCGGAAAAACCAGAAAGTGATCACGTTCCAGGGGAAGACGCCAAAAAAGCCCTGGATGAACAGCGGGATCAAGGCCCGTTTACGCAGCAGCCCGCGCGCGATCTTCCAGTCGAAGCGGTACTGCCCGAACTCGGCCAGGTCGGCCAATTCCGGCTCGCCTCCGCCGCGCGGCGCGTCCTTCACCCCGAAGAAGATCACGACCGCCAGCAGCACGCCCACCGCACCCGTGATCAGGTAGACGTTACGCCAGCCGATCTGGCCGCCCAGGGCCAGGGCCAGCACCAGCCCCAGCATATAGCCCATCGGCTGGGCCAATTGCAGCAGCCCGTACACCTTGCCGCGCATCAGCGGCCCGAAGTAATCGGCGATCAGGCTGAACACGCCGGGGTAGCTGGAATCGTCGATGCCGGTGGAAGCCCGCGAAACCAGGAAGGTCGGGTAGGTGGGCGCGATGGCCCCCAGCCAGGTCGTCAGGCCCCAGATGGCCGAGGCCAACGCCAGCAGCTTGGCGCGCGCGTAGCGGTCGTAGAGGTAGCCCCACAGCGGGTAAAACAGGGCGGCCACCAGCAGCGCCCCGGTAGATACCGCGCCCATCTCCGCCTCGTCGATGCCGAACTCATCCATGATCGGCGTCGTCAGCGGCCCGATCAGCAGCTTGTCGGCCTGGTGCAGCAGCATAAAGGCGAAGAAGGTACCAACCACGAACCAGCGATAGCGGGATGGCGAGTGCATGGCAGAATCTCCCTGTGTGCAGGCCGGGTTCTGTGAGGACGCGGCAGGTCGCGCCCGGCTCGCGATGACCGGCGGGCAACGGCGCATCATAGCTGCGGTGCGTTTGTATAATGACGCACGGCGGGCCTGGCTGTCAAATGGTGTGAGGAGTCTCCAGGAGGAGCGGCACGAGATAACCAAAAAACCCGGGCCTGAGCGGACCGGGTCTTTGCGAGTTTTCGCGGGGTTATTCCCCTTCCGGGACGGACATCGTTTCCCAGTCGCCCTTGCTCACGAACTTGGTCAGCTTGCGATTGTCATCCGTCATACCGCGGATGCCATAACGAAGCTGCCCCTTCTTGGTGGTGAAGGTGACCTTGACGACCTTGCTCTCATCGATCATCACCTTCTTCTTCAATTTCAGGTCGTAAAACTCGATGCTCATTAGAAACCCCTTCTACTGTTCTTTTACTTGGGCGTATCCTAATATCTTTACGCACATTCATTCTAACATAGATCGCGCCCTGGCAATAGCCATACGGCCGCTGATGTAATATACTTACTAACTAGAGGAGGCCGG
>DAOUEM010000005.1:0-2280 GCA_034430555.1 Anaerolineae bacterium | reverse complement strand
CCCGGTAAACTTGGTATTCACCACCATGGCGACTCCAAGCCCCAGGATCAACTCGATAACCACCGAAAAGAAGGTAAATGTCAGCGTATCGCCAATTGCCAGCATAAAGTCTTGATCGGTGGCGCCAATCACATAGCGTGTACCAAATATGCTGAACTGGCTCAGTTCTTTATAACGGCGCGGCTCACGCGGCAATATTCGAATCGGGCGCTCGTAGACAATCTCTCCCGTCTCCGCATCGATCTGGGGTTGCCCGGTGGTTTCATCGATGACAGGCGGCAACCGTTTAACGGTCAAGCTGAGCAGGTTGGAGAAATTATCCAGACCAACGAATTTCGCTGGTTCAGCGGTGGCGAACAACTTATCCGTCAGGCTGTTGTAAAATACCGAGCCCAGCGGGTAAAACGCGATAATAATTAGGATAATAAATGTGGGTAAGAGCAGTGTATAGGCCATGCGTTCTTCCCGCCTGGCCAAATCACTTATAACACCTTTTTTTTTGTCCATCTCCAGGAACTCCTTACAGATGTAAGTTCGATTGGGTCGAGGGTAGGTATTTTCCCTCGACCCAATCTATGGGTGATCAATCCTATCTTATCAGGTCCTCAATGACCATATTATCTAAAATTGATCAGTTTTTCGATCAGGGAGTCCCGATCTCAAAACCAAGCAAGTCCTGCAAGTCTAATTCCAACTCTTCAAAAGCGGTTAGTGCATCCATCTCTCCGGTCAGCACACCATGCACCGCTGTGAAGAACAACACCGACGTCTCGTTGTACTGGGGTGCCGTCGCCGTTGAAGGTCGGGCTGCCGCATTGATGAACACATCATACAGCTTGCCCATGAACGGCGATGCTGCCAGTATTTCTGCATCCTGGTACAGGCTCATCACCGTGGGATTGTTGCTGATGTTGATCGCCCGTATCTTCTGCTCATCTGCAGACGCCAGGAAAAACGCTACATCGGCAGCTACTTCGGGATTCTCGCTGTACTTGGATACCGCCAACTGCCAGCCTCCTAGCGCGGCTGACCCGTGGCCCGATGCTCCCGCCGGTAACGGCGTCACATCAAACACATCCTTCACAGCGCTGTCATCTCCCTGCCCAAGCGCATACGCATACGGCCAGTTGCGCATGAACGCAGAGTTGCCCGCCTGCCACATGTTGCGCGCATCCTCTTCGCCAAATCCGGTCACGCCAGAAGGTGAGATTGTCCCCACCCATCCGGCTGCCTGATCCACGATCTCCGCTGCCGCTGCGTTGTTGATCGTGATCTTCTTGTCCTCGCTCACGATCGTCCCGCCGCCGTTTGAGTCGATCCACTCCAGCGCATCGCACGTCAGACCTTCATACGCATTCCCCTGCCAGACGTAGCCCCAGAAATCCTCGTTCCCAGCGGCTCGCTCGCCGTCCATGATGGTCTGCGCCATCTCTTCCAATTCGTCCCACGTCGTGGGCGGCGCAGTATAACCATACTTCTCCAGCAGGTCGGTGCGATAGTATAGCAGCCCGGCATCCGTGAACCACGGTATGCCCAGCAGTTTGCCGTCCACCGTGTTGTTCTTGATGATCGCCGGGAAGTGCTCCGGTACCACCTCGGCGGCGCCATACTCGTACAGGTCCACCAGGTGCTCCGCCAGGTCTCCGGGCCAGATCACGTCGATCTGGTACACGTCCACCTCGGGTGATTGTGCCTCGAAGAATTGCAGGTACAGCCCCAGCCGGTCGGTCGCCAGGTCGGGCGTGTCCAACACTTCTACCGTCACGTTGGGGTTGGCTGCCATGTAACGATCGGCTGCCGCTACCACGGCCTCAAATTCTTCCCCTACCGCCCCAGCCGCAATCGTGATCGTCACTTCTTCGGGTGCGGCTTCCTCAACTACAGGTGTAGCTGTGGGAGCTGGCTGGCAGGCGCTTAAAACAAACGCAAAGGTAAGCAAAACCGTCAACATAACCCATAAGCTATTTTTTCTATTCATTGGATTCTCCTCCGTACTTAATCAATATTTATTTGAGATTTAAATCGTATGGAAAACTAAACAAGAGGTTAAGTTTAGCTATTGGTTATCGATCGATACACCTCCTTCGACACTCAACGAACCTGAATACATATCACAAATGTGCATCAGGCACATTTGTAGGGAGCATGAAATGCCCGCTGGATAACCGATCATCCATTCGAACATTGGTGTAGAGTTAAATAAGCGGCGCTTTCGCCGGATCTGGCATTTCAGTTTTTTTTTTTTTTCTTTTGTTAGTGGTTTATTGTAATTTTTTTTTT
>DAOUEM010000004.1:0-5043 GCA_034430555.1 Anaerolineae bacterium | reverse complement strand
CCCGCCATTGGGGTGGTATCAGTTGAAGTCGGCCGGTTAATCTGGAGTCGTTGATGATGGTCAGTGAGCATATAACGGTCAGGATCAGGAAAGCGGTCCCGGCCTTTTTGATGGTTGGCTTTCTGGGCGTGGGCTTCCTGTTGGGGATGCAGGTGGGTCATGCGGAAGCAGGCGGCAGCGCGCAGGCAAATCGCGACCAGTTGTTTGCCCCTTTCTGGGAATCCTGGGACCTGCTTCACGCCAGCTATGTCGAGCCGCTGGACGATACGGCCCTCATGGAAGCTGCGCTCACCGGTATGCTGGAATCACTGGGCGACGATCATACCTTTTACATGGACCCGGAGACGTTTGCCATCGTCAACAATGACCTGCAAGGAGAATTCGAGGGCATTGGGGCGACCGTACGCCAGAACCAGGACACGGGCGCTTTGATGATCGTGAATGTTCTCCCCGAATCACCGGCCCAGCGCGCCGGTATTCGGACCGGGGATGCCATCGTCCAGGTCGATGGCACTGACATCACGGCGATGGCACAGGGCGAGATCATCAGCCGCATCCGCGGCCCGGAGGGGACGGTGGTCAGCCTGGGCATCATGCGTTCCTCGGAAACGAGTATGTTGATCATTTCGGTGACCCGCGCCCGTATCCAGATTGACAGCGTGCAGGCCGAGATTCTGGAGGGCGACCTCGCTTATATCCGGGTTCAGCAGTTTGGCGGTCAGACAGCGCGGGATTTGAAGGATGCTCTGCAAGACCTGGATGTCGAGAATCGACAGGGGCTGATCCTCGATCTACGGGGCAATCCCGGCGGCTTTTTGACTTCGGCTGTCGATGTAACCAGCGAATTCCTCTCGGAAGGCCTGGTATTGATCGAGCGTTTCCGCGACGGGGAACGCACCTACGAAGTCAATGGCAGCCCCTCCGCGCCCACTGTGCCGATGGTGGTGTTGGTGGACGAAGGCAGCGCCAGCGCCTCCGAAATCCTGGCCGGCGCTTTGCAGGACGTGGGGCGCGCGACCATTGTCGGTGCCCCGACTTTCGGCAAAGGGTCAGTGCAGTCCTGGCGGGAGCTTTCCAATGGCGGGGGCGTCCGGGTGACCATTGCTCGCTGGTATACGCCGGCGGACCGCACGATCCATCAGGTGGGCCTCTTGCCGGATATTGAGGTACTGGTCGATCCGGATGATGTGGACGGTGAGCTTGACGTTCAGTTGCAGGCCGCCATCGACCTGTTGACCGAGCAGGTCACCGCCACCCAACCCTGATGCCGGCCTGTGTGTTATTGCTCAGCCTGCTGACCTGGCAGGCTGTTTTGTTTGTCGAGGCGTTATCGCCGGGCATCAACCAGCCATCATCATACGGAGTATCTTTTGACTGTTACTGCTGACGAGTTCACCCCTGACGAGTTGATGTGCGTATGTATTGCCCGCCGGATAACTGATGGGGATGTTGCCGTCCAGGGAATTGGGACGCCGCTGGTGGCGGCAGGATACCTGCTGGCTAAGTTGACCCACGCGCCTGACCTCCGGCTGGCTTCGGCCATCGGTCAGGGCCTATGCCAGGATTGGGCGCCGCTGGGATTGGCCCAGGCCGAGCAGTTCTGGCTTGGTCACTCGCTGGTGAATACGGGGTTTATACCCGCGGTGACGGAGCTGCTGCCCCGCATCTACCCGGTCGAATTTTTCCGCCCGGCGCAGGTGGATATGGCCGGCAACTTCAACAACCTTGCTATTGGCGGCGATTATAAGCGGCCCCGGATACGGCTGCCTGGCAGCGGGGGCATTCCCGATGTCAGCGTCGTTTCCGATCGTATGCATCTTTACGTGCCGCGCCATTCACGGGTGGTATTCGTGCCGAAGGTGGATTTTGTCAGCGGTCTGGGCCATACGCCGGATCGGCCACGGGGCAGCGGCCCGGTGTACCTGGTGTCCAATCTGGGACAGTTTGACTGGGCTGCTGGCCGGCTGCGCTTGGTATCCTACCATCCCGGCGTTACTATCAAGCGTATCCGTGCCAAAACTGGTTTCGAGTTGGTGACAGCCCTGGACGTTTATGAAACCCTACCGCCCTCAGTCGATGACATCCGCCTGCTGCGGGAGACTATCGACCCCTGGGGCATCCGCCGCCTGGAGACTCTGGCCGGAGCGGCACGCAAAGACTTGTTACGTGATATACTCGCCCGGGAAAAGGTATTGTACGGGCAGGGGAGAAAAGGATAAACAAATAATGGCTCCCACCGATCGGGTCGTGACCGAGAATTCTTTTTACGTCCGCTATGTGGAAACTGATGCCATGGGCATTGTACATCATTCCAGTTATGTCGTTTATTTTGAAGAAGCCCGCTCCCATTATTCGCGTGAACGCGGCGTGGATTATGCCGAGTTTGAGCGCAGCGGGTACTGGCTGACCGTCACCGAGGTTCATGCACGCTACAAAGTGCCGGCGCGTTACGCCCAGCTTATCACGGCCCGCTGCTGGATCGATGAGCTGAAGAGCCGCTCTGTGCGGTTTGGTTATGAGATTGTCGACGCGGAAACCGGCACCGTGCTGGTGACCGGGTATACGAAGCACCTTTGTATCGACCATAAAGGAAATGTCACCAAGTTGCCGGACAATTGGCGTTACATGTTGCAGGAGACCGGTTAAACTTGAGCAGGCTAACATCCGTGACCCTCAAACGCTGATCGTACCCATGCCGCTTTACCTGGCCGTTTTTGCCCCGGATAAAGCCGGCGAAGTGATCGCCGCTTATTCCCAGCTCGCCCACTGGGCTGTGGGTGGACATTCGCTGGGCGGTGCGATGGCGGCCCGTTTTGCCGCTTCGCATCCGGATCAGGTGAGTGGGCTGGTGCTTTGGGCCTCGTACCCGGACAATGATCTCTCCGCGAATGCCCTGGAGGTGACTGCCATTTACGGCACGTTGGACGGGCTGGCGACCGTCCAGAAGATTGACGATTCACGGGCGCTGCGGCCCGCTGATACCGTCTTCGTGCCGGTGGACGGCGGTAATCATGCCCAGTTTGGCGGGTATGAGGCCCGGGCCGGGGATAATGCGGCCACCATCACTCGGGAAGTGCAGCAGGAGAGGGTAGTCGCGGCCACAATCGACCTGCTGGCTTGTCTTTCGCCCTGATTGAGTATGGGTGAACACTGCCCAGGCCGGTTTGTATGTTATAATCTGGTGAAGTGTATCTGAATGGCGCTAATTGGGGATCATAGAGAAAGGAGACCGGGCGGCTTAAACTGACTTAAAAATGCGGTCATATGGTTGAATCACGGAGATAAATGATGGTCCAATATAGTGATAAGCCCTGGCTCAAGAATTATGACTCCGGAGTGCTCCATTCCCTCGATTATCCCGACATCCCACTTCATGGCTTTCTTCAGCAAAGCGCACGCGAACACCCCGAGTCTACCGCCTGCCTGACTTCCGCCAAGTTGCCGCTGTTGGGCCGGCAGCACGCCACGATCAGTTATCGCCAGCTAGATGCCGAGTCGGATGCCCTGGCCGCTGGCCTGGTTGACATGGGTCTGCAAAAAGGTGATCGAGTCGCCATGGTAATGCCGAATTGCAGCCAGTTTGTTTTGGCCTTTTATGCGATTCTGAAGGCTGGCGGCGTCGTGGCCGCCACCAACCCGACCTATCCCGCCAACCGGATGCAGCACCAGTTTCAGGACGCCGGCGCCAAGATTGTGATCACGCTTAGCCTGTTTTACAACACGGTGAAACAGGTGCAGGCTGATTCAGGCGTGGAGCACGTAATCGTCGCCAATATCAAGGAATATCTGCCGCCGGTGGCGAAGTTCCTGTTTACCGTAGCCCGCGAGAAGAAAGACGGGCACGCTATCGAAAAACGGCCGGAAGACCACTGGCTGCAAGACATACTGGCCCGTTACGCCGGCAAACAAGCCGATGTCGATGTGCAGCCGGATGACCGGGCTTTGTTCCAATACACCGGCGGCACCACGGGCGTTGCTAAAGCTGCCGTTTCCACGCACCTCGCCTTGGTAGCGGACACGATGCAGTGCCGTGCCTGGCTGTCCTCCGACATTACCGACCAGCCCCACAAGGAAAGTTTCCTGGCGGCCATTCCCCTCTTTCACGTCTTTGGCATGGTAGCCGTGATGAGTTTTGCCGTGTCGATGGCCTCGGCTATGATCATGGTGCCTAATGCCCGTGACATCGAGGACCTGTTGGATAACATCCATTCCTACAGCCCTTCGCTGTTTATGGGCGTGCCGGCGCTGTATAATGCCATCAACAACCATCCGCGGGTGACGTCCGGTCAGGTCAGCCTCAAATCGATTCGGGCCTGCATCAGCGGATCAGCGCCGCTGCCCCCGACCACCAAGGCCCGTTTCGAGGAGTTGAGCGGTGGCAAATTGCTGGAAGGATTTGGCATGAGCGAGATGCCGACCGCCACCCACGCCAATCCATTGATTGGCGAGAATCGCACCGGCTCGATCGGCCTGCCTTTCCCCGATGTCGAATGTCGCATCGTCAGCCTGGACGATGGTGAGACCGACGTGCCGGTTGGCGAGATAGGCGAATTGGCGCTGCATGGCCCGCAGATGATGATCGGTTACCACAACATGCCTACCGAGACCGCCAATGCTTTGCGTGAGGATAAGGACGGCCAAAAGTGGTTCTTCAGCGGCGATATCGCCCGCATGGACGAGGACGGTTATTTTTTCATCGTGGACCGCAAGAAAGACATGGCGCTCATCGGCGGATTCAACGTTTATCCCCGCAACGTCGAAGACGTGTTGATGAGCCATCCTGCCATCCTGGAAGCGGGCGTGGCTGCTATCCCGCACCCTGACCCGGATAAAGAGGGCCAGGAAGCGCTTAAAGCGTGGGTGGTGCTCAAGCCCGGCCAAAGCGTGACCGCCGAAGACCTGATGGCATTTGTGGCCAAAGACCTCGCCCGCTACGAAACGCCCTCTCGCTACGATTTTGTCGAGGAATAGCCCAAGACGACGGTCGGCAAGATTCTCCGGCGTGAGTTGGTCCGGATGGAGATGGAAGGCCGAGACTGATCG
>DAOUEM010000003.1:0-9049 GCA_034430555.1 Anaerolineae bacterium | reverse complement strand
GATGCCGGCGTCGTACTGCCCGGCGATGTAAGTGCCGCCGTTGCTGATGGAGACCCCGCCGCCGGAGAAGGCCGGCGTATCCGCGCAGACGCCGACCCCGGCGTCGTCGCAGATGATGTCCGTCCCGGACAGCCGCATGTAGGGATCGAGGCCGGCATTCTGCGAGACCATGTACACCAACAGCGGCTCGTTCAGCACGGAATCGGAGACGCTGACCGTCACCGCGTCCTGCTCGGTGCTGGGGGCAATCGCCAGCCCTTCGAACACGGCGGCGTAACGCCCGCCGCGCCCGCCGAAGCCACCGATGCGCATCTGGATGTCGCCGACTGCGCCGGAGGTGGTGAATACAAGCTGGGCCGTCAGGTTGTCGGCGTCGACCAGGCCCACGCCGGGCACACCGACCTGGGAACCGCCGGCCCTCGGCTCGTCGTCATTACACAGGCGGTCGCCGGCTTCCGATTCCAGGCCGATCACCGGGTCGAAGTCGTCCAACCCCAGCACGGTCACGCGGTAGGTAAAACCGGGGCGCACGTTCTCGAAGGTGACCAGCGCCGCCGCCGGCACCTCGATTTCATCGCACAGGAAGGCCAGGTCCTGCCCACCGCCCTGCGCCGGCCCGGTGCCCTGGCCGCCACTATCGCCAATGGGCAGGCCGCCAAACGCGCCGCCCGACACGGTATCGGGCAAGGTGCCGCCGGCCCCACGGGCGGTTAAGGTCAGGACATAGGAACCGGTCGCCATGCCAGTCTCGCGCCCGTAGCGTGTCGCCACCAGGTAATAGGTGCCGGTCGCGGGCAGCACATACCCCCCGATCAGCGCGTTTAGCTCGCCGCCGCCATCGTCGTCGAAGGCCAGCGGGTTCTGGCTGGGGTAGGCGTCATAGAGGACCAGGTACGGGTCGAAGACCATATCGGTCCGGTCCATGGCGGCGGTCACCACGTCCCCGGCCTGGCCGTTAAACACGTACACCACTTCGTAGTCGGCACCGGTGATGACGCCGCTGACCGTATCGCCGTAACTCAGCGGAATAAACCCGCCCTGCGCCAGGGCCGCGCCCGGACACATCAAAACCACCGCCGTGGCCAGTGCCAACGCCACTAGGCCAGACTGCCTGCTGAACTGCCGCCAATTTATCCAGGAAAACATCGCCCGCTCCTCACACTGATTTACCAATGATAGGGGGTGGAAGAATCCATCAGGGAGAACAGGTCCCCCCCCTTTGTCCGTTGCAGGCATTGTATGCAGAAGCCCGTCAGCGGGCAACCGGCCCGGCGGCAGTCCCAGGTCCCCTGAACGCCGACCAGGCCGCCCCGACCGGTTTCGACCGGAGGGACAGCCTGGCGTGATCGGTATGGCCGGCGGCAAGCAGCGCCGCGCGAGGTCCGCCCTTAAACCTCGTGGATGCGCACGAAGATCATGGGGCGGCGCTTGGTCTCCTGGTGGAACAGGGTCTTGAGCGCGCTTTCCAGCCTCTCGGTACGTTTTTGGAGGCTGAGCGAACGGTCCAGCTTATCGAGCGTGCGGCGAATGTTCTGCCGCGCGTCCTCGAACAGGTCCTCGGACTCGGGGATGTAAACAAAGCCGCGCGAGGTCAGCTCCGGTCCTTCCAGCAACTCGCCGGTCTCGGCGTCGAGGGTCAGCATGGCCAGCACAAAGCCATCGCGCGCCAGGATCTCCCGGTCCCGCATGACGGCCCGACCGACGTCGCCCACGCCCGCGCCGTCCACAAAAACGTACCCGCCCGGCACCCGCTCGCCGACCGTCATCTTGCCGTCTTTCAACTCGACGATGGTGCCGTTTTCGACGACGGCAATGCGGTCCTGCGGGATGCCCAGCGACTGGGCCAGCAGGCCGTGCTGGGTCAGGTGACGGAGCTCGCCGTGAATGGGCACAAAGTATTGGGGCCGCACCAGGTTGATCATCAGCTTCAGCTCTTCGCGGCTGGCGTGGCCGGAGACGTGCACTTCCTCCAGGGGATGGTAGATCACGTGCGCGCCGCGCTGGATCAGCTTGTTGACGGTGCGGCTGACCGGTTCCTCGTTGCCGGGGATGGGGTGGGCGGACATGATCACCGTGTCGCCGGGTTTGATGTCCAACTGGCGGTGGCGACCGGTCGCCAGGCGGCTCAGCACCGCCGACGGCTCGCCCTGGGTGCCGGTGGACATGATCACGATCTTGTTCGGGGGCAGGCGTTTTGCCTCTTCCAGCGGCACGATGAAGTCCGGCGGCAGGTCCAGGTAGCCCAGCCTGGTCGCCATCTTGATGTTTTCGACCATGCTGTAGCCAGTCACGGCCATCTTACGGTTGTGCCGCTGGGCGGCATTGGCCACCTGCTGGATGCGGCTGATCAGCGAGGCGAAGGTCGCGACCAGGACGCGCCCCTTGGCGTCGCGGAAGACGCGGTTGAAGCCCTCGTCGATCACGGTCTCCGACGGCGTCCAGCCCGGCTGGTCGGCGTTGGTGCTGTCGCTGAGCAGCAGCAGCACGCCGCGCTGTCCGAATTCGGCCAGTTTGGCGAAATCCGGCGGCCAGTTATCGACCGGGGTGTGGTCGAACTTAAAATCGCCGGTGTGCACGATCAGGCCAGCCGGGGTGGTGATGCCCAGCCCCACGCAGTCGGGGATGCTGTGCGTCGTGTGGTAGGTTTCGACCTTAAAGGGGCCGAAGTGCAGCACGTCGCCGGCCTTAAAGACGTGCAGATCGGCCCCGTCCAGCAGCTTGGCCTCTTTCAGCTTGATTTCCAGCAGGCCCATCGTCAGCTTGGTCGCATAGACGGGGGCCGGGAAATGCTCCAGCACATGAACCAGGGCGCCGGTATGATCCTCGTGCCCATGCGTGATGATAATCGCCTGGATGTCCAGGTCGTCGCGGTCCTGCAAGTATTGAAAATCCGGGATGATATAGTCGATGCCCAGCATGTCATTCTCAGGGAACATGATGCCGGTATCGATGATGATGGCCTTCGAACCGTATTCGATGACCATCATGTTTTTGCCGATCTCCCCCAGGCCTCCCAGGGGGACGATCCGTAACTTCTTTGCCATTACACACTCCAAAACTGTAAAAGTTAAACGGTTCCGTAAAAAGTAGTCTATTAACTATTAAATTACGGTTGCATACATACTGCTGCTATGATAACACAAAATGCGGCTAAAGTCGCCGGTGAGAACCACCGGTCCGCCGGTGAGAACCACCGGTCCGCCGGCACAATCAACAGCAATCATCCACACAACAGCCTTCCCCTGGTCAGGGGTCGCTGTGACGTGGAATGCTGATTTCGGTTGGCGGCGTGGATGGCAGGCCGGTGCCGGCAGTCCGGGCCGCGGCGGCCGGTTACTCGCCGACGACGCGTAGCGCGTTCAGCCCCAGGCTGCCCTGCTCCAGTTCGAAGGAGACGCGCTGGCCAGGGTAGAGCGTGCGCACGCCTTCGCCCCGGATGGCGCTGTATCGGACGTGGACGGGCGGGCTGTTGTTGCCCTCCAGTTCGATAAAGCCCCGACCCCGGGTCATGTTAAACTCGCGGACAATCCCAAAGAAACGTTGATGGTCTTCCATGTAGGGGAGTTCTCCTGTTCTGTTGTGAATCCCAAATATCTATCGCCGCTGAATAATACTCTTACGGGCCACCCCTGGGGGATGAAGCCCATCCCTGCTGCCGGGCACACAACATCATCCCGGTTTACAATAAAAGCGCCGGTTGGCCAAGGTGCCACCCGCCAACCGGGCATTTCTCTTCAAACGGCTTTCGCCGCCAACCGACCATCTAAGTTTGATTTTAGTCTGCAATCAGACGCCAGCATGGGCATACTTACGTTAAGGCATACCCATATAGTCGCATCAGGTGAAATCGTGTTACGCTGGTAAATTCTTGAAATCATTGAGCGTAATGGCATTCTTGAACGTGCCACCCTCTACCGTCCTCTCGGCCAACCCGCCGACGACCAGGACGCCTACCAAATCCCCTTTACGGCTGACAGTGACACCCGGCAACTGACAGCGCCGTGCTGGTTGATGGCTTCGAGCCGATCAACCAGGAAATCACCATCTTACCGGCTGGGGCTGTTCAAAAACACTGGCCCTTTCGCTTACAGGTCATCACTTAGCAGACTGGCACGTACCAGTCCCAACACGTTACCAGCGTAACGGAATTCCGGCAAAGGCGCAAGGGTAGAGTTGCACAAATCTCTGGCTAAGTATTAGCATAAAATACTGCCTTGTTAGTGGCGATTTCCGGAACGCCCGTTATGCTTACGCTACTTTTATCCGGCCTACGGGCGTCTGCTACCCATGACAAGCCGACTATGACCTCCCCCCAACCCCCTGTCGAACCGATCCTGACCCAGGTGCGCCCGCTGCTGGCCGATATCCGGGCGGCGGAAAAGGACCTGGACTTTGCGCGCGTGGCTAACCTGAGCCGCCAGGCGATCAATGCCCTGAACGTCATCAGCGACGGCGCGGCTAGAGACGCGCTGCAAGACGTCGCCTTCCAGGCGCTGGTCGCCGCCCTGGAACGCCTCGACCAGTACGACAACGCCCTGGACGCCATCGCGCTGTGGCAGGCGCGGACCAAAACGCCGGAATCGTTGATCGAGTCGCAGATCGTGCTGGGCCGTATCCTGTCGCGGCAGGCGCACTTCGACCGGGCGCTGAACATCCTGGACGAAGCGGTGAGCCGCGCCGAGGGAGCCGGTTACGTGCGCGGGCTGGGCAATGCCAGCCGGATGAAGGCCAACGTCTACTGGACGATGGGGCGCTCCGAGCAAGCCATGCTGGCCGGGCAGCAGGCCCTGACCATCTTCCAGCAGTTGGGCGACCCGGTGCTGCTGGGCCAGGCGCACCTCACGATCGCGGCTGCCGAGCACTACCTGGGGCGCTTCTACCCGTCCATCCAGAACAACCGGCGCGCCACCCACTTTTTCGAGACGGCCGGCGAGCGGTATCCGCTGGCGGTGGCCTATAATAACCTGGGCGAGAGCTACCAGCAGCTTTACGACATGGCCAATGCCCTCAAATACCACGAGCTGGCCCGCGATATCCTGGGCGATACGGGGCTGTCCATCGACCTGATGCGCAACCTCGGCGTGGACCTGGTCGGCGGGGGCCGCGTCGAGGAGGGGCTGGCCTACCTGGACCAGGCCCTGGCCCGCGTGCGCGACGGCGGGGAGCACGACATCTTCCTGCAGGTGCTGCACAGCCTGGCCACCGTGCATCACCAGCTGGGCAATATCCCGGAAGCCCGGACGTTCGCGGAAGAGCTGCTGCAAGCCGCCACCCGGATCGATGCCGTGCGGCACGTGATCCGGGCTATGCTGGTGCTGGGATACTGCGCGCGCGCCTGCGGCCAGGACGAACAGGCCCACGAATACTTCCACGAAGGGTTTATGGCCGCTCAGCGGGCGGCGGATACGAGCATCATCTGGCAGACGCACCGCGCCCTGGCCGACTTGCTGGCCGAGCGCCAGCCGGCCATCGCCCAGGTCCACCGGCGGATCGCGCTGGAGATGGTGCGCGGGATCGCGGCCTTGATCGACGACGAGCCGCTCCGCCTTACCTTCCAGCAAGCCGCCCCGATCCACGACCTGCTGGGTGGGGCGGACTGACTCCCCACCGCATTGCGGCCCGCAGCCAACAGCGCTGGAAACGGCGCTGGAAACGGCTAGAAGCGGCGCTAGAAGCGGCGCCGACATCCTGCTATACTCCTGTCATCACGTCGTGTCTGCTGCGCGCGAGGCGTGCGCGCGTGCGACGCGGGTACAAGGAGTACACTGTGCAACGGCTGGTCGCTCATGCCCGGAACCTGTTTGGCATCGAGTTAACGGCGGAACAACAACGCGCCTTTTCCACACTGGCCGCCGAGTTGATCGCGTGGAATCAAATGGTGAACCTCACAGCCATCACCGAACCGGATCAGATCGAAACCCGCCACTTCCTGGATTCGATTTCGGCGGTGCGGGCCGCCAGCTTTCCGCCGGGCTGTCGCGTCATTGACGTGGGCACCGGGGCGGGCTTCCCAGGCCTGCCGCTGCGCATCATCCACCCCCAGATCGCCCTGACCTGCCTGGAAGCCACCGGTAAAAAAACCGAGTTCATCACGCACGTCACCGCGTGCATGGACATGACCGACGTCGGCGTGGTCCACAGCCGGGCGGAGGAGATCGGCCACCAGGCCGCCCACCGCGAGCAGTACGACATCGCCCTGGCACGGGCGGTGGCCCGCCTGCCGGTGCTGGCCGAATACATGCTGCCCCTGCTCAAAAGGCAGGGTAAGATGATCGCGCTCAAGGGGGAAAGCGCCGCTCACGAGGTCAGCGCGGCCCAGGACGCTCTCAAGCTGCTGGGCGGTGAGCTGCGCAAGCTGATCACGGTCGAACTGCCGGAAGTCGCCGAGACCCATTACCTGGTGGTCATCGAAAAAGTCGCCGCCAGCCCGGTCCAATTTCCCCGCCGCCCCGGCATCCCCAGCCGCAAACCCCTCTAACAGCCCATCGTCCGCCGGCCTGCCCGCTGAGGTCCGGGGCAGGGACCGGTTTTGATTCCGGCCACAGCGGCATTACAATGGGCATGAACCCACTGTGAGGTGCTCATCAATTATGGCGAAAAAGAGTAAAGCTCCCTATATCGGCATCGACCTGGGCGGGACCAAAATCCTGGCGGCGGTCGTCTCCCATAAAGGCAAGGTGCTGGCCGAGGCCAAAAACCCGACGCCGGCCAAGGCAGGCCCCGAGGCCGTGATCGCGCAGATCGCAAACACGGCGGAAGAGGCGGCGCACAAAGCCAATGTCGCGATGAAGGACGTGGCCGGGGTGGGCATCGGCGCGCCGGGCGTGGTGGATGCCGTACAGGGCGTGGTGCGCTTCGCCCCCAACCTGTCCTTCTGGGAGGAGGTGCCGCTGGGGGCGCTGGTGGCGGACCGGCTCAAGCGGCCGGTCGTGATCGGCAATGACGTCGACGTGGCCACCTACGGCGAGTATGCGCTGGGGGCAGGGGCCGGCTCGAAAAGTATGGTGGGCATCTTCCCCGGCACGGGCATCGGCGGGGCGCTGATCCTGAACGGCAAGCTGCACACCGGCGCGCGCGGGTCCGCCTCGGAGGTTGGGCACATGGTGCTGATGGCCGACGGGCCGCTGTGCCCCTGCGGACGGCGCGGCTGCGCGGAAGCCCTGGCCAGCCGCACGGCCATCGAGCGCGACCTGCGGGCCGCCATGCGCTTTGGCCGCGAGACCGTGCTCAGCGAGATCGTCGGCAAAGGCGAGCGCATCCGCAGCGGGGCGCTGGCCAAGGCCGCCCGCGCCGGCGACGCCCTGGTGCTGGAAACGCTGGGCCAGGCCGGCCACTACCTGGGTCTGCTGACGGCCTCGCTGGTCAACATGATCGACCCGGAGGTGATCGTGTTCGGCGGAGGATTGATCGAAGCCTGTGAGGAGTGGATGATGCCGGCCATCCGGGATACGGCCATGGTGCACTACATCAACCGCCTGGAGGCCGCCGACATCCGCATCGCGGTGGCGACGCTGGGCGATTACGCCGGCGTGCTGGGCACAGCCATGCTCGCCAAAGCGACATTTAGCTGAGGGTTATCAGGCCCATTTCTACCAGTGGTAAACGATGGGACAGAGGGAGTTGTTCGGGCGCTAACCGTTCGGGCTGTCGTCATTAACGCCGTTCGCCAACGCGGCGCGCAGGGCGTCGATCTGCGCTTCCAGGTCTTCCAGCCGGATCAGCATGGCGGCGGGCACGCTGTGTTTGGGCAGGCTGGCCCGCACTTCGTCATATTCGCGCTGCAGCGCTTCCAGGCGTTGGTTCTGGTCTTCCGACAAGGCTACGGCTCCCTACGGTTCCCGCGGCGACTGGTGGCGCACGATCGCGCCGATGGGGCAGGCGTCCATACAGACCATGCAGCCGCGACACAACGTATGATCAACAAAAGGCGGTTCGTCGGGGTCAATTTTGCGGATAGCCCCGGTCGGGCAGACGCGCGCGCCGAGGCAGCGGCGGCAAGCCTGACAAATGTCGTCGTCGATCTTGAGGATGATGGTGCTGCGTGCGGTGCCGTAAACCATGTGACCACTCCTCTGCCCGCGCAAATTATGCCACATAACCGGTCAAAAAGGCAGAAGACCGTGCAGGCCCCCGCGGCGGCGTGAGCGAGGGTCGCTTCACCGTGGGGTTACGGTCCGCTGCCGGCGGGCACGCCCCACAACCGGATTGTGCCGCCCTCGTCGGCGGAAGCCAGCAGCCGCCCATCATCGCTGAAGGCCAGCAGGCGCACAGGCGCTTCGTGCCCCGTCCAGGTGACCAGGCGCGTCCCCGCCGCCATATCCCACAGCCGGACGGTGCCATCGGCGTAACCGGCGGCCAGCAGGTCTGGATCGCCCGGCGCGAATTCCAGGGCGTGCAGCGGTCCCTCGTCGACCATCGCCGGGGCCGGGTCGCCCGTTTCCACCGCCCAGGCGCGCACCTCGCCGTAATAACCGACCACGTACAACCGCTCTCCGTCCGGGCTGAAGCGGAGGGCCGCCGGGTGCTCCATCGTGCCGGGCAGTTCCCCGATCAATTGGGCGCGGTCCACCTCCCACAGGAAGGTCTGTTCATTACCGGTAGAGGCCAGCAGCGCACCGTCCGGGCTGAAGGCCAGGTCGGTGACGTAGCTATTGTGCCCTTCCAGCGTGGCCGACTGCCCCTCACCGTCCTCCAGGTGAATCAGGCCATCGACATTCGTACCGATGTTCATCCGAAAGCTACTCGACGCCTGAAACTGCCCATCCAGGCTGTAGACGGCCCGGTCGTCGCCGGGGCGGGTCGGATAGAGGGGCCAAATCACCCTCGGCAGGTTATCCCGGTCGCCATCCCAAAGGGCCGCATAGCCACGCCCACCGCCTACAGTCACATACAACCGCTCGCCGCCGCCCGGCCAGGCCAGGTCGTAATAAAAGGAACTCGCAGGCTGACTGCTGGCAGGCTCGACCGGGGCCAACGTGCTGAGGGCTGTGCCATCGGCGGTATCCCACAGATGGATGGTACGGTCCGCGCCGATGGAAATCAGCAGCGT
>DAOUEM010000002.1:0-14176 GCA_034430555.1 Anaerolineae bacterium | reverse complement strand
GTTTTTTTTCGGGATGGAGTGCAGCTTACATAACACCGGGCAGTGGTTCGCCCAGTTGGGCTTGCAGGTCCGCCAGGGCTGCGTAACTGGCGACGCGCACCATTTCGTTCTGGTCGCTCAGCACGTGGTAGAGTGCCTTAAGCGCGGGTAGGTAGCCCAGGTAGCCGATGGTCCGTGCGGAAGCAATACGATAGGGCTGATCGCCGCTTTGCATCATCCGCACCAGCACCGCCGGTGGAATCTCCAGCGGTTGATCTTCGGCTTCCTCTGCGCCTTCGTCTTCGCCGTTGGCGCTGTCACGCTGGCGTTGGAGCAGGTCGGTGTGCTCGCCGACCCAATCGACCACCCACTCTAACTCCTCGATCGGGGGGTGGGCTTCTGCAATGGTCTTCACGCCGGACTGCGCCTTGGCAAATGCCTGCTCGGCGGCGCTGCGGACGTACCACTGGTCATCCTCCAGCAGCGCCCGATACAGGTCGGTGAGCGCCCAGGGGGTATCGACGCGGGCCAGGCCAAAAACGGAGGCACGCCGCACCATCATGTCCTCGGAGGTAATGGCCGTATGTAACAGGTGATGGCCTTCGCCGGGGATGGCGGCCAGCGCTTCGGCCACTGCCTGCCGCAGGCTTTCCTCGCCACCCAGCAGCCCGTCTACCATGACCTCCAGCGCCTTTTCGGTGCCGATGGCGCCCAGCGCCAGGCCGGCGGCCAGCTGCACGTCCAGTGCATCGTCTTCAAGCATCGGACGAAGGTCTTTGATCGCTTCGCCCTGGCCCAGCACCCCCAGCCCGATGCAGCCCAGACGCCGTACCTGTGGATCGGTGGAACGCAGCGCCTGCCGCAGGATGAAGAGCACGTTCATATCGCGCGTGCTGACCAGGGCCGCCATTGCCATTTCCCGTACGGCAGGGAACTGGGTGGGAGCGATCAAGGCGGCTGCCAGCCGTTTGAAGATTTCGCCGCGCCACGGGGCGTCGGCGGGTGCATCTGGCAGCCAGTGGACCAGTTCGAACAGGTTGCTGAAGAGCAGGTCGGGCATTTGAGAAAGCTTGGCGACGACCGCCCGGTTGACCATCTCCTGTGGGGCCTGGGCCACGCCGAACGGCATGGCGTATTGCCAGGCCGGGTCGGTGGCGATCTGGTCCAGGGTCACCGCCCCTTCGGGGTCGAGCACCGTGACGCTGGCCAGGAAGGCCGTCACGACGGGGTGGCAGAACGTATAGCGGTCATTGAACCGGCTGATCATCAGACCGGATTTAGTGGTCAGCGCCTTGACAAATTCCGGCACGTCCAGCAGGAAGGTCTCCCTGGCTTTGCTGCCTTCGCCTTCCACCTGGCGCATGGCCTCCGTGACCATCTCCGTGATCTGGGTCAGGGGCAGCGCCCCGGCGGACAGGGCCGCGGTAGCCAGGCTGGCGATCGTGTAGAGCGCTTCATCGGCGAGCGCTTCGTTTTTGTCAAAAGCCTTCATGTGAAACCGGCCGGTGACCAGTGCGTTGTACGTGCTCCAGCGGTCAGAAACAGGCTCGCCCTCGCTGATATCCACCCCGTACAGGCTGAGGATGCGCAGGGTCAGGTCGAGCGGCGAGACGCCACGTGGATTGTCCATGGCCAGCCGTACCATTTTTTCGTCGGGCGGTGCGGCTTGCCGCCGGCCAACTGCCGCGGCTTCCGGCCAGGCTTCCGCCCATTTATTCGCGTACGCTTGCGTATCGAGGTCGGTCCAGGGCCGGAGGAAGGTCGGCGTCAGACCCAGGCGCAGCAGGGGATAGTAACCGGTGGATGGCCCGGCGACGATGATCATACATTCCTCGTACGCTTCCATGAACCGGCTCAGCCAGGCGATCTTTTTCGCCTGTTCCTGGCGTGGCAGGTCGTCCAGCCCATCGATTAAAACCAGCGCCTGCCCGTTGTTCAAACGATTATAGACATAGCTGGGAACCGTCAGGGCCGTGACGTTGCGGACATTGTGGCGGATGGCCTGGACCAGCGGTTCTGCTGGATCGATGGCCGAGCTTTCGTCCTCTTCCAGGATTTCTACGTCACTCATGTGAATCAAGATGGGCATCAGGCGGTGCAGGTTGATACTCTCGCGCTGGTCGATTGATCCCAGGGCTTCGCCGGCTTCTTCCTGGGCGCGTTCGATCTGTTCCAGGGCTCGTTTCTGGATTTCCTCGCGCTCTTTGGCCCGGGCCTCGCGCTCTTTGTCGTCAAGCTGGGCTTCTTGCTCATCGATATTCTGCTGGACCAGGTCGGCCGTTTGCTTGAACTCGACTACGCCCATTGCCCAGAGGGCGATCGCGGCCAGCGCGGTGCTCCGTCCACTGCCCTGGCCACCCAGCAGCGCCAGGTGACGGCTGCCGGCACCAAGGTCACTGATTCCCAGGGTATTTACATTGTACGGGGCGTAGCAGATCGGGTATTGGTGGATCAGCGGGACTACGTGGAAGACATCGCGCATTTTCCGGTCGCCGGTTGTATCGTAGACGTCCATCCCCCGGATGAAGCGTGGTTCGATGAGGATATCTGTCAGGTCGGTCGTACGTCCGTTCAGGTGATAGCTCTGGCAGTAGCGCAGGATATCCAGCTGGTAGCGGGCATCGGCGGTGCGGGTGGCATACCGGCGGGCGCTTTCCGCACGCTGCGAAGCCTGCTGGCGGACACCGGCGATCCAGTTACGCAGCCGATAAATGAAAAAAGCCAGCGCCGTGCCGCTGATGAAACCGATCAGAAATGAGATGGGATCAAATCGGAAGTTATTCATATGCGTTTCCCTGGGCTAAGGCAGAACAAGAATGCGCCCACAGTTGGCGCATGGCACCAGGTCGCGGCCCTGGCGCACTTGTTGGATCAGGGTAGTCGTCTGGCCGACGCCGCACGTGGCGCACATGCCGTCCCTTAATTCGGCGGCGACGTGGCCGCGTTTGCTGGCCCGCTGTGATTCGTACACGGCGAGGCTTTCGGCAGTAAGGTCCGGTAAGGCAGCTTCGCGTTGCGGCTGCAATTCGGCCAGCGCCTGCTGCAGTCTGTTTTGCTCGGCGATTCCATCTGCCTGTTCGTGTTGCCAGGCTTCCTTAGCCGTGGATAAATTCTGATCGGCCTGGTCGTAAGTTTCCTGCCCGGTTTCGAGCGCGATCATGGCTTCCAGTAAGTCGTCTTCTTGCTTGGCGCGCCGCCGTTTTAAGGAAGCGATCTCTTCCTGTAAATCCTGAAGTACCTTTGGGTTAGTTACCGTGCCGCCGTACAGCCTCTTTTCTGCTGCGGCTGCTTTCTCCCCCAGACTTTTGATCGCCAGTTCCAGGTCAGTAGTTGCCGTTCGCCACGGAGTCAGGGCATCCACCGCTTGCTGAAGCGCCTGTTCGGCGGCGATCACGCAGTCATTTTTCCCAAGTTGCTCTTCAAGATCGGCCAGACGGGCCTGGTGCTCGCTTATAGCCAGGTCAATCGATTGCAGGTGGTAGAGTGCCTGCGCTTGATTCATAATTCGGTATCCGAAAGTGGCGCATCATTGTACAATGGCAGCAAACACAGCCTACTTGTTTCGCATTATACACGCACCGGAATCACGCGGCAACCGGATATGGGGGCCTTTGTATGCAAAGCCATCGATCGACGCATATTTCTCCTGGTGAGTGGCGTTGGGTGTTTGTCATGGGGGGGGCGTTGACGGCGCTTACCTTGCTGTCTTATGCCTGGGCCTTGGCGACCAATGCGGTTGTTACCGACTGGCAGTTTATGGGCATTCTGGCTAACCCACAGGACGGGGCCACATACCTCGCCAAGATCGGCCAGGGCATACGGGGGGACTGGCTTCTCCAGTTCATGCATACACCGGAACTCCACACCGGCGCAGCTATCCAGGTGTTTTACCTGTTTCTCGGGCACATGGCCCGCCTGATCGGCGTATCCAGTCTGGTGATTTTCCACCTGGCGCGCGTGGTGACGACGTTATTTATGTTTATTGCCCTGTACCAGTTTGGGGCGACGGTGTGGACGCGTGTGCGCCCGCGCCGTCTGTTTTTTGGCCTGGTGACGGTCGGTTCCGGCCTGGGCTGGCTGGCGCTGATGGTGGGCGTGAGTGCGTCCGAAGTCCCTGATGTCACCGTGCCAGAGGCTTACCCCTTGTACAGCGCCTATACCAATCCCCACTTCCCTTTGGCGATTGGCTGCCTGGCGCTGATTGCGGCGGTTTTCGTCCGTGTTTTTCGCATTGACTTCACGGAAGAACCCGCCATCAACAACGGTGGATTGGAAGTCGCCCTTTTAACGCTGGTCACTGCCCTGGTGCTGCCGCAGTGTTTGATCCCGTTCGGCGTGTCGCTTGGGTTGTATTTTTTGGTGCGGGCCTGGCAGACGCGCGAGTTCCCGGTAATGGAGTTGCGCTGGATAGCGATGTTAGCCCTGCCATCAATGCTGGTGGCGGCGTTTTACGTGGTCGTGCTGCTCTCCAACGATAAAGTTAACATGCTGTCCGGTCAGATTGAGGCCATGACAACCTCACCGGTATTGTTGCTGGTCGCCTATGGTTTAATCCTGATAATAGCGGTGCCAGGCCTGGCTCGCGCGCTGCGGCATTTTGAGGGCGATGGCGATCGGCTGATGTTGATCTGGCTGGTCGCCAATTTCCTGTTGGTGTTTCTGCCCTTTAATCATCAACGCCGTCTGATGACCGGCCTGATCATTCCGGTGACTTTTTTCGCCGTCCGCTCCCTGGAGGACTACTGGATACCACGTCTCAAGACCCAGCGCCGGAAGGTCGTTGCCCTGGTTGCCCTGTTTGTTTTTGTCGTGCCCAGCAATGTGCTGGCCCTGGGTATGCCGCTCTTTGGCATCATTAACCCGGAAGCCGGGCATGACTTGCGGCTGCTGGTCGAGCATGGGTACTGGGAGGCGATGAACTGGCTGGCTGACACCGGCCAGCCGCAGGAGGTTGTTTTGAGCAGCCCCAATGTCGGCTTGTGGATTCCGGCGTGGGGCGGGAAGCGGGTGGTTTACGGTCATCCCTTTGAGACCCTGTACTCCGAGACCCGCTTGGCCCAGGTCGAGGCGTGGTATCGGGGTGAAGATTGTGATGTGCTGCTCGATAATGCGTATTTCGAGGTTCATTATGTCCTGGTCGGGCCGCAGGAGCGTGCACTCGGCCAGGGGGCGGTCGGTGCTGACGCCTGTTATGCCGATCTGGCCGAATCCAGCAGCCGCGTGATCGAGTTTACCGATGTGACGCTGTACGAACTGGCACGTTAGGACCGGCTGCTGATGTCGTTCCGCTGGTGGGGCTGGCTGTCGTTTGGACTGCTGGCGCTGGTGCTCTTAGCCTGGTTGTGGCCGTTGTTGTTCGGGCAAACCTTATTCTGGGGACTGCCTGCGCTGCAATTTTACCCCTGGCGGTCCTTCGCTTTTGACGAGTTACGCGCCGGTCGTCTGCCGCTGACGAATCCCTACAACGGCGGCGGCGCGCCGCTCCTGGCTAACTACCAGGTTGCACTCCTATACCCTCCCAATTGGCTGCATATGGTCCTGCCACACGTGCCGGCCATGAACCTGCTCGCCGTCGGTCACATCATCTGGGCGGCGCTTGGCATGTGGGTTTTTACCACCGCCTGGCGCCTGCCAGAGTTGGGGCGTGGGGTCAGTATGCTGGCCTTTGCCCTGGGGGGATACCTGGTGGGCCGGATGGGTTCCTTCCCCACTGTGGCGGCGGCGTCCTGGCTGCCCTGGCTGTTCCTGGCGGTGCACCGCCTCATGACTCGCCCTCAAGGCCGCGAGGTCGCCCTGCTGGCCCTGGTGACGGCGCTGCTGCTCCTGAGCGGCCATGCTCAAACGGCCTACTATGCCCTGCTTGGCGCAGGCGCTTATATGGTGTGGCTTACTTGGTGCAGCACGGTGGGACGCCAAGGATGGCGCTTGATCGTGCTGGCCGCGCTGGGTGTTTTACTGGCGGCGGGTCTGGCGGCGGCGCAACTGCTGCCGACGGTGGAACTATTGCTGAACTCCGATCGCGCCTCCGGTCTCAATTACCAATGGACGACCAATTTCAGTTATTCCCTGGCTCGCGCCCTGACGCTGCTCTCTCCCAACATCTATGGCACCCCGGCGAACGGCACCTACATCACCGAAGGCGTCTACTTTGAGGATGCGGCTTATATCGGTTTGCTGCCGCTGGTAGCCGCGGGATTTGCCGTCGTGGCCTGGGTCCGCAGCCGTCGGCAGCACACCTCCCACCCGCCGGCCCTGCAGATGGTACCCTTCTGGGCGGTCCTGGCGCTGGTCACTTTCCTGGTAGCGCTGGGTAAGAATGGCCCGCTTTTCCCCCTGTTGTATCGATTCCTGCCGACGTTTCGCTCGTTCCAGGGGCCGGTCCGGTGGCTGATCCTGACGGTGTTCGCGCTGAGTTTACTGGCGGGGATCGGGGTCACTTGTGGCTGGCGCAAGGGACGCTGGATCATTTTCTGGAGCAGGCTGATCGCAGCTGGCGGCCTGGGGATGGCCGTCGTGGCGCTGCTGGTTGCACCGCACCTGCTGCCGCAGGAAATCCCGGCGCTGCAAGTGATGATCGCCGGTTTCGCCACCCTGGGGCTTTTCCTGAGTGGCTGCGCGCTGCTCACCCTGTTGCAGCCACTTGAAACCGGCAGCCGCTGGCGTGCCTGGTGGAAAGGGCTTGTGCTGGTTTTTGTCGCCTTTGACCTGTTCTGGGCATTTCGCGGCCTGAATCCGACGGTGCCTGCCGAGTTTTTCCAGCCGCTGTCCCAGCCGGAAGAAGGCGCCGTTTACATGACGGCGGAAACCGAGCGCGACCTGAAGTTCGAGGTATTTTTTTCGCCGGCCGATTATCGTGTTGCCGTTGAGAGCTGGTCCGAGTTGCGAGTGTCGCTGCTGCCCAACCTGAACATGCTTGATGGCGTGACCATGGTCAATAACTTTGATCCGATCATCACACAGGCGTATGCCGCTGCGATAACGGCGCTGGAAAACACCCTGCCTGATGATGCCACCATCGTGCTGGTCGATGTGCCATTCCGGCAGCAGGTGTTTGGTGAGGAGTCATTGGCTGTTGGCGTGCTGATCAGCGGCGGGTCGCTGGTGATCTGTCTGCTGATGGCGACCGGACGTTTTACCCGGTTCTCGCGCCGGGTTGATGGTGCTAGAATATGGTCAGACCCGTGAGTGAGCGATAGAAGACAACTATGTTCTTTGAACCCAGACCCGGTCGTCGCCGTGCCCAGTTACGCATCAGCGAGCGCCGCTTACTGCTGCGTCTCGGTGACGTGCTGGCGACGGTGATCGCTGTCTTGATCGCGCTGCTGGTCTGGACGCTGGTCGACCGCCGCCGGCCTTTTAACCTGGAGTTTGTGCTGGAACAGTCTTACTGGTTGCTGGTTCTGCCGGGATTGTGGCTGCTGTTGGCCTCCGCCAATGATTTTTATGACCTGGAACTGGCCGCGAACCGTCTCCTGGCGATGGGGCGGTTGGTGCTGATCACCTTGCAGACCCTGGTCGTTTACCTGATCATTTTTTTCCTTTCCCCACGTGAGGCGCTGCCCCGCCTGTTTATTCTGTACTATGCGCTATCTTCGTTTTTGATGATCATGTTATGGCGCCTGTGGCGGCCTTTTTTGATGGGCTGGGCGAGCGAACGGCGGCGGGCGATGGTCATCGGCACGGGGTGGGGTGCTGAGATCATCGTGCAGGCGATCCAGGAACATGCTATCGGCCAGTACAACCTGGTCGGTGCAGTCGGAACGAGCGTAGACCGGGCGCTTGAGATCACCGGGCTGCCGGTGATCGGCGTCGGGAGTGAAATGCTCGCTCTGGCGCGAGAACGCGATGTCAGCGAGTTGATCGTGGCCACACCCAGCGAGTTGTCCGGCGAATTGTTCCAGGGACTCATGGCCTGTTATGAGCAGGGCATATCGATTGTGCCCATGGCGCTGCTGTACGAGCGCCTGACGGGTCGTGTACCAGTTGAACACGTTGGCAAGGACTGGGCGATTATCCTGCCGGTAGAGACGGCATCCATCTTCGATCCCTACCCGGTGCTCAAACGTTCCATGGACATCCTGATGGCCCTGGCGGGATTGCTGGTGTTTGCCGTGATTCTGCCGCCGCTGGCCCTGGTGATGTGGATCGATTCACGTGGCCCGATCTTTTTCCGGCAGGTGCGCGTCGGTAAGGGCGGGCGCACCTTTCAGGTGTTCAAGCTGCGTTCCATGATCCCCGATGCTGAAAAACATACCGGCCCAGTTTTTACCGGGGAGGGCGATCCTCGTATCACGCGGTTAGGGCGGCTGCTGCGAAAAAGCCGCCTGGATGAGGTGCCTCAGTTGTGGAACGTTTTAATGGGAGAGATGAGTATGATCGGGCCGCGCCCGGAGCGCCCGGAGTTCATTGATAATCTGACCAGGGATATTCCCTTTTATCGGGCGCGCCTGGCGGTGAAACCTGGCGTGACCGGTTGGGCCCAGGTGCGTTATCATTACGGCAATACCACGACCGATCACCTCATCAAGTTACAGTACGATCTGTTTTACATTCGCCACCAGTCGGTCTTGCTCGATTTGCAGATCATCATCCGGACGGTCTGGAAGATGCTCACCCTGGGTGGACAGTAGAGCGTCAGCCGCTGGTCAGTACCAGCAGCAGCGAGACGATCCACAACGTGCTGTAGCGCAGCGTGCGTTGTTCTTTATTTAACGCCCCATAAAGGACCACCGTTATCACCAGGCCGGCGATGAACCGCATCATGCCCAATGGCTCGCGGAAGGTACTGAAGGGCACGAATGGGATGATCGCAGCATTGGCCAGCAGCAGGTAAACGTAAGGATGCGCGGCCCGCTTTAACGCCTCTCGCCCGGAACGCCACAGCGCCCACAGGCTGGGGATGATCGTGCTGGGGACCAGCAGCCCGGCAAATACCACGAAGACTCGCAGACTGCCCGTATCAGTGTAAATCCGCCAGAAGCCATTGTACGGGATGATCTCGAACGGCGTGGCCCTCGCACCACCCGAGCCGATGCCCAACTGCCCGAATTGGCTGTACAACACCGCCTGCCAGATGACGAACGCCCCCCCGGCCACCAGCCCCAATCGTGCCGCGTCACGCCAGCGGCCTTCGACCAGCAGCCACAGCCCATACCCCCCGACGAAGAGCAGGGTGGTCTCCTTCGCCAGCGCGGCCAACGCCAGCGCGACCGCCATCCACCAGGGGTGTTCGTCACGTTCCAGCCAGATGGCCGCCAGCACCAGCCCATAGGCCAGCGGCTCGGTGACGCTCAGCCGGACCGCCATGAATATGCCGCCAAACAGGCCGTAGGTCAGCGCATACCAGGGGCTGACTCCCTGGGCTTGCAGCAGCCGTTCCAGGATGGCGGTGCCGCCCGCCAGCGCCGCCAGGTTGATCAGCAGCAGCACCCACGGGACCAACTCAGCCTGTCCCAGCGACAGCAGCCGCGCCATGGCCGGCAGCAGGATGCGCTGGTAGCGGTAGGCCGGTGCGTCGATCAGGTCCGGCGCGGTAAAGGGATCGGCAGCGATAAAGTAAACGAACTGGCCGTCGTAGCCCTCGCTGCCGGTCGGGTCGCCCTCGGTAAACTGGGTGCCCAACGTGACGAACACCAGCGGGTCCGACCTGTTGATCACAAACACCGCCGCCAGGTACAGCAGACAGAGGGCGAGGGCCACCATCCACGGGCGGAGCTTGAACCGTCGGACTCGGGGTGCGGACATGGGGTTCCTACTATTCACGTGTGGTCCTGCCGGGTCATCAAGGCTGCCTGATAAAACACTGTTAGCTAAAAGGAATTGTAGGCGTTCAGGGACAATTGGCAAAGAAACAGCCTGAGCAGTTCATGACAGGGCTGTGCTCCCATAACTGATCGCCTTATGGTGATGTACATCCGGTGGGTTATAATTGACTGGCGTTGGCGGTTTTTTGCCCCTTGATGGCCTGCTGAGCGTGAACGTAAAACCTTCGTTTATCTCGACGGATGAGGACCTGGTATGCCTATTCCTGCTCTGATTGTTCATGGTGGCGCTGGTGATATCCCCGAGTCCGCGCATGCCGATTACCTGGCGGGTTGCCGGGCCGCTTATGAAGTCGGCTGGCATTTGTTGGACCGGGGGGAATCGGCGCTTGATGCCGTCGAAGCCGCCGTGCGCTCGATGGAAGACAACGCCACCTTTGATGCCGGAGTCGGCAGTGTGTTAAATAGTGTGGGCGAGATCGAGTTGGACGCCATGATCATGGAAGGCGCCACCCTCCGGCTGGGTGCGGTGGCGGCCGTACGGGGTATCGCCAACCCCATCACGCTTGCCCGGCGTATCATGGAAAACACGGCGCACAGCGTCCTGGTTGGGGAAGGGGCGCGGCGTTTCGCCGAGCAGGTCGGACTGCGGCTGTGCAGCCAGGCGGAACTCACCGTCCCTCGGGAAGTCGCGCGCTTTCAGCAGCGGCAGCAGGCCAGTCGTCAGCAGGCACCTGCCGAACCCGACAAGCAGGCCGTATTGGATACGGTTGGCGCGGTGGCGATCGACCGGGCCGGCAACGTGGCCGCGGCGACTTCCACCGGCGGCATCGCCTTCAAACTGCCGGGCCGCGTGGGCGATTCGCCGCTGGTCGGCTCCGGGGCTTACGCGGACAATCAAAGCGGCGGCGCTTCGGCAACCGGGCATGGCGAGATGATTATGCGTGTGCTGCTCAGTAAAACGGCCACCGATGCCATCGCCGGGGGGTTGATCGCGCCGCAAGCTGCTGCCCGGGCGATCGCGATACTGCGCGAACGGGTCGGCGGAGAAGCGGGCGTGATCGTGGTCGATCGCGATGGGAACATCGGGTTTGCCCACAGTTCGCGGCATATGGCCGTGGCCTGGCGTTCCCCGGACGGGGAAATCCATACCACCATCGGGGCGTAACAAGGGGGCGGATATGAACAGTGCTTCCATTGGCGGACGGCTGCGCGCCTGGTGGGCATACCAGCAGGGGTTGATGCTGCGCTTCTGGGGACATCGCATGGTCCGGCGTGACCTGTACCGCGCTTCGGCGGCGGCTTTTACCCGCGCGCTCCTGGCCCGCCCGGACTTGATTGAGGCCTACCTGGCCCGCGGTTTGATCTACTGGCGCGAGCTGCAAGACATGGAACAAGCCATCGCCGATTTCACTGAGGTGCTGCGGTTACAGCCCCACCGCAGCGAGGCGTTGTTTTTCCGGGGTATGGCGCACCAGGCCGACGCCGATTATCAAGCGGCAGCCGACGATCTCCGTGCCGCCCTTCTGTTGACGCCGGACGCCTTGTGGGGACGCAACGCCCATCACCAGTTGATGACCATTGAGGCTATCCTGGATGACCTGCCGGCCAGCCTGGGCGGGTCACAGCCCGATATGCTCACCGGCGGTACAGACGGGCGATAGCGGTCATGGTATAATGAAGGTGGCCAAGTTGACAGGGCGATCGCAGCCCGGCTGTACGGTGGTACGGTCGGGGTGAGGAAAGTCCGCACTCCACAGGGCGCGGTGCTGGCTAACGGCCAGGCGGGGTGACCCGACGGCATAGTGCAACAGAGAGGTACATTACCCGCGGCAAACGCTGCGAGCGAGGGTGAAACGGTGCGGTAAGAGCGCACCGGCGTCGCTGGTGACAGCGGCGGCCAGGCAAACCCCACCGGGAGCAAGACTAAGCAGGCGTGAGAAACGGCCCGTTTCATTTGAGCGCCGGGTAAGTTGCTCGACCCAGGCGGTAACGTCTGGGCTAGATAGATGATCGCCACCCATCACGGGGACAGAATGCGGCTTACACGTCGACTTGGCCGAACCTCATCCAGTTGATCCTGTTCCTGATATCGACCTGTCGTGCAAAGGCCTATCCCGCGCGGATAGGCTTTTGCCTGTATACCAAGACGTCGCCGGACGTGATTGGCGAGGTGCGCAGTTAGTTTCTGGTGAGGGTGGTCGCCCTGGCTCAGCCCTGGATTTCCACAACCACGCCTTCGTCAGCCCAGTCATAGAGCGCTGCGGCGTTCGGGTTGCTCAGCAGGATGCAGCCGTACGTCACCCGCGTGCCCAGGCTGTTGGTCCATAGAAGCTGACTGCCGCCGCGGGTGGGGAAGCCGTGGAAACCATTGGTGAAGTTTGAGCCGGGGATCGGGCGATAAACGCCCATAAAATGCGGCATGTAAAGGTCCCAGTTGGCGGCGTAAGCGTTTGGCTCATGAGAGATAATCTGGTAGATGCCGGGCCAGGTCGGGCTGTCATAGATACCGGTGCTGATGGTCCAGTCCCATTTGAGCTGGTCGTTCTCATAGACCCAGGCGTGCTGCTGGCTGATGCTGACTACGATGCGTTTGGTCGGCACGACCGGGAATTCCAGGAAGTTGTCTGGCGAAGGAATGGTGATCGTCTGGCCGGGTGACAGGCTGCCCAGGCCGGGATTGGCCTGCATAATCCAGGGGTAAGGCACGCCATGATCCCAGGCGATGCTGATCAGGGATTCGCCGGGCTGCACCATGTACTGCCTATCATGATGGTAGACCCGCACATAACCCGCCGGCTGCTGGGCTTCGATGGATTCGCGTACAAAGGCCGTTGCCTCAGCCACGTCGATGTACCGGCTGTGATCAAAAGTAGCGGCTGCCTGCGCCGTCAGATAGTCGTGGACACGCTCTTCATCGACCGTTAACGCCAGGGCCTGCGGAGCGGTATCATCCGGTGCAATGGACAGCCAGGCGCTCCATGTCTCGGGCGGCACTTGCCAGAACACCGTATCCCCGGTTACCGGATCGTATACGCGGAAGTCGAGGGTATGGGCGAGCAGGCGCTCGGCTTCCGCGACCAGGGGGCTGGCATCGGTGACCGCCGGTGCGATGTCGGCCATCACCAGGTCCAGCGTCCAATCTGCCAGTGCATCCTCCGCCTGAAAACGGACCAGGGTGGGTTCCAGCGCCAGCGTGCGTCCCGGTACCGGGAGCGTGGCCTGCAACCGGCCATTCTGGAGGTGCACGCCCGCATTGACCGGTGCTCGTTCGAACTGGGCTGAGAGTTCCAGCAGCGTTTCACGCAGGCGTGATTCGTTGACCGTTATCCGCGGCGTCAGGTCGGCAGTGGTGAACAGGCGCTGCAGCGGGGATCCCTGGCTGCGGCCCTGCTGGTAAGCCAGGGCGGCCGTTCCGTCAGTATCCATCGTGATTCCCAGGCGAGCCGCCTCGACCGTCCACTGGCGCGGACCGTCCCGCAGGATGACCGATTGCCCTTCCTGGCGCAAGACGATGGCAGCTTCCTCCTGAGTCAGGCCGCCCAGCGAAATACCGCTGGCGTAAACATTGGGCAGGATGCGGTTGTTAAAGACAAGGCTGAAACTGACGGCCAGAACCAGCACGGTCACCAGCCCCACTACCACTAACCCGGCGCTCGGCATCAACAACGCCCACCACAGCAGGCGCATCCGGTTTCGCCGTTGTCTCTTGACGATACGGCGGTCTGGCTGTCTGGCGGATGCGGGTAATCCACCGGCGGCCGGCATTGCCGGTAACAGGCCCGGTAACGGAGTAAGGCGTGCCTTGGTCCGGCGCCGGACGGCTTTTCGACCGTTCTGAGAGGAGCGCGCGCGCACGCGTTTGACGGTTCTTGGGTTGGGTAATGGATGGCGTGTTCTGTTCATCATATGTGTGTGTAGCGTTACGGTGCTGAATCTATTATGGCTGATGATATCAGGCGGCGCTGGTTGTTTGGCCTCCGCTATTCCTACGCATAACCGCCGCACGCCGTAGATTACGGTTGTTCGTTGGGCGTGCCCATCCTTGTAGACGTGCTCCGGGCGGCGCTGGTTCCAACATGGTCGGCGGCCGCACGGGTGGTTCGTTTGTGATTATGCCCGAAGCGTGTTATTTCCGATACTCACCAAAGGCGTATGCTGGGCGGCAGGCGGTCTCCAGCCTTCTGCTCCTGTGATTGATACCAGGCGCTGCCGGACATTTATGGATATGCGGCGGCAGGCTGGGCTAAATTCCCTTGGCCTCTGACGGGTTGTCAAGACCAGATGGACACGTCTTTTCCTGGGAAGCTGCTGGGCGGCGACACCTAAATAATTTCGGCGGTATGGCGAGGGAGGGCGGTTAATGGACCATTCCGATCATGTCCGGCTGCTGCGGGATGGCATCGCTGAGCCGGGGGGCATATGGGCGGATCTTG
>DAOUEM010000001.1:0-10616 GCA_034430555.1 Anaerolineae bacterium | reverse complement strand
CGGCAATGATAGCCTGGTCGGCTTTGCCAAACGCATAACGATCCATGTCCGCCAGGGTTACCCAGGCAAAGTCGGCCACCCCCAGGGCAGCCGGTTCCCCGCCCGTATGCCGGCACTCAAACGCATGCAGCGTGATACGAAAATGGGTGAAGGCATGTTTGACCTGCACCAGGAAATCGCCAACATCGACCGTGATCCCAAGCTCCTCTCGCAATTCGCGGGCCAGTGCCTGCGGCAGGGATTCGCCATCCTCCTGCTTGCCGCCGGGGAATTCCCACAATCCACCCAGCAGCCCCTCCGCCGGGCGCTGGGCGATCAACATGCGGGTTGCCTGCTCCCCCTGCTCGTAGACGACGCCGGCTGCCACGTCATAATGCGGCGTTGGCGACCGGGGACGTTTGACCGGGCGCTCCACCTGGGTACCGGCGGCGAAAGCCTGGCAGTGGTCGCGCACCGGGCACTCCTGGCACAGGGGGGCGCGCGGCTTGCAGATCACACGACCCAGCTCCATCAGAGCTTCGTTAAAGTCGCCAGCCTCGCCTGGTGGCACCAGGGATTCGGCTAACGCCCACAGACGCTGGCGGGTGCCGTGCTGGCTCACGTCAGCGCTGATATCGTACAGCCGCGTCAGGATACGGATCACGTTGCCATCCAACACGGCCGCATCCAAGCCAAAGGCAATGCTGGCAATCGCGCCAGCAGTATACCGCCCGATGCCGGGCAGGTCGATCAGTTCCTCAACCGTGCCGGGGAATTGCCCGTTATTCTCAGCGGTCACCTTCCGGGCTGTGCGATGCAAGTTGCGCGCCCGGCTGTAATACCCCAACCCTTCCCACATCTTGAGCACGTCGTCCAGAGAGGATTCGGCCAGGGCTTGCACCGTAGGAAACCGTTCCAGGAATCGTCGGTAGTATTCGACCACGGTCCCAACCTGGGTCTGCTGGAGCATGATTTCCGACAGCCAGACGCGATAGGGGCTGCGATCCTGCCGCCAGGGCAGATCGGCCTGATGGGCGCGGAACCACGCGAGAAGCTGGTTGGTAAAAAACATGAGGCGTTCCCAGCGGTTACTTTTACGCGACGCATTGTACCGGACAGCCGGGGATAGGGGCAATAAGTCCGGGAGAGCAAGAGCCTGTGACCAGCTTGTGGCCTGGACGAATAAAGACATATATGAAATACGTCTAAAAACAAGAAGCCCAGGCAGATGACCCCGATTTATGGTATGCTAACCGGGATAATCTCAGCGCCTGCGGTCGTTTTGCATTCTTAAAGTACCTGTCTTTACTGGAAATTAAGGAGTCTCTCTCTTGGCCGAGCCAAATGTTCCTTTCAAGTCACCGGTTACGCTGGAACTGGAAGCGGGCACCTACTGGTGGTGCGCCTGCGGCCTGTCGGGAGACCAGCCTTTTTGCGATGGCTCACACCGGAAAGAGGGGGTCTTCAGCCCAGTCGAGTTTGTCCTCGAACAGCCGGAAACGGTCAAGCTGTGCCGCTGCAAACATACCAAGACGCCGCCTTACTGTGACAACACCCATAGAGACTTATGAGCCTGGATCCCAATAACCGCCAACCATCTTCACAAATACCCGCTGTAGAGCAGGAAGCTCCACCTGAGACAGCGGAGGCCGGGTCCAAAGGCGTGCGCAGCCGGCTGCTGGCCATCGGATTCTACGTGGCGCTTTCCATCGGCCTGTACTTTTTGCTGGCACCCATCTTTGCCGATCCTGAACACCTGGGGGCGCAGTTGGAAGCAGCCGGTGTGCTCGGCATCGTCGCCTACCTGGTGCTGTATTCGGCGCAGATGTTCGTACCCTGGCTGCCAGGGCTGCCATTGGATATGATCGGTGGTGCGACTTTTGGCTTTTGGGAAACTACCGTACTGTCCACGATTTCGGCATCGGGCAGCGGGCTGATCATCTACCTGGCCGTCCGGCGCGTTAGCCTGGAAGCGATCGTGGCACGTTTCCCCGGCTTGCTAGAATCACCCTGGCGGCTGGTCAAGGCGATCAAGAAGCAACCCTGGTCGCTGATCGCCGTCAATATGCTGACCGGCGACGTGGCCTATTTTGTGGCCGGGGCAGCGCCGCTCTCGCTGCTGTTCACGATGATTTTGCTAGGTGTGATGCGTATACCGAGTGTCATGCTGGGCACGGCCGTCGGAGCGGGGATCATCTCCCAGGTACTGCGGGAAAGGCTCGACGTCCTGGTGACCGTGGGCAGTATTGGCACCGTCATCACCCTGTCCATTGGCTTCATGATCGCGCGCAAATTCCTCCCAGGATGGCTGGAACAGCTGGAATCCTCGAACCATGGCGATACTGCTGACAAATAGTCATACTGACACTGGAGTCCGACGTGACAGACACTATCAACACCAACGACATCCCGGTAACCAAGCCCGAACCACCGGACAAACCCAAACGCCGCCCGAGCTGGATCAAAGTGCGCGCGCCCTCCGGTGAGACGTACGAAATGGTGCGCGGCCTGATGCGCAGCAAACAATTGAATACGGTCTGCGAAGAAGCGATGTGCCCCAATATCGGTGAATGCTGGGGCGCGGGCACGTCCACCTTCCTGATGCTGGGCGACACCTGCACCCGGTCCTGCGGCTTTTGCGACATCAAAACCGGACGTCCCGGCCCCATAGACTGGCAGGAGCCGCTGCGTGTGGCGGAAGCCGTGCGCCAGATGAACCTCAAACACGTCGTTATTACCAGCGTAAACCGCGACGAACGTCAGGATGGCGGCGCGCCGATCTTCGCCATGGTCATCCGCCGTATCCGCCAGGTCCAGCCGGGATGCAGCATCGAAGTGCTGATCCCGGACTTTAAGGGCAATGCAGATGCCCTCAAAATCGTCATGGATGCGCAGCCGGAAATCCTCAATCACAACGTGGAGACGGTGCCGCGTCTGTTCCGCAAGGTCCAGCCCCAGGATCATTATGAGTGGGCATTAACGACGCTCGGTAACGCCAAGCAGATGGACCCGCTCGTGCTGACCAAAAGTGGCATCATGGTCGGCCTGGGCGAAACTTTCGACGAGGTGGTGGCGGTCATGCGAGACCTGGCCGGACTCGAGGTCGATATTCTAACCATCGGCCAGTACCTCCAGCCCAGCAAAAAACACCTGCCCATCGAGCGTTACTACGAGCCCCAGGAATTCGATGAGTTCAAACGCATCGGACTGGACCTGGGCTTCAAATGGGTGGAAAGCGGGCCACTGGTGCGCTCCTCGTACCATGCTGCAGAGCAGGTCCGTGAGTTGAGTAGGCTCAACCACTTTCGCTTACGTGAAACTTCATAAGGACAAATCTCGTATACAGTATTAGAAGGTACACGTTTCTCTCTAACCGGCTCTCCACAGCCCTGCTCCCGACTATGAAAAGGACCGGGGCTGTGGTATATATAAAGTGGAGATGGAACAGGCGTGAGGTATACTTACTTCAACGCAGACCGTACCTTTTCCGCTCCAGTAGCAGTAGCAATTTCCCGCCAAGAATAGACCGCAGGCAAAGTAAACGGATTGGGATGATACAGGTATCATGACTGACAGACATACCCCATTCTGGAACAAACGTTCGTCCGACTCTGACGATGAAGACGCCCCCAAAGACTCCAAAAAAGAGGAGCGCGGGGGGCCGTTCTACAGCAGTTATGACGATGACGACTATGAATACGAAGACATAAACGACATCGACTCGGATTCCAGCAGTCGCGGCAGCGCTTCCAGTCGCTATGGCGCTGGCAGCAGTACGTCCAGCCGTTATGGCCGGGAAGACGACGACGATGACCTGGATGATGATGCCAGCAGTTACGGGCGCAGCACGTCCAGTCGCTACGGCAGCGGTACCAGCCGCAGTACGACCAGCCGCTATGGCACCGGCAGCAGCCAGGACAGCAGCCCACCCAGCCGCTACGGCACTGCCAGCAGCACGCCCAGTCGCTATGGTACCAGCAGCCAGGACAGCAGTTCTTCCAGCCGCTATGGCGCTGGCAGCAGCACGCCCAGTCGCTATGGTACCAGCAGCCAGGACAGCAGTACGACGCCCAGCCGCTACGGCAGCGGTACCAGCAGCACGTCCAGCCGCTATGGCAGCACTGCCGATAGTAGCAGCACTGCCGCAGGACAGAAGCGAAGAGGGCTGTCTTTGCCCGGCCGAGGGGGACGCGAGTCATCTTCCGGGTCCCGTGACCGGTCAACCACCAGGGCCGGCGCCGCCACCGATAAAAAGGCGGTTTCCGGCGGCGGCCTGGGTGGACGCCTGAGCGGTCTGGGGGGTGGGCTGAGTAAGATTCGCAAACGCCTGCCCGGCGGCGGTGATGAAAAAGGCAGCAGTCCCAGCACAAGCACCCGCGCCAGCACGACCAGTCGCTATGGGACCAGCCCTGCCAGCAGCCAGCCATCTACCAGCAGCTATGGCAGCCGCGCCAGCCAGACCCGCAACCTGGGCCGGCGGGGCGGCGATCGCAGCACGAGGGACAGTCTGGGCAGCAGCCGTACCGCCGAGAAAAAGTCACGGTTCAATATCTCGCTGCCTTTTGGCCGGGATCGCGGCGAAAAAGCCAGCCGGACTCAGAGCCAGCCGTCGGCGCCGCGCGGCGTCAGGCGAGCCAAACCGCTGCCTAAATCCGCCAAGCGCCCGCGCATCAAAAATGAGGGCATCGCGCTCGATCTTAAGCTGGATATTGCCGGCTGGGCGCTGGTCATCCTGGCCGCCATCATCTTCTTTGGGGCCATCAGCTCGACCCAGGGCGATCTCAGCCGGACACTGCTGCGCCTGATCTACCAGCTCGTCGGCGTGGGCTGGGCAGCCGTGCCGGTAGCCCTGGGCGGTGCCGGTATCTGGCTGATCTGGCGCCACTTTGGCGACCGCGCCCCCGAGGCCGACTACGTCAAGATCGTCGGCTGGGTCATCACTTACCTGGGGGCACTGGCCACCGCGCACTTCATACACTTGCTCTCGCAGCCGGTCCAGACACTGGATCAGCTTCAGGCTTTCTCCGATCTGGCGGCCGAGACTGGTAATGGCGGCGGCTGGGTGGGCGGATTGATATACATGACGCTGATCCGCGCCCTGGGTGATATTGGCACCTTTTGCATGCTGGTAGGCTGGTGGGGTATCGGCATCATCGTGGCAACCGACCTAAGCATCGCCGACATTATCGGCTTTGTCGACCGTATTTCCAAGCGCGTCATCACCCGCTACAGCGTGGTTCGGGCGGAACGCGCGGCTGCCCGGCGGGCGCTCGCTGCCAGCCAGCCGCAGATCGACAAGCTGCTTGAAGGCGAGGCAGCCGTATCCAGTGCGGCCTTGCAGGAAACCGCTGGCAGCAAGAAAGCCCTACCAGAACCAGAAGTAACCCCGGCAGGGCGTCTCCAGCAGATGCCGCTGATCCGCCGCCGTGGGCGCGATGCTGCCGAAATCGACGCAACCGCAGAAGAACCGGCGGAAACCACCGCCAGCAGCGAAAACAAGCCGTCCATTGGCAGTACGACGACCGCCAGCAGCACACCTGTCGTCAGCAACCGCGCCTCGACAACGCGGGTGATCAGCCGCCCGGCAGCGGACGAACCGGCTCCATCTCCGACAACACCGGATAGCACGGCGTCGGTACGTGCGTCAACAGCCTCTACGCCACCGCCGGCCAGCATGTCGGCAGCCGCCGGTAACGCGGATGACGAAAAAACAAGTGAAGGTCCGGTGACACTCAAGCCGGGTTTGATGCGGGTCCGGCGCCCACAATACGAGGAAAACACGCCGAAACCAACCAGTCCATTGGCGCTGGATGACGACACACCGGATGAACCGGCAGCGGTGACAACCGGCACCACAGCAGAGGCGTCTTCCCAGGCCAGTGACCTGCTCCTTGGCGGAGCACGAACGCGTACACCAGCAGAGATTCGATCTGGCCTGACGCCAGCGCCGCGACCGGCGGAAAAGGTCCAACCGGTCAGCCCTATCACGCCTGAGCCTGATGATGAAGAGCCGGATAAAGAAGAAAGTCCGGATGAGGATCTGTCCTTCATGCGCCCGGCCCAACCACGCAACCCGGACCTGGCCCAGCGCCGCATGTCGCTGCGTCAGCGCGGGGCCGGCCTTTCACCGGCGGAGCGCGCCGCCCTCGAAGGCAAGTTTGCCAAACCATCCGTCAACGACAAGCCTGACGATGAGGATGAACAGGAAGACGATGAGGTCCTGGCTAACGAACCGGTCTACGAACCACTGCCCGACAGCCCCCTGGCCGATGACGATTTACCGGTGATCGAAATTGATGCTGCCAACGCGGACGACGAAGACGAGGAGGACGAGGAATTCGATGATGATGAGGTTATCATCGACATGCCCAGGGTAACCTCAGCCCCATCCCGGGTGTTTGCCAGTCTGGACGACATGGACGAAAACGAGGATGACGATTTTGAAGACGAGATCGTAGACCTTGACGAAGACGAGGAGGACGAGGACCTTTTCCTGTTCGATGACGAACGTGGTGAGACCGATGATGATATGACTGATATGGAGGAAGAGGAGGACGAAGAGGACGAGGATGAAGATGACAGCTTCGATTACCTCCCGTCCAGGCCATCAACTGTGGCCCCCTCGCGCGCCTTCGAATCCAGGCCTATCAGGCAGGCGGCACCCGAACAACCGGCACCAACGCCCGCACCGGCGCCTCGTTATACACCGCCGACCCCGGCCCGCCCGACTTCAATGGCAAGATCCGCGCCGGTAGCCCGTACGATATTTCCTGAGCCGACCGAGTCCGAACAGTGGATAGTGCCCGATTTCCGCGAAATCCTGGACCCGGTGGCCGAACAAAATATCAACGACGATGTACTGCTCGACCGGGCCCGTATCATCGAGGACACGCTGTCCAGCTTTGGCGCGCCGGGCAAAGTGGTGGAAGTGAATCCCGGCCCGGTGATCACACAGTTCGGCGTGGAACCGGACTACATCGAATCGCGCGGCGGCAAACGCACCCGCGTGAAGGTGCAGGCTATCGCCCGCCTGGCCGATGACCTGGCGCTTTCCCTGGCCGCGCGCTCGATTCGTATCGAAGCACCTGTGCCCGGAAAAGGGTTTGTGGGCATCGAAGTCCCCAATGCCGAAACGGCGCTGGTCAGTCTGCGCGATATCATGGACAGCCCGGAATTCGAGGCAATCGACTCCTGGCTACGCATCGGCCTGGGCCAAAGCGTTGACGGCGCGCCGGTATCCGCCGATCTGACGGCCATGCCGCACCTTTTGATCGCCGGTACAACCGGGTCCGGCAAATCGGTGCTGGTCAACGCCCTGATCACCTGCCTGCTGCTGCAAAACACGCCGGATACCCTGCGTTTCATTATGGTCGATCCTAAGCGGGTGGAGTTGACCGGCTACAACGGCATCCCGCACCTGGTCGCGCCGGTCGTGGTCGACCTGGAGCGAATTGTCGGCGTGTTGAAGTGGGTAACCCGCGAGATGGACGACCGCTACAAGAAGTTTAACGAGCGCGGCGCCCGTAACATCGCCAATTACAACAGCATGCTGGGGCCGGATGAAAAACCCCTGCCCTACCTGGTCATCGTGGTGGACGAACTGGCCGACCTGATGATGCTCGCCCCGGATGAAACCGAGCGCGTGCTCACGCGCCTGGCGCAGATGTCCCGTGCCACCGGCATCCACCTGATCATCAGCACCCAGCGCCCATCGGTAGACATCATCACCGGCCTGATCAAGGCGAACTTCCCGGCCCGCGTGGCCTTCGCCGTGGCCTCGTCGGTCGACAGCCGCGTGATCCTGGACCAACCCGGGGCAGAAAAGCTGCTGGGGCGCGGCGATATGCTGTTCCAGGCCCCGGATGCCGCCGCCCCCTCCCGGTTACAGGGTGTATTCGTCTCCGATACCGAGCTAAACCGGCTGGTCAACCATTGGAAGGGCACCCGCGTCGTAGAGAGCCGGTCATCGACGACCCATGTGTCGCCACCTCCCCGGCTGGACAGCAGCAGCCCTGGTTTGGGCAGCAGCCGTTCAAACCTTTCGCGCCCGTCCGTTGGCATCGAGCCGATCCGCAGTCGGGGGGAGAAGTACGGCGCGCCAGAGCAGCGGCCGACCACCGGCAGCTCAACCAACTTCTGGGATGAAGTCGCACCCAAACCGGACAAACGCTATTCGTCGGACGACGTGGACGAGCTTTACGACGAAGCGGTGGCAGTGGTGCGGCGGCTCAAAAAAGCATCAGTATCGCTGCTGCAGCGTCAACTGCGGATTGGTTACACCCGGGCCGCCCGCTTGATCGATGTGATGGAAGAGCGTAATGTCGTAGGACCGCCGACCAGCGGCAGCAAACCCCGCAAGGTGATCGGTTATACGGATGAAGAAGTCGTCATCGACATGGATACTTACAGCGGCGATGACTGACGCCGGGCAGCAAATATGAAACCGCCATCGGAGGGGTGATGGCGGTTTTTTGATGTAAAATGTTCGGCTGCGCGGTCGGTCAGCGGTCACATACCCGCGCTTCACGAGGCGGCGCATCGACGCAGGGTTCCGGGTAAGTGAAGGGAATCTCCAGGGCCAGCGAACCATCCGGCCCATACCAGTTCATCTGGAAAAAACCATCGTAGAGATAATACAAGCGCAACGTACCGCCGATGGTTTCATGCTCGTCGATCAGTTGATTGGCTTCGAAGGGGCCGACCAGCATCCAGAACGGGGTGGTGTGCACGTGGCGCCCGTTAGGGAAGTAAAACGCCATGTCATAGTTGACGTTGCGATAGATCACCATCGTCACCCGGTCATCCCACAACCGCACCACGCCGTAGGGATCGCCGGTCGCGCAGTTTATGCCGCTATCACGGACCGCAATCACCAGCGTTCGATCCTCAAACTGGAGACTACTGAAGCCGCCAGGACCCATGTTAAAAAGATCGGCGAAGCTGCTTACGCCCCCCACCAGAACCGGCACGGTAACATCGTATACGCCGGGTTCGGAGATATCGGCCCGCAGCAAGGCGGTGACCTGGTCCGCTGGAATAAACGGCAGGTCCGCCAGCAGGCCGTCCAACTGCTGCTGTCCGTTGACGATCACGCACCAATCCACCGTGAAATCCGGCTCAGGGTCGCCCTGCGCCCAGACAGCCGGGCCTGTTCCTGCCAGCAGCAGCGCCAGCACAATGATCAGCAAACCCCTTTGTTTCCACATACCAGTCGTCCCTCACCTGCCTGACGGCCACTTAATCATCCGATGACACCGGCTCACCAGGAATGCCCCAAAAATGCATCGAGCCATCGGCGGCGGCCATTACCAGAATCCTGCCGTCCGGCGTCCACCCGGCCATAGAAACCTCATCTTCAACGGCGCCGATTTGCACGCGCTGGTTGGGGTTGGTCATATCCCACAGGTAAACCTTGCCGGGCCGCGACAAAGTGACCAGCAAATCACCGCCCGGATGCAGGACCAGTTGGTGAAAATCCTGGCCGTGATCGGGCAGGCTGGCCTGTAATTCACCGGTCACCACGTCCCACACCGACACCGTGTCATATTCACCACCGGCCAGAAGGCGACCGTCCGCGGTCAGGGCGACCGCCCGGATTGCGGCTCGTTCGGCAGTGGTAATCGTCTGCAACGGCGTGCCATCTCGGCTGGTCCAGACGCGGACATCGTTCACCGAACTCACCACCACGAACGCGCCATCCGGGCTGAACGCGCCGAGATAGGGGCGGCTGTCAAAACCGGTCAGCTCGGTTGAGCGTCTGCCGGTCGCCATGTCCCATAACCGCACGACACGTTCGGCGCTGACGGTCAGCAGTAGACTGCTGTCCGGGCTGAAGTACACCTCGCGTACCGGGAAGATGTGTGCATCAAGGCGATAAACGCGACCTTCTTCCGCCAGGTCCCACACGTAAACGGACCCGTCTTCCACCCCCAGCGCCAGCCAGCGCCCATCCGGCGCGATCGCAGAGGGGCCGATATTGCCAGGGTGACCTTCAAAGGTGCGTACCAAAGACCGGTCGCTTAGACGGTATATCTTGATCGCATGGTCGCGGGTCACGAGCGCGATCGCGGTGTCGTCCCCCATGAAAAAAGCCCGGCTGGTATTGGCATGTTCCAGGGACCACATGACCAGGCCGAGCGACACATCCCAGACTCGAACCGCGTCATCACCGGAAACGGTCAGCAGCAACTGTCCGTCATCGCTGAAATCCATATGGTACGTGGTACCCGATACGGACCGGTTCACGCCGAGACGGTCAAAGCGCGTCACATTCTCCAGGGTCACCGGTTCCAGAGCGGCACGCCACGGCTCTGGAGTCGGCGTAGGAGTCGGGTTGGCTGGCCCGACCGGCGAATTCGTACATGCCGCCAGCGTCACCACAACAGCCGCCCACACAACAAACGATTTACGCACCAATATGCTCCTCATGCCACCACCTAGCCACAGGGCTCTGCGAGAAATGCCTACCTCGGATCGTACGGGTGGCTGACCCACAATTGAACTTTCACGTAGTGCAGGCTCTCCATGCGGGCGTTGCTGTGCAGATTATAACTTAACCGCCAGACCGGATAGCCGTTGACAACCCGCACCGGCTGCACCAACTGCCCAGATTCATACAAGCGCAGCGCCGGCTCGCA